>CAZYYI010000075.1:0-5465 GCA_964651835.1 uncultured Lachnospiraceae bacterium
ATCAGTCCAGTCATAGACACCTTTCATATTTCCGAGTGAATCCTTCTCATACCACGAAAATATGTCGGTACAAAACAATGAAAATTGAATATAAAAATAAAAACTATATAGATGTAATACAAACTATTACTTCTTTAAACAATTTAGAAGAATATTTAAAAAAACGAGGTAAGAGATGAGCATTAAAATTAGAATGAAATCTTACAGTTTTTGGGTAAGTCTTGCCAGTGCAATATTTCTTGTAATTAAAGTTGTAGGACAAAACTTCGGATTCACTATAGATGAAACTTTATACAATGATTTATTTACTGCACTATGTGGTATTCTTGTTATATGCGGTATCGTTGCACCACCAACAGGAAAGGAAATAGGAATGCTACCCATATCAAATGCTGAGAAGAGCGCAACTACTAGAAATAGTACGAATGATGAACAAAGTTTCAAACAAGACAAAGAAACAGAAACAACAACTGTTAAAGAAACAGAAACTGAAAATTCAAAAAACACAGAAACTGAAAAAGTGATTATTGAAGAAACTGAAAAAATTATTGCAACAGAAGAAAATATTTTAAATAATATTGAACCAATTACAGTTACTGAAGAAAAGCTTGATGAAGTAAATATTTTAAATAATATTGAAATTTCTGATATTAATAATAATGAATCTTCAAACAATATTGTAATTGAAAGTCAAACAGAAAATAACATTATGCTTAACGATGAAAATTTTAATAATGATAGCGAAACAACAAATAATATTATTGTAGATATACCATCACCAATAAATCCTGAAAACCAAAATCTACTTTAATATTATAATTTTCTGCAAAATGCATATAAAATTACACAAAAAATGGGGAAATCTTAAAAATTTCTCCATTTTTTATGTTATAAATTAAATTATTTGAGATTATAATTTAATTGATATATTTTTAATAAATTTTAATAACTTTATTAAATAACTTGATTTTAGACAAACTTTATAATATAATTTTATCAAGATTAAAGTTTTTTTTAGAATATTTTAATTTGTAAAGAAAAGTTAAGGTGGATTCTTATGTCTTACAAAAATTCAGTGAAGTTGTTAACTTCAAACTTTGCACTTGTTTGGAAACAACTTTTATATCTTTTTATCTATGCAGTATTGTTTGCTGTTTTTGCATACTTTACTGGTTCACCAATAATAAGGTTATTATCTTCTAATGGGGTATTTCATGAAATTAAAGTTTTGATTGAAACTGCTTATAGTACACCTAGTGAACTAGCATTTAACATCAGCAAGCTTTTTTCTCATATACTAAATGTAATTTTTATAGAAAACTTTTCAGGTATTTGGCTAAGCTTTATATCTCTTATTATTTTATGTTTTATATTACCATTTATCTTAGTGCAAATGTCTTACTATAATATCTCATCAATTCTTCTACAAAAGCTTTCTATGAATATGAATGTTGGTTATGTTCAAAATGGTTTAAGAACTTGGCTGCAATCACTTTTGTATGCACTTTGCAACATACTATTTAATTTACCATTTCTTGTACTTGACATTCTATTAATTAGTATTTATATCTTAACTGCAAAAACTATACTCAGTTCAATTATAGGACTTATAATTTTATCTTTATTTTACATTATACTTAAATCTTTTAAATTTACACTTTTCTCTTGTTACACAGGTTATATGGTAGAAAATAATTGCAGTCCATTTAAAGCTTTAGGAAAGGGCATTGCGGTTATGTGGAAAAAGTTTTGGAAGATTTTATCTACTAGCATTGCAGTAACATTAACTATAATTTTAATAAATGGATTTATAATTTTATTTACTTTCTTTGCTGGTGCAATAGTAACTATACCTGCAACATTTGTATTCTTGGCAATCTATTATATGGTTATTTATTTCAATACAATAGGTAAGCGATACTATTTAAATCAAAATTTAATCTATAATCCAATTAAATACGAAGTTAAACAAGATGAAGTAACAATAATTGAAATACCTGAAAACAAAAATGCAAAAAACAATGACAAACAAACAAAGGCTAAAGCTAAAAAAGCTAAAACAAAAAATAATTAAACAAGGAAATAATATGGAAGAAAATAATACTAATACTCAAAATCAAAACAATTCCACAAATGTCAGTGCTAATGGTAGCACAAAATCTGTTGGATTCAATCCAACTAAAAAACGTTCATTTACTGAAACTGAACAAATTAATGGTTCATATAACGTCGGTATCCGTAAACCAAAATCAAATAATTCAAATAACCAAGTTAATAGCCAAAATTTAAAATCTGCACTTCCTAAAGGATTAGTAGAAAAGGTAAATGCGCACCAAAATTCAATTAATCCAGATTTAAATTATTTGACCAATTTAGAGCAGGAAAAACTTTTAACAAGCAACGCAGGACCTAACAACAAAAAGTCTGCTGGAAATAAAGTTAAAGTTATTTTTCTTGGCGGTATTGGTGAAATTGGCAAAAACATGACTGCAATTGAATGTGGCGATGATATGATTATTATTGACTGCGGTTTGGCATTTCCTAGTGACGACATGCCTGGTGTAGATTTAGTTATACCAGATTTCACATATGTAAAAGAAAATGCACATAAATTAAAGGGAATAGTAATAACTCACGGTCACGAAGACCACATTGGAAGTTTGCCATATCTACTTAAAGATGTTAAAGCACCTATATATGGTAGCCAAATCACTTTAACGTTGCTTGACAACAAAATTCGTGAACATAAAATCACTGGCGTAAAAGGTATTTGTGTTAAACCTGGCTATGTTATTAAACTTGGTTGTTTTACAGTTGAATTTGTTAAAGTAAACCACTCAATTCCTGGAGCTTTTGCACTTTCAATCGATTCACCAGCAGGAACAATTTTCCACACTGGTGACTTTAAAATAGACTATGAACCACTTGATGGTGAAGTTATTGATTTGCCAAGAATCGCTGAAATTGGTAAAAAGGGTGTTACACTTATGCTTGCCGAAAGCACTAACGTTGAAAGATCCGGCTATACACCATCTGAAAAAAGTGTAGGTGAAAGACTTGAAAGAGTATTTATGGACAATTCTGAAAGAAGAATTTTCGTAGCAACTTTCTCAAGTAATATTTATCGTGTTCAACAAATTATTAACCTCGCAATCAAATATAACAGACGTGTTGCAGTAGTTGGAAGAAGTATGCTTAACAATATTGAATCAGGCATGAAAATTGGAGCATTTAAATTTGATAAAAGCGTATTTATTGATATTGAAAAAATTGCTTCACTTGAAGATAAAAATGTTTTAGTTCTATCAACTGGTAGCCAAGGCGAGCCAAGAAGTGCACTTTCAAGACTTGCTAGCGGAGAGTTTAGCAGAGTTGAAATTGGCGATAACGATACTGTAATATTCTCAAGTTCACCAATTCCTGGCAATGAATCAATGATTAACAATGTAATAAATAACCTTTATAAAAAGGGTGCTATTGTTGTTGATGAAAATGTCCATGCATCTGGTCACGCTTGTCAAGAAGAATTAAAAATAATTCATAATCTTTTAAAACCAAAGTTCTTTATACCTGTACATGGCGAATATCGCCATTTAAAAGAACATATTATTATGGCTGAAAAACTTGGTATGCCAAAAACTAACTGTATTATTCCAGAAATTGGTAATGTTGTTGAACTTACCAAAAACACAATGGTATTAAAGGGCAATGTACAAGCTGGTGAACAACTTGTTGATGGTCTTGGTATTGGTGACGTTGGAAGCGTAGTTTTACGTGACAGAAAGTTACTTTCAGAAGATGGGCTTGTTATTGTAGTTATGGGCGTATCAGACTCAACTGGCGACCTTGTTAGTGAACCATACCTTATTACTCGTGGCTTTGTTTATACAGATGAAGCAAGCACTTTGGTTGAAGAAGCAAAACAAGTTTTGCTTGATACTATTAACGTTTTAAATTTTAGAGAAAATCACGATTGGAATGAAATTAGAAATCAAATTCGCAAACCTCTTAGAAACTTTTTCTATAAAAAGACTATGAGAACACCTATGATATTACCAATCATATTTAGAATATAATTATGGATATAAATTTTATAAAATCTAAGGCTAAAAACTATGGTGTGCCAATAGTAAAAGATAACGCACATAATTTACTTGAAGAACTTGTAAAAGAAGTTAAACCAAAACACATACTTGAAATTGGCACTGCTGTAGGCTATAGCGGTATAACTATGCTAGAAGCATGCAGTGTAGATTTAATAACTATTGAACATAACAAACAACTTGTAAAACAAGCAAAAGCAAATTTTAAATCTCATAAATTAGGCAAGAGAGTAAAAATTATTTATGACGACTGCCTTGTAGTATTAGCAAATATGGTGGCATCAAATAAATATAAAGGATATTTTGATTTTATATTTTTAGATGGACCAAAAGCTCAATATACTCAAATGTTAAACTTATTATTAGTTTTGTTATCTTCTGGAGGAACATTTGTAGCTGATAATGTGCTTTTTAGAGGTTATGTTGATGGCAGCAATGACGCACCAACAAAGCGTTTTAAAACAATCATTAAAAGATTAAATGAATTTATCGAAAACTGCAAAAATTCAACTGAACTAACAGATTTCGAATTAAAAAACATAGATGATGGCATAATAATTGCCAAAAAAGGTAAAAATGAACAAAAGCAAAATTGAATTATTAGCGCCAGCTGGCGATAGAGAAAAACTTGAAACTGCTTTGCACTTTGGTGCAGATGCAGTTTATTTTGCTGGAAAAAATTATGGACTTAGAGCATTTGGTACAAACTTTGAAAATGAATCAATTTCAGAAACTATGAAACTTATTCATTCATACGGCAAAAAAGGTTATGTCACTTTAAATGTTTATGCAAGACATAATGATTTTGATAATTTGATTAGTTATGTACAAACATTGGTAGATGCAAAGGTTGATGGTGTGCTTATATCTGACCTCGGCATATTTTCTGTGGTAAAACAGAATTTTCCAAATTTACCTATACATATTTCAACTCAAGCAAATACTACGAATGCCTATGCAGCTAAGTTTTGGCATAACCTAGGTGCTGAAAGAGTAGTACTTGCTAGAGAACTTAATATTGATGAAGTAAAAAAGATATCAGAAGAAAACCCTGGACTCGAACTTGAAGCATTTGTACACGGGGCAATGTGCATAAGTTACAGCGGAAGATGTTTGTTATCAAATTATTTAACCAATAGAGATTCTAACCATGGCGAATGCGTGCAGGCTTGTAGATGGAAATATTCAGTTACTGAAGAAACTAGACCAGATGATAAATTTGATTTAGAAGAAGACGATAGAGGAACTTATATTTTTAATAGTAAAGACTTATGTTTGATTGAATATTTAGATAAAATATTTGATGCTGGAGTTTATAGCTTTAAAATTGAAGGAAGAATGAAGTCACCATATTATGTTGCA
>CAZYYI010000076.1:0-5330 GCA_964651835.1 uncultured Lachnospiraceae bacterium
AACAGGTAGAATTTTGGATGAAACAATTGGTAAATCTGTTCTAGAACTTATGAGGAAATTTATGCTTCTTGGAATGATGGATAATATGAATAGCAATATTGAGTATGAAGCTGCAGAACTTGTTGCTTCTGAATTTGGTATTACTCTTGAAAAGAAAGCTCCAAAGTCATTTGAAGAAAGACTTGCTGAAACTTATAACAGCATTGAAGATAAAGAAGAAGACCTTGTTAAACGTCCAGCAGTTGTCTGCGTTATGGGTCACGTTGACCACGGTAAAACATCTCTTCTTGACCAAATCCGTAAAACTAATGTTGTTAGCGGAGAGGCTGGTGGTATCACACAAAGTATCGGTGCTTATACCATAAATATTAATAATGAGGACATCACCTTTATTGATACACCAGGACACGCTGCTTTTACTGCAATGCGTGAACGTGGTGCAAAACTTACTGATATTGCAATTTTGGTGGTTGCTGCTGATGACGGCGTTATGCCACAAACTGTTGAATGTATCAATCAAATCAAACAAATCAAATGTCCTATGATTGTTGCAATTAACAAAATTGATGTGCCAAAAGCAAATATTGAAAACGTTAAAACTCAGCTTGCAAACTATGGCGTTTTGCCAGAAGAATGGGGCGGTGATGCAATAATGGTTCCAATCTCTGCAAAACATAATCAAAATATTGATAAACTTTTAGAAATGGTGCTTTTTGTTGCTGAATATCAAAACCTTAAAGCAAATCCATCTAGGAAAGCATCAGGTTCAATTATTGAAGCTAAGCTTGATAAGGGTGTTGGTGCTGTTGCATCAGTGCTTGTTCAAAATGGTACACTTAATGTTGGTGACTATGTGGTTGTAGGTACTTGTACTGGTAAAATTCGTGCTATGATTAATGATAAGCACGAAAGAATTAAGAGTGCTGGTCCATCAACAGCAGTTCAAATTACTGGTCTTAGCGGCGTGCCAAATGCTGGTGATGAGCTCTTTGTTGTTGATGAAAAAATGAGTAAACAAGTAGCTCAAGAAAGACAGAATACTGCTAAAGTTGAAATGATTAAGAGTGCTGACCTTTCAATTGAAAATATGATGAATAAGATTGCAGATAGTAACTTTAAAGACTTTAATGTTATTGTTAAAGCCGATGTTCAAGGTTCAGTTGAGGCTCTCAGAAGTTCGCTTTCAGTCATACAGAATGAAGAAGTTAAAGTTAGATTTGTTAGTGGCGGTGTTGGTGCTGTTAATGAAAATGATGTTAGCCTTGCTCAAGCATCAAATGCAGTTATTATTGCATTTAACACAAAAACAGACTTTAAAGCAAAAGTCCTTTCAGATAAATATAAGGTTGAAATCAAAAATTCAAAAATCATCTATGAAGTTATTGACTTTGTAACTGAAAAAATCAGCAAAATGGTTACTCCAAAATATAAGGAAGTTATTACTGGTCATGCTGAAATCAGAGCAACCTTTAAAGCTAGCAAAGTTGGTCTTATTGCAGGTACTTATGTTCTTGATGGTAAGATTTCAAGAGATAGCAAGGTAAGAGTGATTAGAGATGATAAAGTTATCTTTGAAGGTGCAATTGGTTCACTTCAAAGAGAAAAGAATGAAGCTAAAGATGTTGATGCAGGATTTGAATGCGGTGTTACTTTTGCAGGATTTACTGATTTTGCAGTTGGTGATACCTTTGAAACCTACACTCTTCAAAGAATAAATTAATATTAAAGGGTGCAATTTTGCACCCATTTTTGTGAGGTTAATATGACAGCAAGTAAAAGAATGAATCAAGTTGATTCTGAAATTCAAAAACATTTAATGAGTATTATTTCAAGATTAGATGACTCAGTTTTTACAAACTCAATCATTTCAATTTTAAAAGTTGAAACCTATGCCGATTTTTCGCTTTCTAAAATTTATGTGAGTGTGCTTGGTGGTGAACACAATAAAGAGTTTGTTGTTGCTAAGCTTAATGAAAATAAAAAAACAATTAGATATGCCTTAGCACATAAGGTAAAATTTAGAAAAATGCCAGATTTAATGTTTTTGGTTGATGATGTTGAAGAAAAGGCTGAAAGAGTGCTCAAATTATTTGAACAGATTGAAAGTGAAGATATCAGCTTAAAAAATAATGATAATGGAGAAAATAATGATAATTAATGCAGAAGACGCAGCAAAGATACTTGCAAATGCAAATTCTGTTTCTATTTATGCCCATATTAATACTGACTGTGATGCAATGGGTTCAAGTCTTGCACTTAGAGAAGCATTGCTAAGTATGGGTAAAAAAGTAGATGTTTTTATTCATTCAAAATTTCCAGAAAATTTCAAATTTTATGGCGATATAAGTTTTATTAATAAAAAATCTTGTGATAGTTATGATTTAGCTGTTGTTTTAGATTTGCCAAATGAATCTAGGCTTGGCAAGTATAAATTTTATTATAGACGTGGTGTTAAAACAACACTTTGCATTGATCATCATTTTGAAGCAAATGAAAAGTTTTGCAATTTTAATTATGTAAAACAAATATCTTCAACTTCAGAACTTTTGTTCGATGTTTTTAATAAACTCAAAATAAAATTTACTCCTAGTATTTGTAGAAATTTAATTTCTGGTATTTTAACAGATACTGGGCGTTTTATGCACAATACAACTGAGGATACCTTGCTTGTAATTTCAAAACTTTTAAAACTTGGCAATTTGAATTTAAGTGACATTATTTCAGAACTTTTTAATCAAATGTCTATGCCAGTATTTAATATGCTTAAACTTGCTTACAAAAAGATAGAGTTTTTTGCAAATAACAAACTTGCAATTATAATGTTTAGTCATAATGAATTTATAGAAAATGGTGTTACTTTAGATGATCTTGATGCTATCCCAGATTTACCACTGCAGCTTGAAAGCGTGCAGTTTGCAATTTTGTCATCTGAAGATGATAAGGGTTATTTCAGGACATCACTTAGGTCTAAAGGTGATGTGTCTGCAAGGGCAGTGGCAGAGTATTTTGGTGGTGGTGGACACTATAATTCAAGTGGCTGCAAAATTTTTGGTGAATACGCAGAAGTTAAGCAAAAATTAGTAGATGCCGTGCTTGCTGTTAATGGGTGGAAAAAATGAGCTGTACAGGATTTGTAAATATAATTAAACCAACAGGTATGACCTCATTTGCAGTTGTGTCAAAAGTAAAAAAAATTCTTGGTACAAAAAAAGTGGGACATTTAGGTACGCTTGACCCAGCAGCAGCGGGAGTGCTTCCAATTGCTGTTGGTAAGGCAACCAAATATTTTGATTACTTTTTGAATAAAGAAAAAGAGTATGTTGCAAGAGTTAAGTTTGGTATAGAAACTGATACACTTGATAGTTTTGGCAAGGTTATAAAAAAGATTGATAGAGTTGTTAGTTTAAATGATATTGAAAACATATTGCCAAAATTTTTAGGTGAAATCAAACAGACTCCACCAAAATTTTCAGCAGTTAAAATTGATGGCAAAAGGGCATACGACTTAGCACGCAGTAATGCAGATTTTGAAATTGCACCAAAAACCATAAAAATTGAAAGTATAATTGTTTCAGCTTGCGATGAAGAAAATGAGTTTTTATTTAGAGTAAAATGCTCGGCTGGCACTTATATTCGTACACTTATGTCAGACATAGCATCTGAAATTAACAGCATTTCGACCACTTTTTCTATTATTCGAGTAAAAAGTGGATTGTTCGATATTAATAATGCTATTACGCTTGAAGAATTTGAACAATCTAAAAAAATATTAAAAGTGACTGATGTTTTCAATAATTTAAAGATAATAATTGTTAATGAAAATATCTTTAAAAAATTGTCAAATGGAGTAAGTGTATATACAAGCGAAATAGACAGTGATTTAATTTGTGATGAAATATTTTTTATCCAATATAACAATGATATTGTCGGAATGTATAAAATAGATAATGGCAAGCTAGTTAAAATTATTAATTTACTTGATTAATAAAGGGGGTTTTATGATTAAGTTTGGACCATCTGGAATGTGTGATGATTTTTTAGAAAATCATAAATCAACACTTGAAATGCCAGAGTGGATATTAAATAATGGGCTTTCTTGTTATGAACTTTCAATGACAAATGGCGTTAGGCTTAGTGATGAAACCGCTAAACAGTTTGGTGATTTGTTTGAAAAGGCAGGTATTGAAGTTTCAGTTCATGCACCATATTTTATAAACTTTTCAAATATAGATCCTCTGATGGTTGAAAAGTCTAATATGTATATCATAGCATGCCTTCAAAAAATGAAACTGCTTAAAGCTAAAAAACTTGTGTTTCATCCAGGAACACTTTTAAAAATGGATAGAGAGCAAGCCTTTGAAAATGTTTACAATAATATAAAAAACTTGATAGAAATTTTAAAAACTTATGACTTGGGTGATTATTACCTTTGTCCAGAAACTATGGGCAAGCACGGGCAGATTGGCACGGTAGAAGAGATTGCAAAAATTTGTGCACTTGATGACAGAATTATTCCAACTATTGACTTTGGGCATGTCAACGCGTTTACTGGTGGCAGCCTTAAAACAGAAGATGATTTTGCAAAAGTTTTTGAAGTTTTTAAAAAATATCTTGGCGATAGATTTAACAAAGTGCATATTCATTTTTCAAAGATAGAGTATGGAAAGAAGGGTGAAATTAAGCACTTGACTTTTGATGATAATATGTATGGACCAGAGTTCGAGCCACTTGCAAAAGTGCTCAAAAAATATAATGTAGAAGCGTGCATAGTGTCAGAATCTCGAGGTAAACAGACTAGGGACGCTGTTATTATGCGAAACATTTATCAAAACAGTTAATATTTTGGGTTTAAAACATTGCTTTTTGGTATATTTTGTGTTATTATACTTTTAGCACATTTAGTGAATATGTTTTTTTGGAGGAATTTATGATTACAGCAGGCGATTTAAGAAAAGGCGTTACTTTTGAATATGAAGGTAAAGTTTATGTTGTTGTAGACTTTTTGCACGTTAAACCAGGTAAAGGTGCAGCGTTTGTTAGAACAAAACTTAAAAATGTTATAACTGGACAAGTTATTGAACTTACATTTAACCCAGTTACAAAATTTGAAAAAGCACAAATTGAAAGAAAACAAATGCAATATCTTTACAGCGATGCTGGGCTTTATTACTTTATGGATAATGAAACCTATGAGCAATTGCCACTTAACAAAGACCAAGTTGAAGACGCACTTAACTATATTGTTGAGAATATGGACGTTACAATTCAATTCTACAAGGGTGAAGCATTCAGCGTTGAACCACCTAACTTTGTTGAACTTACCATTGTTG
>CAZYYI010000077.1:0-5323 GCA_964651835.1 uncultured Lachnospiraceae bacterium
AAAAGCGTTAAAGAAAGCGAATTTTTATCAAGAAGAATTTAATATAAGCAAAAAAGAATTTATAAAGATGTTAAAACTTTTGCCTGCATTACTCGGTTATTCAGAAGAAAACGTAAAAGCGAAGGCAAAATTTTATCAAGAAGAATTTAATTTAGATAAAACAAGATTCATAAAGATTTTAAAAGTTTTTCCTGCATTATTATGTTTATCAGAAGAAAGTGTAAAAGTAAAAGCGAAATTTTATCAAGAAGAATTTAGTTTAAATAAAACAGAGTTTATAAGGATGTTAAAATTTTTGCCTGCATTATTGGGCTATTCAGAGGCAAGTGTAAAATCGAAAGTAAAATTTTATCAAGAAGAATTTAGTATTGACAAAACAAAGTTTATAAAGATGTTGAAAATTCAACCTACATTATTTAGTTTATCAGAAGAAAAAGTAAAGGCGAAAGCGAAATTTTATCAAGAAGAATTTAATATAGACAAAACAGAATTCATAAAGATGGTTAAAGTTTTTCCAACATTATTGAGTTTATCAGATGAAAAAGTAAAGACGAAAGTAAAATTTTATCAAGAAGAATTTAATTTAGATAAAACAGAGTTTATAAAGATGTTAAAAATTTTTCCAGCATTATTTAATTTATCAGAAGAAAGTGTAAAGGCGAAAGCGAAATTTTATCAAGAAGAATTGAATATAAATAAAACAGAGTTTATAAAGATGTTAAAAATTTCGTCTACTTTAATTGGTTTTTCAGAAGAAAGTGTAAAAGAGAAATATAAGCAAATTTCAGATTTAAATATTCCTAAAAATGTAATTGTGGATAAACCTAATTTCCTAACTGTGCCAACAAACACATTAAAAATTAGATACTTAATATTAAGACAAGTGGCAACAAGAGAAGATATTTTGAGTAGAATTTGGTTCTTGTTTAGTCAAAATAAAACATTTGCAAGATTAAAGTATTTGCAAAATAAACTTAATTACAAAATTCCTTTGTATGATTTATTGCAAACTGAGAAAAATTTTCAAATCAAATATAATATTAGCAGTGATGAATTAATGGAAATGTATCATCTTTCATATGAAGCAATTGAAGAAATGCTTATGAATATTTATAGCGAAGAGAAAATTGCTTTTACTGAGGAAGAGAATAATTTTATAGAAAAAGAATATGGGATGTCATAATATGGATGAAAGAATAATTGAATTTATCAAACAATATGATATTTCTGATTTAGAAATAGAAGATATTAAAAATATATCGCCGATGTTGGAAGTAACAACTTACGAAGAATTTATTGGTAATTGTATGTTGTTAGTAGGTTTTGGATACCCAGAATCTGATTTGGATTTGCTGTTTCTTGCAAACCCAAATATATTTGCAAAATCAGCAACAGATTTAGAACAAGATTTAATAAATTTGAAAAAAAAATACAATGATTTAGAAATTATCTTAAAAGAAAATCCAACAATTATATAATTTATTGGTAAAATATTATTTATTAAAAATATGATAAAAATAGACTCAACCAAGCGGTTGAGTTTTTTAGTGACAAAAATTTTAAAAATTGAATATTTTGATAGTAAAGGAAATAGGTGATATATGAAATTTGTGATTAATGGCGGAAATAAACTTTTTGGTAACTTAAAAGTTGATTCGGCAAAAAATGCAATACTTCCAATTATTGCAGCTACTATAATGTGTGATGAAGAGTGTGAAATTCAAGACATACCAATGTATTTAGATGTTATTGAAATGGCTGCAATTCTAGAAAAATTGGGCAAAAAGGTTGAATTTAAAAATGGCAGCCTAATTATTAGTGGAAGCATTAGGAGTACATCTGTTATAATGGCTGAAACCAAGACTCTTAGGTCTAGTATATTTATGATGGGCTCAATAATTTCTAAATATAGAAAGGCAATTTTTACATATCCTGGTGGCTGTGATATAGGCAAAAGACCTATAGATATACACCTTGCGGGACTTAAAAAACTTGGTATAAAATTTTCTTTTACCAATGATTTAATATATTGTGACGCAAGCAAAGTTTATGGCTCGGTGGTTGAACTATCTTTTCCAAGTGTTGGTGCAACTGAAAATATTATGATGGCAGCAACACTGCTTGACGGCGAAATTACTGTTATAAAAAATTGCGCTCGTGAACCTGAAATTGCAGAACTTGCAAGATTTATTAATAGCATGGGTGGAAAAGTTTATGGAGCTGGCTATGAAACCATAGTTATTTATGGTGTAAAACAGCTTCACGGCACTTCTTTTAAGTGTATGGGTGATAGAATTGCCGCTGGAACATACCTTATTGCAGGGGCAATGTGTGGCGGAAGAATAGAAATTGAGGGCATTGATCCTAATTATTTATTGCCACTTATCATTTTTTTGCGTAATTCCGGTTGCAATATTAACCTATTTAGTGATAAAATAACATTAGAGAACTTTTCAAGGCTCAAATCAATAGAAAAAATTGAAACGGAAACTTACCCAGGATTTCCAACTGATTTGCAATCTCCAATGCTGGTTATGCAAACAATTTCAAAGGGAACATCTATAATTCACGAAACAGTTTTTGAAGCAAGATTTAAAGTGGTTGCAGAACTTCTTAAAATGGGTGCTAAAATAAATGTTAGTGAAAGGTATGCAACAGTTGTTGGTGTAAGTAAGCTTAAACCGGCTGTGGTAACTTGTCCTGACCTTAGAGGCGGTGCAGGATTGGTACTTGCAGGGCTTGCAACAAAGGGCACTACCGAGGTTAATGAAATTTTCCATATTGAAAGGGGTTACTACAACCTTGAAAAGAACTTGAAAAGTTTGGGAGCAAATATTGAAAAGGTAGAATAAAATGCTAAGTAAACGAAAGAAATTTTGGATTATTTTTGGTAGTATTTGTTTTTGTGTTATTGCTATTGCAGTGGTCTTTTCATTTGTGTTTAGACTTAGAACTGTAGATATTGAATTTAGGGCAAGGCTTGATGCTAGTGAGACAAGACTAGAAGATGGTATAAAAGATAAAGTGCTTGCAGATGGTGAATTTTTGTATAATGCAAATATGTTTTTTTACAAAACAGATAGTTGTGTTCAAAAAATTGAAAAAGAAAATCCATACATAAAAGTTGAGCAAGTTATTAAATATTTTCCAAATGTAATAAGAGTATATATATCAGAACGTGAAATGCGTTATAGAGTTCAAGATACAAACGATTCATCTAAATGGTATATTTTAGACAAAGAGTTTAAAGTACTTGAACAGGGTATTAGTTCTACAGATATTGATACCAAAAGTGTATACTATAAAAGAACTGTTGAAGTTGACCCAAGTACACTTACCATTCATTCTGAAAAAGGTAATTTTATTGTTGGTGAAAATGAAACTTCTATAAAAAATTATTTAAATGCGGCTACTGAGGGCATATATGCAAGGGTTACTTCTTTTGAACAGGTTTCATCAATAAAAGTAAATAAAACAGGTGAATATGCTTTAGAAATTACTTTATCTGAATTTGGCACTAAAATTTTGGTAAAGGGAAATGATGATATAACTGAAAAAGTTAAGCATGCAATCACCGTTTATAATGCGGATCAAGAGCCAAACCCTGATGATCCAGATTACTTAAAAAAACCATATATACCAAATCAAGCAAATACAATAATCGTTGAAAATGTAAACGGCGTAATTAGAGCCAGAATAGATTTAAAAGAAAATGAAAATAATGAAGAAGCATAAATTTATGCTTCTTTTTCTTTTTATTTTAATTTATGGACAAATTCGCAAAAAATTTAAATATAAAAGTAAATTATTTGACACATTATAGTTATGTGAATATACTTAAAATTAGAGAAATTATATAAGGAATGCTATGAAAGACTGTGTTGCAATTTTAGATATAGGTTCAATGTCGCTAGTTACGCTTGTTGGTGAAAATGGTGTAAATGGCACACTGAATATAAAAGGCAAGGGCGAAGTTTCCTATGCCGGCTTTCAGAATGCAGAATTTTTAGAACCTAATAATCTAAAATACGCTATTGCAAACTCTATATCTAATGCTGAACTTACTTCTGATATAAAAATTACTGAAATTTATGTGGGTGTTCCATCTGAGTTCTGCTCAGCTGTAACAAAAAATATAAGCCTATCTTTTCCTAAAATTAAAAGGATTTCAAAATTTGATGCTGACAATATCGTAAAGATTGGTAATAATTTTGAAAATGAAGCAGGATACACATTAATTAATAGTTCAGTTATCTATTATGAGCTTGAAGGCGGCAAAAGGGTAATTGACCCAATAGGTTTAAAGGCTAAAAAAATTACAGGTCAAATATCATATGTGCTTGCAATGAATTCATTTTTGAATATGATGAAAGCCATATTTGCAGAACTTAGAATAGAAATTAAAGGCTTTATATCTTCTGCACTTGCTGAATGTATTTATCTTTTTGAGCCAAGTGTGCGTGACAAATATGTGCTTTTAGTGGATATTGGATATATCACAACAAGTGTAGCACTTTCTCGTGGAAATGGTCTTTTGTTTTTAAGTAGTTTCTCACTAGGTGGTGGTTACATTACCTCAGACTTAGCGCAATGTTTAAAAATTTCATTTAATGAAGCAAAAAGGCTTAAAAAGAAAATTGTTCTTGGTTGGAATGCTAAAGATACTGATGAATATGAGGTTGAAGGTGATGAGTTTATCAAAACTTATCCAGCCAAAGCTTCTAATGAAATAGTGCTTGCAAGAGTTGAAATGGTCTGCGAATATATTAATAAATGTCTTGACAAATGTGCTTATGACTTGCCTAGCTTTTTGCCAATTTATGTGACTGGCGGTGGTATGAGTAGCATTAGCGGTGTGGTCAATGTAATGTCAAGAAAAATTGGCAGACAAGTGGTAAGGCTTGGAGCTAAAAATTTGGCTAGTACACAGCCATTTGATACATCGGAAGAAGGATTACTTTTTGTTGCATTAAATATGCAAGATATGTTAGATATACTAATTGTAAAATAAAGTAAGGGGAAAAGGTTATGGAAATTAACAATATTACACCAATTTGTAAAATTTTAGTAGTAGGCGTCGGTGGTGGTGGCTGCAATGCAGTTAACCGTATGATTGCTGCTGGGCTTAAAAGTGCATCTTTTATCGCTGCAAACACTGATAAACAAGCTTTGATGCTTAGCAATGCTACTTGCCAAATTCAACTTGGTGAAAAATTGACAAAAGGTCTTGGTGCTGGTGCTGACCCAGAGGTTGGTAGAAAAGCAGCCGAAGAAAGCCGCAATCAAATTTGTGAAAAACTTAGAGGTGCTGACCTTGTATTTA
>CAZYYI010000078.1:0-5311 GCA_964651835.1 uncultured Lachnospiraceae bacterium
GAATAATGTGCATACCGCACGCACGAGCAAGCTGAGTTAAACTTTGAATACAAGCTTCAACTTCCTTTTTATTTACAAGCATAATTTCTGCAAGCTCATCGACAATAATAACAATATAAGGCATTTTTTCAAATTGACCAGATTTAACAACTTCACTCTTGTTATAAGGTTCAATATTGTTAAATCCTGCTTTAGACAAAAGATCATAACGCCTTTGCATTTCTTTAACTGACCATTTAAGTGCATTGATTGCCTTGTCTGCACCCATAACAACTTCTGGTGTAAGCAAATGTGGCAAGCCATTATAACGGTTAAACTCAACTTTTTTAGGGTCAATCATAATAAGTCTTAATTCTTCTGGACTATGTTTAAATATCAAACTTACAACAATGTTATGAATAAATACAGATTTACCAGAGCCAGTTGAACCAGCTATAAGCAAATGCACCATTTTTGCAAGACTTTTAACAATAATTTCGCCAGAAATATCTTTTCCAATTGCAATTGGGAGTGGATCTTTAAAGTTTTGGAATTCTTCAGACTCTAAAAGTTCCCTTTCATAAACAGTTGAAAATGAATCATTTTCAAGTTCAATACCAACATAAGAACTGCCAGGTATTGGAGCTTTAATAACAATAGTTTTTGCAGCAAGTGCCGCAGCAATATCATTTTCAAACATAGGTATTTTTTTAACAGAAACACCAAGAGGCACTGAAAGTTCATATCTTGTAATTTTAGGACCTCTTACAATGTTTTTAACCTTTGCTGGAATATTGAATGCAGCAAGCACATTTTCAAGTTGACTAGATTTACGTTCTTGTTCTTCAGTATAATCCCCAGTATCTGGTTTTGGAGTTCTAAGAAGACTTAGTGGTGGCGGATTATAACGCACACCTGGCATACCATAGTTAAAACTATAAGGTTTTTTCTGCTCTTTTGCAGGTATAACTGGCTTATTTTCTGAAGCAATATTACTTGTTCCAAAAGCAGAAACTGGACTTGCCACAATATTGTTATTTGAAACAGTTGGGTTTGCAACTAAATTGCTAGCACTATTTTGGCTAAAGTTAGATGTAGTATTGAAATTAGATAACCCACCTACATTGCTATTCAAATTTTGATTTAATCTTTCGGAATTTGCACCAAAGTTATTTTGAGAAGAAAGACTGCTTAGTGATGAACTATTAAAGTTTTGTTCTTGTTTTGGTTCTGGGCTATTAAAGCTATTACCAAAATTAGTAATATTTTCACTGCCAAAACTATTTAAGCTATTTTGCGACTCAATAGGATTTTCATTAAATGTACTTCCAAAATTGTTTGATTCAGCTAAGAATGAATCATTTTTAGATACATCTAAATCACTGTCGCTTATACTTAAATTATCATCACCTAAACTAATTGAATAGTCAGTTTCAATATCAGACTCAATATCCTCTTCAGTAGAATTTAAAATTTTAGAAATCTCATCATCTATTGCTTGATTTTCTAAATCACTTTCACTGCTTGTAAATTCATTTAAATTTTGTGAACTTTCAATGCTACTACTATAACCAAAATCGATACTTGAACTTGTTACATCATTATTTGAATTTAATGAACTTGAACTAAATGTAGTAGAGTCTAAAATATCGCTTTCTTCAATATTTGAATTAAAATTACTTGAGCTGAAATTATCAGACAAGTCAGTTCCAACATTTTCATTTGTATCAGAATTTATGGTACTATCAAAACTATTAATATTATTTTGCATACCAAAAGTTGCGTTCATAAATTGACGACGCTGTTCATTTGCGTTGTAATCATAAACATCAGGTATAACGCTAGTTTTATCTTCGTAAGTGCTGTTATCAAAATAATTAGGTGTTTGATTGTAATTTTGTGCCGCATTGTAATTTTGAGTTTGAGCATAATTTTGAGTTTGATTAAAATAATTTGCTTGATAATCAGTTATAGGTTGCCCAGTATAAAAACTTGTAACTCTTTGCTGATTTGCATAGTTATTATCATTATTTTCATTATAATTTGCGTTTTCTTCATCAGAAATCTCTGCAATAACATCACTGTTATTGTAATTTACACTTGAATTATTATAATTTTCGTATTCACTAGCATCAACAGAAACTTCACTTAAAATATTGTTTTCATTGATAGTTTTAAATGAATAATTAGGCACATTTTCATCTACTCTATCTAAATCACTGTTATTAACTTTTTCACGAATCTTTCTATCTTTAAGTTTTTTAATATGCTTCTTTTCATATTTTCCATAAAATTGATAGTCAATAAATAGTCCAATAAAAATTGTAGCGAGGATAACAAATAGCACAACTGTGCCCATTCCACTAATAAAGAATGAAATTATACCAGTAAATATTGAACCAAAACTGCCTAGCAAAGAATAATGTTCATAATTTAAAGCTAAATAATTTTTAAGTGTTTCAGCACCAACAATTGCGTTTAATGATTTGTAAGTTGCAATTGAATGAATTGTTAAAAGCACTGCAAAAAATGCTACCATAAAGTAGATAGTTGGTTTTATAGATCTGCTATATGAAAATCCTAAAAACATTGCTAAACTAATAAGTGCCAAAACTATTGAAGCCGGAAATACCATATAACCAAAAGTACCAACCAGCATACTGCCAAAAGGCAAAACTGAGCAAGTACAAGAAAAAATAAATATCAAAACAAAAACTATCAGAAGCAATAGCCCTACTATTTTCTTACGTGTCATTGTTGAACTGCCGTATCTTTCCAAAATTATCTCCTACTAAATTTGATTAATTATATCATCAAAATCTATTGCAATATCGTGACCAAGGTATACAACCACCATTTTACGAAAATCAAGAATTTTCTTTAAAAGTTTGTTTGCATCTTTGCTTGAAAGCATTTCAATTTTAAATCTTTCAGTATTTTCACTGAATGATTGTTTTGTTAATGCCACAGTTTTTGCAGATAAAAGTGCATTTTCAAGCACATTGTCATAAGTATTAATAAAGTTTGTTATAAACACACGTTTTTCAATTTCAAACTCTTCATTTCTAATTTCACGATTTTTAATTTCATCATTGAGTGTGTTAACAAAATTATAAATATGTTGTTTAGCATATTCATAATCAACCTTAATTTCAAAAACAATATTACCATTATTTGCATAATATTTTGTTAAAATTTTGGTTTCATTGAAATAATCTTTATAAGACAATGAATTATTAAGCTTTTTCAATAAAATAGGCTTAACTACCTCTATTAAATACTTTTCATTCTCTTTAAATGAAACTGTTGGAAAAACAATTGAAATTCTGGTTTGATTAAGTCTTTTATTTCTACCTTTGCAAGTACCAACAACATTGCTTGTTTCAGAAACATATTTAAGTTTTTTATATTCTGTTTCTGAAGCTTTCATCTTGTCAAAAAATTGAACTTTAACAATATCATAAATTTCATCTTGGTTAATATCGCCAACAACAGAAATTATTGTGTTTCTTGGTGTGAAAACTTTTTCATAATAATCTTTAGCATCTGAAGCTTTAAATCTTGCAACAGAAATGTTAGTACCAGGTTTTGGATTGGCAAGACCAGTCCTTGCATAAAGTGTACTATTGATAAGCTTATTCATAACATAGCTTGGGCTTTCAGAAAGCATTGCAACTTGATCAAGTTGAACTTCACGGATTTTATCACCCACATCAGCATTAAAACTGGTGTTAAAAGCAATTTCAGATAAAATTTCAATTGCCTTTTCAACACTCTCTCTTGGGCAAAGCGCACTAAGAGTAATGCTCTCTTTAGAGTTGTGTGGGGTAAGTATTATACCGTAACTTTTTGCGTAACTTAAAAGTGAATCTTTGCTAGTATGCTCACTTGTTCCCATAAGCAAGATTTTTGTAAGATAATCACTTATACCGCTTTGATAATTTTTTTCTGACTGTGTACCGCCCGCAATGTGAAGCACCACACAAGCAACCTTTTTGTCTGGCTTTTGCGAACAAACAAGTCTTAAGCCATTTGAAAATGTATTGAGTGCCATAAACCTCTCCATAATCTATAATTTACAGATTTATTATACAACAAAAAAATCCGTTATGAAAACGGATTTTGCATATTTTTAAAACTTTTTTATATTTTTTTTACAATTTGAAGATTATAGCAACTTAAAAAAAGTTAAATAAGTCCCAAAGTATCACTAACAGTAGTAAGTTGGATATTATGTCCTTTTGCATACATTATTATACTTTCTAACGCCTCAGCTGTGCAGGCAGTTGGATGCATCAAAATTAAATCACCACCAGTCATATTTGTAACTGCTCTACTAATAATAAGTTTTGTATCTTTATCACGCCAATCAATAGTATCCCTGGTCCACATAATTGTTTTATAGCCAAGTTCTTCAGCTGCTTTAATGGTATTTTTATTATATGAGCCACCAGGAGGAGCAAACAGTTCCATCTTAACGCCTAAAGTTTCATATACTATATCGTGACAATCTTTAATTTCTTTATAATTTCCTTCAAAAGATAGATTGCCATGTTCTTTATGATTATAACCATGGCTTGCTATTTCGTGACCATCATTATAAATTCTTTTAAGCAAATCTTTATTTTCTTTTACCCAAGTTCCACCAACAAAAAATGTGGTTTTAATATTATGTTTTTTAAAAGTATCAAGCATTTTTTCTAAAAATTCATTGCCCCAATACACATTTACCATAAGTGAAACGTTGTTAGAATTTTTGTCACCTGCATAAATTGTGCCATTATAAGTGCTGTTTCCACCAGTAGCCACAACTTTATTTCTTCCAACTAAACTACAAGACATTACAACCACAAAAATAAGTGCAGCAATTACAAGGTTGCAAACAACCCCAGTAAAAAATTTTTCAGATTTTAATTTTTCCATATTAAAGTATATGCAGAATTTTTGAGAATAATAAAAAAAACTGCAAATTTATATTGCAGTTTTAAATTATTTTATAACTTCTTAACAAGTTTAAGATCAACCCTTCCTTTTTCATCAACTTTGATAACTTCAACTTCAACCTTGTCGCCAATTTTAACAACATCTTCAACATGTTCAACACGTTTTGTTGAAAGTTTAGAAATATGAATCATACCGTCACAAGCAGAAGATATTTCAACAAAAGCACCAAATTGCATAATTCTTACAACAGTACCATTGTATCTTTCACCAACCTCTGGAACAAAAACTATATCTTCAATAATTTCTTTGGCTTTATAGCAATCTTCTATAACAGCTGAAGATACCATAACTGTACCATCATCTTCAATATCAATCTTAACATTGGTTT
>CAZYYI010000079.1:0-5226 GCA_964651835.1 uncultured Lachnospiraceae bacterium
TTTCAATAAGTTCAACCTTATAAGGCTCTTTTGCTTCTTTCATAAGCTTGATTGCATCTTTTTTGCTGATTTCTTTACGCACAATCTTAAAGTCAGCTTTGATAATTTTATTCATTTCGTGCTCAATAACAGCTAAATCATCAATAGTGATTGGAGTTTTAAAATCAAAGTCATAGTAAAAACCGTCCTTGGTTGCAGGACCAACCCAGCATTTTGCAGTTGGATAAATTGTTTTTACAGCTTGAGCCAAAATGTGTGCAGTTGTATGCCTTAACACCTCAGCATATTCTGGGCTTTTTGGTGTAATAATTTCAAGTGAGCAATCCTTTTCAATTGGTGCATTGAGGTCAATAAGCTCGCCGTCAATTTGTCCGCAAACTGCAACTCTTGCAAGACCCTCAGAAATAGAACTAGCCACATCAAGTGTGGTTACTCCACTTTCAAATTCTTTAATTTCATCTCTAAGTTTAAGTTTCATAAGTTCTCCTTTTTTTAGATAGCAAAGAAAAAACGTCCTCTGCTAACATATTTTAGCATAAGGACGATATTAATTTTACCGTGGTTCCACCTTATTTTATCAAGCACAAGGCTTGACCTCATTAAAAGTATTTAGTTTTGTAAAATGCAGGTGGTTTCATATTGCAAGCTTAATAAGGAAACTTTCAGCCCCGGATTTCCTCTCTCTTAACCAGTGTTTGCAAATTACTTGTTCTGCAAGTCTATATACTTTTATTATATTACATACAAAATTTTTGTCAATATTTTTTGGGACAAATTTTTAAAATTAATTTGTTAAATACACTTTATCTGTAAATATTCTATTTATAACATCAACAATGTCATCATTGTTTTCTGCAGTTTCACTCACTTTTAAATTGATTTTTACTGGATTAAGCTTTACTACCTCTGTTAAAAAGCCAGACATACCCTCAAAATTTCTCTTGAAATTTTTGCTTTTCATATTGCTAAGCAATTTTATCTGTTTTGGACTTACCACAATATTTGTGACTGACGCATAGTTTTCAGACATTGCTGTTAAATATTTAAGCACCTCAAGCATCGAAGACTTACTCTGCAAAATTTGATTTTGATTAATTATATCTGCCGTGCGACCCCACTTTGCTCTTAATGGTTGAAGTTTAAAAAAGTAAAAGCTATCAACCAAAATCTCACCAGAAAACTCTAACTGCGACTTAATAAATTCTCTATCAGTATCACTATCAAAAATAGAGATTGCTTTTAAAAAGGATTCAAAAATTATGCTTGATTCATTTGCCCTAATTTTTTCCTTATAAAAGTTGAACTTATAGTCGTCAGTAATCATTGAAATTATAAATTCAAGCACTTTAGACTTATAATATTCTTTCTTTTTTGCTGGGACTGCCATTGCAAAACTGCTTCTGCTACTATGGTTTTGCATAGCAGCAATTCCGCCGTCAGTTTTGATTTCACTTGACAGTTCTTTGAAAATTTTATCAATATATTTTTGTTTTTCTATAGATGCAGAAATAGTAAGTTCAAACATACAACTAAGTTACCTCAAAAATAGTGTATGCTTTCCTTTTAAAAATTACTCATAGCATTTAAAGTTAGACAAAATTTTTTATATCCAATTTCGATATTTACTCTCTATTTGCATTCTATTCTCATCAATTGTTGCACAGTATTTGCTTTTTTTACAAAAAATTGCAACATTTGTTTTTGGCAAAATGTTTATAAAAAAGTTTCTATCAAGAAGCACTATATCATTTTCAGCGGCAATCTGCCTTGCCTCATTTGAAAAATAATTATTTGTAACAACTATGGCGTCACTTGCCCTGTAATGCTGTTTAGCTCCTATAACCTCTTGCACTGCGTGGGCACCTACAGTTTTTGTATAACACTTGGCTTGCACTGCGTAACGTTTGCCTTTCTTTTCTATAATTAAATCCGCACCAAAATCGCCTGTGGTTTTTGTGAGGCTAGCACTATAACCAAGTGTTTTAAATATTTCAAGCAAAAGTTCCTCAAATTCTATCCCAGATAGCAAATCAACCTGTGAAATATTAAAAATTGCAACTTTTTGGGCATTTAATTTATCAATTTTGCGTTTTTTAACTGAAATTGCTATTGCTCTCAGAATTAAAAAAGGACTAAGCAAGATAATTAAAATTATTCTAATTATCTTTCCAAATGTGCTTACTTTTCTCTTTTGTGATTTCATAATCAAAGTATATAACTTTTTAAAAATTTTGACAAATATTTGAAAATTATTTTACACTTTTAAAAAATTACTATATTATATAGTATAGATACAAGGAGATAAATTTTATGATTATTGCTATAGATGGAACATCTGGTTCTGGTAAATCAACCTTAGCTAAATCTATCGCTCAAAAATTAAATTTTGGATTTTTTAGTGCTGGTGCACTCTACCGCGCACTGACAGTTAAAACCCTTAGCCTTGGCATTTCTGAAACTGATGAAGATGCCCTTAAAAATCTTGCAGAAACAACTGATGTTATTTACACCTACAACGGCAAAGATAATGTTATGATTGTTGACGGCGTTAACATTACTGACAAACTATATTCTGAAGAAGTAAGTAACTTTGTTGCAAAAATTGCTTGCAAACCATATATTAGAGAATTTGTTAGAACACTTCAACAAAACACAAGACTTAACAATGAAAATATTGTTATGGAAGGCAGAGATATTGGCTCAGTAATCTTCCCTGATGCAGACCTTAAAATTTATGTAGACTGCAAAGCAGAAGTTAGAGCCGCAAGACGTATGAAAGATTATGACAATATGTACGGCGAAAAAGTTGATATCGGGAAAGTTACTGCTGACCTTGAAGCTCGTGACTATCAAGATATTCACCGCCCAATTTCCCCACTTGTAATGTGTGAAAATGCATTTTTGATTGATACATCTTACACAACAGTTGAAGAATGCACACATATTGTGTTTAAAGAAATGCTTAGACGTGGCATCGCTAGCAGAGAGTTCTTTAAAGCTCACGGAGTTAAGTTTAATTAATTTAAAAATCAAAAAAAAACCAGCTACTATGCTGGTTTTTTGTTTTATCTATTTTACAATCCTAAACCTAAATCATTTTGACAAGTAAAAAGCAGTACATTTGTACTGCTTATGTTTTTTTATTTTACATTTGAGGTCCATTATTTTCCGAGTCATTTTTTGGGTCATTTTGTAAATCTTTTGATGAATCTTTTGTGTTTTCATTTGAAACTGCAACAATTTCAACATCTTTCAAGACTTCTGAAACGGAAAACACTTTAAGCCAATCATGGAATGTAATTGAATTAATATCAAAACCTTCAGGCACATATATTGTTTTAATATTGATAGGTCCCTCTATATGAATGGAAATTTTTTCTGCCTTATTATTTTTTGTTGTTTCAGTGATTGTTATGCTTTGAAGACTTTCACAGCCACCAAAAGCACAATCACAAATTTTTTTAACGCTGTCAGGAATATTAACAGTTTGAAGACTGTGGCAGTATAAAAATGTATCACTCTCAATTTTTTCAACGCTGTCAGGGATATTAATAGATTGAAGTCTTGTGCAGACTTCAAATGCTTTACGCCCAATCGATTTAACGCTGTCGGGGATATTTATAGATTGAAGATCTTGGCAGTAAGAAAATGCACCATCATCAATTTTTACAACGCTATTTGGAATATTTATAGTTTGAAAAGAACTAAAATATAAAGCTTTTTTACCTATACTAATTATTGGTATGCCCTTATATGAACTAGGAATTTCTAGATTTGTTATATTTCTATCGGTTTTTTCAACCTTAATAATTTCAAATCCATTAATATCAGAATTATTTTTCTTATAATTTAAAGTATAATTAACACCATTATCAGTAAAATTAAATTCTGTATCATTTGGTGTTTCGCTTATTAATAATTTGATTAAATTTTCATATTCATCAATAAGATTATTATTATGCTCATTTTTAGACTCAAGCTCGGATTTCAACCCAGCATTTTGCTCATTTTTAGAATCAATTTCGGTTTGTAAATAAACATTTTGTTGTTTTTCAGACTCAAGTTCGTCTTGAATCATAGAGATTTCAGTTGCATGTGAATTTTTGATTTCTTCGTTTGCATTTTTTTCAATTCCATACAAAGTTCCTAAAACACCGGCAGTGCCAGTAGAAGCGGCAAGAGCACTTGCAACTCCAATAAATGCAAATTTTTTAAATCTTTTACCTAATTTTACCATAAATTTCTCCTTTTGATATATATATATTGCATTCTTTTAGTTATCGTTTAATTTATAGATTTATTATACTCTAAATTTACTTTAAAGTCAATACCTTTACTTATTATTATGGGTTAATGATTATATGAATATAACATTTGGAAACAAGCTTAATTAATTTATAACTTTTGCGAAAAATGGCAAGATGAACTTTACAAAAGAATACGATTGACAAGTTGATTATAAGGCATACTTAAATGTTAAAATAGATTACAAATTAGAAAATAAAAACCAGCTACCAAGCTGGTTTTTTTGTTTAATAATTTATTTGATTTCTAATAGTCATTTATTAATCTCTGAAAGTTTACTTAAATTTTTTGATAATGAAATTGTTTCTTTAGAAATTTCAATTAATTTATTATCAACTGCAACATAATTTGTAAAATTAATATCAAAGCCTAATTTTTTAATCTCATCTTGTACATAATGCATTTGAATGCAATGTGGTGATTTGTCAACCGTAGCAAAAATGATGTGCTTAATATTTTTTGCACGAATCATTCCTAAAATTTTGGTCATCGCCATATTTATATGTGTTTGTTCAAGGCAAAGCTCAAAAATTGGAAGTTCCATCTTTTCAAGCATATCAAATGCTTTTGGTTGCATTGAGCTTAGGCAACTGCCAACAATAACAATTTCATCTGAACAATCATAAATATTACTTTTCATTAGTTCTTTCATATTATTCTCCAAATAAAAAATTTATTAAATTGATGGAGCCGATGACAAGATTCGCAAGGAGCAACGCAGTATGCGACGGAATAGCGAGCGTACATCTCTTTCTATGCCGACCTTAATAGCTCGCGTCACATGTGTTCGATTGAGCTTGTCATTGGCTGAATGAGTTTGGGCGGTTTTTCGCACAAACGATTTTGGAGCCGATGACAAGATTCGAACTTGCGACCCCCTGATTACGAATCAGATGCACTACCACTGTGCTACATCGGCAT
>CAZYYI010000080.1:0-5216 GCA_964651835.1 uncultured Lachnospiraceae bacterium
CACGCGTGAAATCAGAGTTCGATTCTCTGTGGTGCTACCAAATCAAAAAAACAGCCTTAAGGCTGTTTTTTTTGATTCTGTATCACCCCGAGAATCAATTGCACAAGTAGTTTAGATAAGAATTAAAATACAATTACAGAGTAATTATAAATAAGAGAAAAATATTTGTACTCAGTGCAAGTTCGTCAGCTTGCGTAGTAAGGTCACGAGCCAACGAAAAAAATAGAAAGAAAATTAAGTTAAATATGCAAATTTTACTTTTTATACACTAACACTTTTGCGAGTATTGTTTTGTGGTGCTACCAAAATAAAACCCCACATAAATTTGTGGGGTTTTTGCTTTATTTTTTTTCTTCATTAAACTTCTCTGATTTGGCTTCCTCTAATTTAAAGTATTCTTCATTTGTTAAACTATCTTCATTAACCCTTTCAGGTTCAAGTTCATCTAACTTGCCACGCTTTGAAAGTTCTAATTCAATATCTTCAATGCTTATATCTATATCAGATAAAATGTCGGCATATTTATTAGCTAATTTTTTAAATTTTCTTGCACCAAAAAATGAATCTGGCTTAACTCCACTATTCAGCAATGCACTAACTTCATTTGCCCAAGAATTGCTATAATCATCATATTCTGACTGAAGCACACCATAAATAAACTTGAGTTCTTCAGTAGTTCTGCCCTCAACTTCTAAATCAATATAATCAGCATATGTTTTTTCTTCCATATTGTTCCTTTACTTACTACAAATATTTTAAGCAATCTATATAACAACTATACCATATAGCTTTAGCTTTCGCAAGCAAGTTAATTAGTATTTTTTTACAAAATGGCTCTAATTAATTTATTTTTTTACAAATGTATGTTATATTAATTAAGGAAAAAGAGGTATGTATGGACGAAACAACAAATAAATTAATTCTTCTTTATGTAATTGACCAAATGGGTATCCCAGTTACTGCTGAAACAATTAATGATATGTGTTCAAGCCAAAACAACTGGCTTTCATATTTAAGCATTACTGAGGCAGTGCCAGAACTTGTTGATGCTCACTTTTTGACAAGTTATTTAAGTGGAAACACTGAGTATTATAAAATTACTCAAGAGGGCTGTGATTGTATTAAGTTTTTTTCAAGCAAAATTCCCTCTTCACTTAGAAATCAAATAAGTGAGTACATAAAAAAGAATAGACAAACTTTTAAAAGAAACCAAGAGTATTTTAAAGATTATTTTAAAAACAAAGACGGCACATATACAGTAAGTTTAAAAATTGTTGAACCAGATTGCTCAAAACTTGAAATGAAACTTAATGTACCTAATCGCGCGCAGGCCAAAATGGTTTTTAATAAATGGAATGAGCAAGCAAGTGAAGTTTATGCCGCTATTTATCAAATACTGCTTGATGATGAAGGAGAATAGATATGGAAAGTTACAAAACAACTGGTGTTTGTTCAAGATCTATAGATTTTGAAATTGAAGGCAATATTATTAAAGAAGTTATATTTAACGGTGGTTGCAGAGGCAACACTCAGGGCGTTAGCAGGCTTGTTAAAGGCAGAACCATTGATGAGGTTATTACCCTTTTAAAAGGTGTTGAATGCAGAAATGGAACATCTTGCCCAGACCAACTCTCAAAAGCCCTTGAAGAGTATAAAATTAAGCATAATTTATAATATCAAATTTTTTACAAAAAATAAAACTCGCTTTAACTAGCGAGTTTTTTATTTACTATTCATCAGCTTCCTTTACCCCAACAAATTCAGGTTTATCTGAACTTGAAGCGCTCTCTGTAATATTGAACTTGGTGCGATACATATAGATATGCCCTGTATCCTTTTTATTGCTATCCTGCTCATTTACAAAGAAATAGATATAATCACCAACAACTTTTGGCACAAGCATATTATCAACATTTTGTACTTTTGTTTCAGAAAGTTTTATAGCATTTGTAAATTTAGAAACTTCCATAACTCCGCTTGCATTTTCACGGGCAACTTCAAGTTTATAAAGATAGTTATTTGCAATAAATGTAACATATGTTACTTTGCGCATAACTTTTTCTGCTGTGCTTTCTTGAGTTTCACCATTATCTGATGCATTTTGTTTTTCTTCTTCAGAAACTGTTACAAGTGATACAAATGAAAAATTATCATATTTTGAAAGATTGCAAATTGTTTTTGTTTCTGGAAGCACTCCATCTTTGCAATTAACTGAAACTATATCATATGTTTTTGTATCATAGTAAATTATTGATATATTGCCATTATTATTGATATCTGCAAATACAATGTTTTCATATGCTAAATGAGATATTACATTTGAAAAACTTATATCTAATGCAGTTGTATTGTTATCAACCATTTGAGCATATATTTGTTCAACGCCTTCGATATCATTTTTAACTGAATAAACAAGTTTACCAGATATAATTGTTAATATTGAATAATTGCCGAAATTAGAAGTTAAACACAAGCTGTTATTAACACTTGGTGCAGTTCTATAAATTTTGTTTGTGCCGTCATTTGCGTTTGCAACTGTGTAATACACATAACTATTTGCATCAGCAACATTATTTGCAGTAACTACTTTACCATTATTTTCACTAAGCACACAGCTTGTAACATCATTAATTACATAATTTGTAACTGGGTTTTCATCAACTTTAATACTTGTTATTGTGCTACTAGCCTTTTCATAAACAACTAAATTTAAATTTGAACCAGATACGTAGTAAGCATAGTTAAGTTCTTCATTACTATCATTTTTTTGAGTTGTATAAATAGTGTAAGATTTTCCATTAACCAAATCATATCTATTAAATTTGGTTTTATTGTATTGCACTTCATCTTTGCTGTTTACGTCAGCACTTGGAACGGTGTAATACATAAAATCACCAAAAAAGTAAAGTGATGAATTTTTAAAACCTACTAAATCACGAACAATAACCTCATAGGTGTTTCCATCTATTTCACCAGTTGATTTATTGATTTTTACTCTGCAAATTGCGCTTCTTGTGTTACCACTTGCACTTTTGCCATCATTTGTTTTTGTTCCATTAATAAAATATAAGTAGTCACCATAAATTGTTGTGATACCACCGTTTGTTGATACTCCATTTACTTCTGCAACTTTGCTTGTGTCTGTGCTTGTTGTTGAAATTGGATCTTTACAAGCAGTAAAGCCAAACACACAAACCAAAACCAAACAAGATAATATTAAACCTTTTAAAAACTTTTTCATATTGCCCTTTTAAATCTAATTTTTGGCTAAAAATTAACCTATATACTATAATTATAAATTTTTATAAATTGATGTCAACATTAATTAACTCTAAATGCGGTTAATTGATGTAAAAATTAATCGATTTTATGCGATTTTTCCTCAAAAAGTTTAATAAGCATTGACACGCCAAGTTCCTCTGCCCTTGCAAGTGGACTTAAATTATTATTTTCAAGCCATTGCTCTACTTCTGCTTTTTCTAACCCAGCAGAACTTAAATTAACACTAAGTTTTTTTCTACGCATAGCAAACGCTTTTTTTACAAAATTTATAAACTCTTCAAAATTGATATTTTTATCAATTTCAAACTCAGCATTTTTTGATATATGAACAACAGCACTATCAACATTTGGCACTGGAGTAAACTTATTTCTTGAAACCCTAATCACTTTTTTAGGCTCACCAAAAAATTTACAAATCACAGTAAGCACGCCATAATCCTTGGTTTTGGGTTGAGCAACAATTCGGTCAGCAACCTCTTCCTGTACCATAACAGTTGCTGAAACCAAACCATCTATTTTTAAAAATTTTGTAAGTAGAGGTGAAGTTATATAATATGGTAAGTTTGCAACAAGCTTAAAACTTCCACCTGCAATTTTTGTAATTTCATTATCATCAAAGTTTAGTGCATCACCAAAAATCAGTTCTACATTGCTGCCACTGAACTTTTCAGTTAAATAATCTTTTAAATCATTGTCAATCTCAAAAGCAATAACTTTTTTTGCTCTGCTACTTAAAACTTCAGTTAATGCACCCTTTCCCGCACCAACCTCAACAACAGTGTCTTCACATGAAATTTCCGCCTTATCAGCAATTTCATTAAGTAAATTTTTATCAGTCAAAAAGTTTTGTCCAAACTTTTTTTTAAATTCAAAATCTTTCATTATTTATCCTTTATATTATAAAATTTTTTAGCATTGCTTGAAGTTATCCTTTCAAATTCATTAAAACTAATACCAAGTTTATTAGCCAAAAATTCAATCACAAACTTAACATTTTTGGGCTGATTAACTGTACCCCTTAATGGCACAGGTGCAAGATATGGGCTGTCGGTTTCCACCAAAATTTTATCGAGTGGTATAATTTTTACGAACTCAGAGTCCACTTTTTTAAAGGTAATGTTTCCAGAAAAACTTATATATAATCCAAGTTCCAAAAATTTGTTAACCCATTCGCCACCCTCACTGTAACAATGCATTAAACCCGAATGATTAATTAAATACTTATTTTCACTTAATATTTTATAAACATCTTCTACCGCACCTCTGCAATGAATGCAAAATGGCTTGCCAAGTTTGTCAGCAATTTCAAGCTGACGAATAAAGACTTTCTTTTGAGCATCTTTGTCATACCCTTCAGTATGGTAATCAAGCCCAATTTCGCCAATTGCAACAACTCTTTCTTCTTTTGCCAAACTTTCAAGTCTTTTAAAATCATCTTCAGTTGCGCCCGATGCGTACTCTGGATAAATGCCAACAGTTGCAAAAACTTTTTTATGAATTTTTGCAATTTCAATATTTTTTTCAGAATCTTCAAGCGTTGTTGAAATTGTTACCAAGTTTTCAAGTTTTTCATCTTTTATATTTTCATCAAAGGCAATATTTTCTAGCATTAATAGATGGCAATGTGTATCTATCATTTTAACCTCATATCTTAAATAAATTATTCATACACTTTATTATGAACAAAATTTGGATTATTTTATTTGCTGCAAGTGTAATCGCACTCTGTTTGTTTGACCCAGCAAGCGTGCTGTCTGGGTTACTTTCAGCATCTCATAATGCTGTTAAGTTATCCCTTGAACTTTGTGCAATTTACGCTATTTGGCTAGGTCTTTTTGGTATCCTTGAAAAAAGCGGACTCAGCAAAAAAGTATCCAAGTTACTAAGCCCTATTATAAACAAAATTTTTGGAAAAAACAACCTTTCTGAAGAGA
>CAZYYI010000081.1:0-5206 GCA_964651835.1 uncultured Lachnospiraceae bacterium
GTTAGATTTCCCAGAAATCACCTGCCCCTGTGTTACTGCAGATTTGGCGTGGCGGATGAATCTGTCGCCTCAGTCGTTGCCGAAACTATTGTCAGTTGAAGTTATCTTTTTGGAAAACAAAGTAACCTCCAACATCAACCCCTGTATTTTTGGTTGCCAAATATTTCAGAGTTATAATCATAAAATAGACTACACTTTCTTCAATATTTTAGCTAAGAATATTACCACCCAAAAGGGCATAATATCCCCATACCAAAAATCGTAACAAAAGCATTATACTATACGCCCGGCTAAGTGTCAAGGGATTTTTATAAAAAAATTAAATATTTTTTAAGTAATTTTTTGCTTGTTATTTATGATATTTTTTAGCAAATAAACATAATTTTTTGCACAAAAAAACGAGGTTTAACCTCGTTTAAAAATTTACTTATTTTGCAATTACATTTATTTTTACTTTTCCAATAACACCTTTATATAATTTAAGTTCTATTTCAAATGTGCCAACAGTTTTAATTGGACTAACTAAAACAATATTTTTTTTATCAATGCTATATCCAAGTTTAGCAAGTTCCTCAGAAATTTCTTTACCTGAAATTGAACCAAACGCCTTGCCATTTGCACCCACTTCAATTGCAAACTTTAATTCAACCGCTTTAAGCTTTTCAGCAACCTCTTTTGCCGCAGCAGTTTCTGCTGCAATGCGTTTTGCCTCTTCTGCCTTAATTTTATTATTGGCATTTACATTTGCTTGATTTGCTGGAACAGCAAGTCCATTTTTAAATAAATAATTGTTAGCATAGCCATCACTTACATTAATTTCATCACCTTTTTTGCCTTGTGATTTAACATCTTTTGTCAATATAACTCTCATAATTTACCTACCTTATAAAATAATTATAACTAAGCTTATAAATATTGTCAACTATGATTAAAACCAAACCAACTTACACATAATAAATGTAATAAGGAGAAATTATGTTTGATTTAAAATGTAAAAGAACTGGTTGCCAATATAACAAAAACTGCAACTGCACAGCAAAAAATGTTGATGTGCGTGAAGACACTACTTGCAAAACCTATGCACCATCAAATGAAGCTGAAGTTGGTGAAGTTGAAAAAATTGGTCAGCCACCAATAAGAAAAAATATCAAAGTAGATTGCAAAGCTGATTGCTTATTTAATAAAGATTGTGACTGTATGGCAAATGGCATAACTGTTCAAACTTGCGGAAGTGGCAAAAAACGCGAATGCCCTATTTGTTGCACTTATGAACCAAAATAAAAAAACACCGCATAAACGGTGTTTTTATTTTATATTAATGTAAATTAAGCAGCTGTTTCTTCTGATTACTTTTCAGTTTTGATGATACCCTTTTTGTCAAGAACAAGAACGGTAACACAACCAGCAAGAGCTAAAGCACTAACTACCAAAAGAACGATAGAAACGATTTGCATTGCAGTGTTTGCTGTGCAAACAGCTACCATTTCATCAGTACCCATAGTTCCAACGATTTTGTATCCTTCAATTTTTGGCATAGTTTTAGCTAAATATTCTTTAACTGTATCTGATAATTCTTTGTAGGTTTCTTCTGTGAATGTAACATAGATTACTCCATCTTTAATTACATAGTCAACACCTTCACCATCGTCGCCATATAATTCTGACATATCCATTTCTTTGCCATCAAGATAATACTTCATTAAATATTTATCGCCAAGAGTAATTTCAATTTTACCCTCAACACCATCTTGTGTTTTAGAATAAACATAATTTTTTCCAAGTGGGGTTGTGTAAGAAACGATAAGCAAAACTAAGAAAGCAAGAGTTAATACTGCAGATACGATTAGCAATGGTTTTTTGCATAAATTTACAAAAGTTTTCATAAAATTTTCTCCTTTTTTATTTTTCTTAATTCCATCATATGATATTTATACGAAATTTGTCAAATAAAAAAATAAAATTAATAAAATAAATCAAAAAAATAAAAAAGCCTATAATATAGGCTTTTAAACATTAACACATAGCTGGCTCAGATTGTTCTAATTTTTTATTTAATTTTTTTAAAGTTTCAACAGCATCTAAAACTTTTCTGATTTCACTTTTTGTTATAGCAATACCATTAAATTTATCATCGCTTACCAAAAAATATTCTGGACCTTTTTTAGAAAAATTTAAAACAAGCTCAAGAATCAACCTGCTTGCATTTACAAGTTTACTTGCGGCTTTTCTAGCTCCTAAATTTTCAATTATCCCCATAGTATTAATTGCAGCTTTTATTTGTGAATAATAAAGTGGCGAAATTTCATTAACAACATTTTCCCAAAGACCTTGCCTATCAGCAAAAATGTATTTTTTTCCTTCTTCAATAAATTGCTTAGCAATTCTATCATTGCCATCATAATTGATAATAGTTTTTGTATTCATACGCCTGCACATTTCTTCTAATTGTTCAGGATCTATAGATTTTACACTTCCCGGTAAATCAATATATAAATTTTTATCAATTTCTTTTCTTCTTTTAGTATTCATAATCACTCCTAATTTTTACTTAAAAAAAATTCATACTTCAATAATGATTTATATGTTAATTATATATTAAAATAATAATATGTCAATATTGAAATTAAAATAAAAGTAAGTATTGTTATTCTGAACAAAGAGATGAAGCAAGTTCTGTTTCATTTTTAACTTCATATTTCGTACCTTTAACAACTCTATCATATTCACTTTGAGACACGAACATTGAACCGCGATTTAAAATACAAGTAATGTGATAATCAATAGTATAAATATAGTCATAGCCTAAAAATATCGCAAGCAATCCAATATTTTTTCTAACCACCTCATATATGTATTCCTTTACACTTTTTGTAAGCTTATGGTAGGCGTCATAAAGCAAACCTATCCTTACTTGTATTTCTTCACTTTGCTTTAAGAACATATCCGCAAGACTATCAACTTTTTTATATTTTATATAATCAAGAACATAAAATAAACTATTAACCTCAAATCCATTATCACCTAAATATAATTTAAGTGGCATTTTATCCTTATTAAGAGTAGTATACTCTTTTGTACTAGATATTAAGCTTGCAGCAAAAATCCCGTTAGACCATAAGCCGTGCCCATAATGATAATTAGATTTTTCTGTAAGAAGATTTGCGTAAAAATCATTTTTATCAGCACCACGATATAGGATAACACCATTTTGCTCTATGACCGACGCCTCTTCATCACTAACGATTTTTGGAAGTTTATTAAACCCACGCATATCAATCATAAACTTAAATAATTCATCAGCTTCAAAAAAGTTTTTATCAGCTAACCATTCTACAAATTTTTCATTAATATTTACTGTCTTATTATTTTTCTTTTTTATTAAAAACTTTGGATTTATTTTGCTTAAATTTCTAGGCTTTTGATAATTTCCTTTAAATACTAAAAAAGAAGCTTTAACATATTCAAAAATTTTACGCAAAAAATCTTCATCTGAAATCTTAATTTCAGGTTTTGGTGCATTTAAACTTTCTGCTCTTATCTTTAAATATTCTTCTTTCATATAATACCTATATTTAAAAAATTTTAGTTTACTTTTCTTGTTGTTCGGTTGTTTGCGTTTCGTATTTTGTTCCTTTAACAACTCTGTTATACTCACTTTGAGAAACAATCATTGAACCACGATTTAAAATGCATGTAATAAAATAATCTGATGTAACAATATAGTCATAACCTAAAAATATTGCCATCAACCCAAGTTTTCTTCCACCACTCTCATATACATATTTTTTTATTGATTTTGGCAATTTATGGTAAGCATCATATAGCAAGCTTATCTTTTTTTGCCTATCTTCACTTAAATTACAAAACATTTCAACAAGTTTATCTTCTTTTTTATAATTAATGCAATCAAGTGTACAACGTAAAAAATTGTAATCAACTCCATTATCACCTAATAAATAGAATTTAAGAGGCTCTTTATTTTTATTAAGAGTAGTATATTCCTCTGTGGCAGATTTTGTATCTGAAGCATAGATACCATCACCATATCCACCATGACCATAATGATAATTAGATTTTTCTGCAAGAAGGTTTGCATAGTAATCATTTTTATCAGAACCACGATATAATGTTATTCCATTTTGTTCTATAACCGACGCTTCTTCATCACTCACAATTTTTGGAAGCCCGTTGAACCCACGCATATCAATTATGAACTTACTTAATTCATCAGCTTCAAAAGTCATATTAATTCTAGGCATTAACCATTCTATAAATTTTTCAGTAATATTTTTCGGTCTAAAATATTTCTTTTTTATTATTACTATTGGATCTTTTTTATTTAATTTTTTATGGTTTTTAGTAGTTTTTTTAAATACTAAAAATAAAGCTTCAACATATTCAAAAATTTTACGCAAAAAATCTTCGTCTGAAATCTTAATTTCAGGTTTTGGTGCATTTAAACTTTCTGCTCTTATTTTTAAATATTCTTCTTTCATATATATCATAATTATACTACTTAGAAAATGTGATTTCAAGAGGCTTTAATCAAAAAATTATAGAAACAAAGCATCTCGTTTAACATTCGGAATTTAAACAAAAAGAAAAGACATCACAATTCGTGATGTCTTTTAATTGAAAAACGGCAACGTTCTATCCTCCCGGCTCGTCTCCAAGCAAGTACTTTCGACCCTGCAAAGCTTAACTTCTGTGTTCGGAATGAGAACAGGTGAACCTTTGCGGTATTATCACCGTTAGTTGTATAATAACGCTTTCGCGGTATTAATAAGTTAACGATTAATATTGTACCATACAAATATTAAATTGTCAAATGTTATCGCACATTCGCAACTGCATATTAATGAATCAGTTTTTATTGACTTTATCACACGTACCAAAAATTGATGCAATCATACTAGTTATCACTAGTTGTGACAAAGCCCTCGTCCTATTAGTACCACTCAGCTACACACATTACTGCGCTTCCACATGTGGCCTATCAACCTTGTAGTCTACAAGGGGACTTACTAGCTTATGCTATGAGATATCTTATCTTGAGGCAAGTTTCGCGCTTATATGCTTTCAGCGCTTATCTTTTCCGTACTCCGCTACTCGGCTATGCTTCTTGGCGAAACAACCGATGCACAGTAGGTACGTCCACTCTGGTCCTTGCGTACTAGGAGCAGATCCTCTCAAATATCTTACGCCC
>CAZYYI010000082.1:0-5138 GCA_964651835.1 uncultured Lachnospiraceae bacterium
CTGTCACTAAAACTTGATAATCAGCAAACGCTTTAAATGATGAATTATCACTATCAGACAAATTAACTTGAGCAACCATATAACTTGCCCAGTCCTTGCTAGTATTATCTAAATTTAAAAACTCTAAAGCATTTAAATTTGTTTTTGGAATCCCATAATAAAAATCAATTTTCTCTGTAATTAAATTATAATTTAATCCCATTACATAACTAACTTTATCATTTTCAGAAACATTAATAAATTTAAAATTAATATTGCTAATATTTTCATTGTTAAAATCAATATTATATCCATATAAATCTATAAGGTTATCTTTATTATCACATCGAATTAAATTTAAATCTAAATTTTTATTATTTGAATCAATAGATAGTTTTGAATAATAATTTTTATAATTTAATGTCTTTTTATAAACTAGCTCACTTTCAAGCTGTTCATCACTAAATACTTTACTAATATATTTACACAATTGTGATTTATTTAATATGCCACCAACCATATCTCCTATTGTAGTGGTAACACTAAAGTTTTTTGTAAAATAAATATTAGTATAATCTGCTTTATTATTTATTTTATCAACAAGTTGATCTAAGTTTATTGATGTTTTATTAAGTAAACCTCTTGCCTCTGCATCAGTTACAGTGTTTACAACTGACGGAGGCTTAACAGTATTATTGTTATTGTTGTTATTATTATTGTTATTTACAGGTGTATTATCATTACAAGCAGTAAAAAAAAGTATTACAAATATACCAGTAATAAATAGCATACATTTTTTTAATACTTGCATAATTTACTATTCTCCTATAAATATATTATTAACATAAATAATTATAATTTTTTTTGACACACAAAGTCAAATATATAATCTTAATATATAGTATTAATTACAAACTTATTATCTGCATAACAAATTAATATATGAAAAAAACCTAGCAATTTTGCTAGGTTTAAATTATTCAACAGTAACACTTTTAGCTAAGTTTCTTGGTTTATCAACATCTAAACCTTTAAGAACGCTTAAATAATAGCTTAAAATTTGGAAAGGAATTACCGCAAGACTTGCAGTAAAGTATTCATTAGTTTTAGGTATTGTTAACACATAGTCACAAGATTTTTCAGCACCAATTCCTTCAGTAGCAATTGCAAGCAATTTTGCACCTCTACTTTTGGTTTCCTGCATATTGCTTAAAGTTTTTTCAATCAAATTCTTTTGAGTTAAAACGCCTATAACAAGCATATTATCTTCTATCAAGCTTATTGTGCCATGTTTAAGTTCACCAGCAGCATAAGCTTCAGTATGAATGTAGCTTACTTCTTTCATCTTTAAACTGCCTTCCATACTTATTGCATAGTCAATACCTCTACCAATCAAGAATATGTCATTTGCACCAATATACATAGATGCTAAATGCTGAATATTTTGTTGATTATCAAGCATATTTTGTATTTGCTCTGGCAATTTAACAATATCGTTTATAAATTTATCTGATTCTTTTTGAGTGATTATTCCCCTAATCTCAGCAAAACCAATAGCAAGCAAATATCCAGCAACAAGTTGAGCACTATAAGCCTTTGTTGTTGCAACAGCAATTTCTGGACCAGCTAAAGTATAAAAAACATAATCTACAAGTCTTGCAATAGATGATCCAACAACATTTACAATTGCAAGAGTATCAGCACCAAGTTTTTTAGCTTCTTTAAGAGCTGCCAATGTGTCTGCAGTTTCACCTGATTGACTAATTGCGATAACAAGAGTGTTTTTTGATAAAAGTGGATTTCTGTATCTGAACTCAGATGCATAATCAATTTGAACTGGAATTTTAGTTAAATTTTCAAATACATATTTAAGTACTATACCAACATGATAAGCAGAGCCACAACCAACAATAAATATGCTGTCATAATCTTTTATTTTTTCAGCAGAAATTCCAATATTATCAAAATTTATTTTACCATCTTTTACAACAGAATTTATGGTATTTTTAACAGCAGTTGGCTGTTCAAAAATCTCCTTCATCATAAAATGCTCAAAACCATTTTTTTCAGCAGCAGTTGCATCCATGGTAATATGTGAAATTTCTTTAGTAATTTTCTCTTTATCAACATTATAAAAAGTTACTTTACCACTAGAAATTTTAGCCATTTCCATATTATCAATATAATAAACATCTCTGGTATACTTTAAAATAGCAGGAACATCTGATGCAATGTATGATTCACCTTCTGAAACACCTATAATCATAGGACTATCTTTTCTAACTACATAAATTTCATTAGGACAATCCTTATACATAATTGCAAGTGCATAAGATCCACGAACACGAAGCATAACTTTTGAAATAGCATCTAGTGCATCGTTTTCCATATTTTTATAATAGTAGTCTAACAATTTTGCAAGAACTTCAGTATCTGTCTGTGAATAAAATTTATAACCGTGTTCTATTAATTTTTCTTTAATCTCGGCATAATTTTCAATAATACCATTATGAACTATAACAACAGAATCATTTTCACTGAAATGTGGATGAGCATTCTTTTCACTTGGTTCGCCGTGTGTAGCCCATCTTGTATGACCTATACCACAATATCCATCAATATCTTTACCACTATTAGTTTTTTCTGCAAGATTTGATAATTTGCCCTTAGCTCTAACAATTTTTATATTTCCATCATCATTTCTTACAGCTATACCTGCAGAATCATATCCTCTGTACTCAAGTTTAGACAAGCCATCAAGAAGTATTGGGGCGGCTTGTTTATTGCCTATATAACCTACTATACCACACATAGTAAATCTCCTAAGATTAAATATTTTTTATAACATCAACAATACTGTTTGCAAGATTTTTGCAGACTTCTTCAGAACTAGCTTCAACCATGACTCTCACTAATTGTTCAGTGCCAGAAGCTCTAACAAGAACTCTACCATCATTTCCTAAAGTTTCTTCTGCATTTTTTACAGCAGAAAGCACTTTTTCATTTTTCATAACAGAAATTTTATCGTCAACTTTAACATTTATTAATACTTGTGGATACTTTTTAAAGCCTTCACAAAGTTTGCTTAAAGTTGTTTTATTTTCAAGTACTGCTTCCATAACTTTTAAGCTTGTAAGTATGCCATCACCAGTAGATGCATATTTAGAGAATATTATATGTCCAGATTGTTCACCGCCTAGTGAATTGTTATTATTGGTCATATATTCATAAACATATTTATCACCTACATTGGTTTTTGCATAATTAATTCCAATATCATCTAAAGCTTTATAAAGTCCGAAATTAGACATAACTGTTGTAACAATTGTATTATTTGTAAGTTCACCATTTTTTTTCATTTGTTTTCCACAAATATATAAAATATAGTCACCATCAACAACATTTGCATTTTCATCAACACAAATACATCTATCAGCATCACCATCATAGGCAAAACCAATATCCAATTTATTTTCTCTTACTAAATTTTGCAAAGCTTCAATATGAGTTGAACCTGCATTTTCATTGATATTTAATCCGTTTGGACTAGCATTTATAACATAAGTTTTAGCACCAAGTGCATCGAATACAGATTTTGCAATATTCCAAGAGCTTCCGTTTGCACAGTCAAGACCAACTTTAAGACCTTTAAAAGAATATTGACCAAGTGAAATTAAATACCCAATGTATCTATTTCTTCCAGAAATATAATCAACAGTTTTACCAATAAAATTTCTAGTAGCATAAGGAAGTTCTTTTACAATTTCACCATTAATTTTAAAGTTACCATCAATATATTCTTCAATTAAATTTATAAATTCTTCAGACATCTTCTCGCCATAGCTATTTATAAGTTTAATTCCATTATCAAAATATGGATTATGGCTTGCAGAAATCATAATACCACAGTCAAAATTATCAATTCTAGCAATGTAAGCAACTGATGGAGTTGTTGTAACGTGCAACATATAAGCGTCTGCACCAGATGCAGTAAGTCCAGCAATAAGTGTATATTCAAACATATAGCTAGAACGTCTTGTATCTTTTCCTATCAAGATTTTAGGTGCTACATCAATACCATTTTCCTTATTTTTATTAACAAAATACCAACCAATAAAACGCCCTACTTTATAAGCATTATCTGCTGTAAGGGTTATATTAGCTTCACCACGATAACCATCTGTACCAAAATACTTTCCCATAAAACACCTTAATTAATTTATTTTTTGTCTACAATTAAATCAGACTTTTTAACAATAGAATTTGCCGGATAATATCCACGAGCTGAAGTTAATGGATAAATATTAGTGTTTTTACCAATAACAGTGCCTGGATTAAGTACACTATTGCATCCTACTTCAACATTATCACCAAGAACTGCACCGAATTTTTTTATTCCAGTATCAATTCTTTCATCGTTAACTTTTATTGTAACTAATTTTTTATCAGCTTTAACATTAGAGGTTATTGATCCTGCACCCATATGTGATTTGAAACCAAGTATACTATCACCCACATAATTGTAATGAGGAACTTGTACATTATCAAATAATATTACATTTTTCAGTTCTACAGAATTGCCAACAACGCAGTTTTCCCCAACTAACGCAGAACCTCTTATAAAGGCACAGTGTCTAACTTCTGTGTTTGCACCAATTATACAAGGTGCCCCAATATATGCAGTTTTAGCTATCTTTGCAGTCTTATGAACCCAAACATTAGGTTCAACTGTATCATAGTCATCACTAAGATTTTTACCAATATTTAAAATAATATCTGAAATATTTGGTAAGACTTGCCAAGGATAATCATATTTTTGTAAATACTCACCTGCTATAGAATGGGTAAAATCAAGAAATTCAGCAAGTCTAAGTTTTTCTAATTCCATTAAAATGCTCCTATATTAATACATAATGATTTTATCATTATTTGTAACTTATTGTCAATTAATAATATTATTATATTAAATATTTTGACGATTGGAACCAAAAATATTTACTACAACAAAAATTAAAAACACGCAACAAAAAGGTTAGGTTAACCTAACCTTTTTGTTATATATTTACAAGAAAATTTAGCCTACTTTCTAGGATTTTTAATATTAGCTTGAGCAGCAGCAAGTCTAGCAATAGGAACTCTGAATGGTGAGCAAGATACAT
>CAZYYI010000083.1:0-5090 GCA_964651835.1 uncultured Lachnospiraceae bacterium
TGTCAGACAAAGTACTTGAAATTATCGGGGCTAAACAGAATAATTTGAAAAATATAAATGTTAAGATACCTCTTGGTATGCTAGTTGCAGTAACTGGTGTTTCGGGTAGCGGCAAATCAAGTTTAATAAATGAAATCTTATATCCAGCCCTTGCAAATAGAGTTAATAAATCAAATTTGATTGAGGGAAAGTATAAGGATATTAAAGGTCTGGAAAATATTGATAAGGTTGTTGTTATCGATCAAAGCCCAATAGGCAGAACTCCTAGAAGCAACCCGGTAACATACACTGGTGTATTTTCAGCAATTCGTGAACTTTATGCAAATGTGCCAGAAGCTAAGGCAAAAGGTTATACTGCTGGCAGATTCAGTTTCAATGTTAAGGGTGGCAGATGTGAAGCTTGTGGCGGTGATGGTGTAATCAAAATTGAAATGCACTTTTTGCCAGATGTTTATGTTACTTGTGATGAGTGTGGCGGAAAACGTTATAATAAAAATACGCTTGAAGTTAAGTATAAGGGTAAAAATATCAATGATGTTCTTGAAATGACTGTTGAAGATGCACTTGAATTTTTCTATAATTTGCCAAGTATTAGAAATAAGTTGCAGACTCTTTTTGATGTTGGTCTTGGTTATATTAAGCTTGGTCAAGCGGCCACAACACTTTCAGGTGGTGAGGCTCAAAGGGTTAAGCTGGCAACAGAACTTTCAAAAAGACCAACTGGCAAAACTATTTATATTTTGGATGAGCCAACAACTGGTCTTCATACCTATGATGTTGAAAAACTTGTTTCAATATTGCAAAGGCTTGTTAGTAGTGGTAATAGTGTCGTTTTAATCGAACACAACTTAGATATTATCAAAGTTGCGGACTATATTATTGATATTGGGCCAGAGGGTGGTGACAAGGGAGGAACAGTTGTTGCAACTGGCACTCCTGAAAAAATAGCAGCTTGTGAAAATTCGTATACTGGCAAGGCATTAAAAAATATTTTAAAATAGTATTGAAATAGTACATTTTTTGTGTTATAATTAATGTATATAAAACCTAATGAAGAGGTATTTATGTTAAAAAAGATTTTAATTATCGTTGCGGTTTTGCTTGTTTGTGCGGGTTTAGGTTACCTTGGCTATGTTATTTTTATGGCAAAAAATATTGATAAAGTTGAACTTGTTGGAAATGTTCAAACAGTTTACTTTGTAGGTGATGAGTTTGACTATGAAAATGCAGAACTTAAAATCACTTATAAAAATGGCGATATGAAGCTTTTAAAATTAAAAGATACTGGTGCAGATATAGATTTATTTACAACTTCAGGTGAAAAACATAACAAAATGAAAATTACATATAAAAATAACACTATTGAAGTTGAATATGATGTACTTGAAAAAGGTTACTATTTTATTGATAAAGAAGTTACAACTTCTGGTTCAAATGAACCAGTTACAAATAATTATAAATATAATACCACTAAAACTATAATCGATTTTATGGGTAATGGAAAAATCAGATACTATCAAAAATATAACAATGGTCATACAAATGGTTCAGATAAATGGTTTATGAATGATGGTGTTTATGATTCAAGTTATAATTACAATATTGTTGGTTCTGATATAATAGTTAATCTTGGGGATAAGAATATAACATTAAAATCAAATTATGCAAATGGTCATTATTTATCTTCATCAGAAGTTATTGCAAATGAGTCAAACCCTAATGCACAGGCTCAAATTAAAGAAAAGACTTATAGCTATTATGGAATAATGAATGGCAGAAAACTTATGATTGATAACGAAAAATCAGATATTGATTATGCTGTTTCAGGTTTAAGTACAAATTATTTAATACTCAAGAAAAATCATAAATTGAATGATACTGAAACCAAAGTTTATTTGCATATATATTTCACTAATTCAAATTCAACTGATTTATTTGAAGATGTTTATGTAGAAATACGTGATGAAATGAATAAAAGTGAATATCCAATTGGTTCAGTTCCTACTTATAATCAAGCATTTGTAGATACTGATATAGTATATGGAGTACCTGAATTAGAAGGGCATATTACTAAAGATTTATCTTATACTTTTGATTAATAATAAAATAATAAAATACATACCATGTGTATGTATTTTTTTTATTGTTTAAATCAATAATAAAAGTATATGGCTATAATGATTTTAAGGTCAATAATAATTTATGCCTGTGTGCTGATTGTTATAAGACTTATGGGCAAAAGGCAGATTGGTGAAATGCAACCTTTTGAGTTTGTTGTAACACTCATAATTGCAGACCTTGCTTGTGTTCCAATGTCAGAACTTTCAGTTCCACTTTTGCATGGCATTGTGCCAATCTTAACACTACTTATAGTACATTTTTTGCTATGTTTTTTTGCAAGAAAGTTTATGTTTGCAAGATATCTGCTCACTGGCAGGCCGGCAATTGTTGTTAGCCCAAAGGGAATTAATTATAAAGAACTTCGAGAACTCAATATGACTTTGGATGATTTGATGGAGCTTGTTAGAGGTTGTGAAGTATTTAATTTGTCAGAAATTCAATATGCAATTCTTGAAACTAATGGAAATTTATGCGTTATTAAAAAATCTGAAGCCGAACCACCAACTAGAGAAGATTTTAAAGTCAAAGTCAGTCAAAATACATTACCTATGAACATTATAATGGATGGCAAAATGATGAAAGAGAATATAGAACTTGCTGGCATTGATGATAAGTTTATTAAAAAGTGCATTGAAAAAGCAAAACTAAAGCAAGTTAAAGATGTGCTGCTTATGACGCTTGACAATAATGGGGAAGTTTATATTCAAGGAAAATCAGCAGAGGAGTACTTTACTTTTACAATGAAATTTGATGGTGGTGATAAATGGTAAAGCGTTGGATAGTAATGATTTTGATTGCGGTGTCACTAGTGGTGGGTTGCATTTTTGAATCAAGATATATTAATAAATCTTTTGATTGGCTTATTAATAGTTTGGAAAGTTTGCAAATAGAAATTACTGAAAATAAAGATAGCATTGATACTGAAGAATTTGTGAATGATTCTTATTCTATTCATGAAAATTGGCATATCAAAACAAAAGTCTTAAAGTGTTTAATTTGGCATACTTGGGTAAAAGATATAGAACTGAGTTTGGCGAAAATTTCAGTTTACATTTCAGAAAATGATTATACTGAAGCCTCGGCAGAAATTGCATCATTAATAGATTATTGTGCACATTACTCAGATGATTTCCAGATTTCTGGAGAAAATGTATTATAGAAAAAAGCAGCTATTAGACAGCTGCTTTTTTTGTTTTCTTTTTTCTAAATAGTACTAATCTAAAATCAGCAACATTAAATACAAGTAAAAGTAAAATTGTGGATAGCACAACAATTGTAGCGCTAAAGAATGTTGCAAAAATAAAGTGATTTGATAATAAGTTAAATATAAAATATCCTAAAGGCGAGGCAATTGCAGTTATTATTAGCATTACAAAAATTGTCTTTAAAAAGTTGAAATTTATTAATTTTCGTTTTGCAAGCATTGCAATGTTTAGTACAGCAGATGAAACTGATAGTAAAAAGTATCCAATAACTAAAGCATATGTTCCAAAATATCTTGGTAGGAATATGATTGAAGCAATAAGTAATGCTGCAGAAATAACATAGTTAATAAGCGATTTCATTTCTAGTCCAATTGCATTGAGAATTGATGAGGTTATTTGAGATATACCCATTGGTATCATACAGATTGAAGCAATTGTTAAATATATTCCAGCCTTGGTATTATTAAAAACAAATTGACAAATTGGTACGCCAAGTGCAAGAAATAGTGGGAAGAGCAATGATGAAAATACGATTGTTGTTCTAAGTGAAAAATTAATTTTACTTTTAAGGGCAGTAGTATCTTTAAGTTCACCATTATCAATATTATTGCTTTGCTCACTTATTGATGGAATCATAGTAACAGCAAGTGAACTGTTTAAAGTTGATGGAACCATTAAAAGTGGAAAAGTCATACCCATAATGATGCCATATTCAGATAATGCTTCAGTAGCTGAATAACCAAAATCCATAAGTTTTATTGGGATAATAATTGCAATGATTGAGGATACAACAGAAGATACTGTCCTAACAGCAGTGATAGGGGAACTTGTTTTTACCAAACTCAAAAATTGAGGTTTAGGATTATAAAGTTTTCCGCCACGCTTTATATAAATAAATATAACTATAATTGTAGAAACAATACAACCAATGCTAAGTGAAAGTGCTGTTTTGTTTGTGAGTGACATATTAGATATTGCAGTTTCAAACAATATAACTATTGCTATAATTCTAATAACTTGCTCAATAAATTCTGTAAAACTTATTGCAAAAAATTGTTTTTCACCCCAAAGTGCACCACGCAAAACTTCATAGATTGAGCTAAAGATTAAAGCAGGAAGTAAAATTATCAACATCTCTGTTGATGCATTTGATGTAAATATTTTATTCATCAAATCAGGGCAGAACAAAACAATAAGTGAAACAACAGCACAAATTACTACAGTTAAAATTAATCCAGAAGAAACTGTTGATCCTATAGCTTTCTTGTCATTTTTTCCATGAAAATACGAAACATTACGTGATAAAACTACAGGTATTCCGCTAGATACGAGTGTCATTAATACTGCAAAAATACTCATTGCAACTTGATAACTGCCAAGTAGGGTACTATCTAACTTTCGAGATAAGTAAATTTTTAATATAAATCCTAATGCTCTTGTTGCAATTGAAAAAAATGTGACGCAAAACATTGCTTTAAAAAATTTATTCATATTTAATATTTATGAAGTAAATAATTTAAATATTTTAATTTACAAAAATTAAGCACAAAATTTTCAATTTTTCATATAGATATTTTATAATTTTTAAATAGTTACAAAAATTTAAACATAAAAAATTTAAACAAGTTTGACTGACTTTGACCTATACAAAAATTAATTTAAATATAATTATATTTAAATATAGTAAATGATTATTTGTAAAATCAAAAAAAAAGTAATATAAATAAAAAAGGAGAATGATATGATTACTGTAAGACAAATTGA
>CAZYYI010000084.1:0-4932 GCA_964651835.1 uncultured Lachnospiraceae bacterium
AAGCCTTATAAATATATTATATACTTAAATTTTTATTAAAGCAAGTGCTATTACACAAATTTTTAACTTTAAACACATAAAATATACAATTTTTATATATATTTTTACATTTAACTTAAGTTTTCAGCAAGTTTAATAAAAACTTCTGCTGTTGCAAGCGTATCGAATAGAGCCCTATGTGCATTATCAAGCGTTACTCCAAGCTTTTCAGCAATAGTAATAAGCTTATAATTTTTAACATTTCGAACATATTTTTGTGCTATCGGGTAAACATCTTCACACTTGTTATCAAAGTTATATCTGCACTCCTTGCCTAGTCCAAACAAAAAGATATTATCAAAATTTATGCTGTTGTAACCAATAAGTATTGCACCCCTTGTAAATTTATAGAAATCTTGAAGTGCTTGGCTTGTGGTTGGGGCATCAACAACATCAGCGTCATAAATTTGATTGACCTTTGATGCAGAAGCAGAAATGCTCCTTTCAGGATTTACCAAGGTTGCAAACTGCTCAGTAATTTTGCCATTTTCAATTTTAACTGCACCAATTTCAATAATCTTATCACCACCAGTAAAGCTTAAGCCAGTGGTTTCTAAGTCATAGCACACAAAAGTTTTACCTGCAAGATATGGACAAACTTTTTCCTCTTGCATAAAACTTAACAAATCATTTTGTTTGTAAGTTACAACTTTTTCTGGCTTTACAAATTCATAGTATGGTTTTTCTTTTTTATAGATAATAAACTCTTCAAAATTTTCAGGAAGTTTACAAAAACTGATATCTTTAATATCAAGCATAAGTTCGCCATCACGTTTGTTTGTTATCAAATTACCACGAACTATAACTGATTTATCATTTTCAAGAACTTCCATCTTTGCTCTTGTTGCCTTGGTAGACATATATGAGCAAGTGAGTTCACCAGTGAAACCTGAAAGTGTCCATTTAAATATTTTACGTTCACGAACACCCTTTTCATCATCTTCTGATTCATCTGCAACTTCGGCTGATGACTTTTTATTTTCATCAGTTTTGTCTTCTTTCTTTTTAGGTTTGCTTGTTATTACAAACGATTTAATTTGTTTAATATTGCCACAAAAACATACAAGCCCTTCTAACTTTTCTTTGTCTTTAATATAGCAAGCAGACTCATCAATTTCATCACCTATATATACTTCTTTGTCTGTAACCTCAATTTTTCGATGTGGCATCTCATCATCTTGTTCCTCTTCTTGAATATTCAACTTAACAGACTGATTGGTTGTGCCACTTAAAATTTTACTTTCAGACAAATTAAAACAAAATTCATAGTTAGAATATTTAGATTTAAAGTATTCACTTGCTTTGACTTCAAGTTTTAAATTTTTTGCATAATCAATTGAAATATTATCCACTAAAATAGTTGCTAAAAACTTATTGCCCTCTACTTGAATTTCACCAACTCTAAAAACTACAGATGGACAAGTTTTTTTCATAAATATTTTGAGCTCATCGGCCAAGCTTTCTTCACTAATATAATTCTTGATAAATTTGACCTCATACTTGAAATTTTGGGGTATTATGTCAAACATAATATTTAAAATTTCATCCTTTTTTGCCTGATTTAAAACCGTGCCATCTTTATAATAAATTTCAAGCACACAAAAATCTGCATCCTTTTTCAAAGTTGCAGATTTAAGTGAAAAATTATAAACATTTTCAGTTGCTTCATTCAGTTTGTTTATTAGCTCACATTCCATATGGCTATTATACAACATTTTTTTTACAAAAGCAAGAAACAAGACAGTGCAAAGTGACAAATATCTAAAACAACTACAAGTCCAAGAAGCAGGAATAGACCAACTGTGTGTATCCAGCCCTCAATCTTTCTTGGAACTGGTTTACGGAAAATAAGTTCAATTAACACAAACACTGCCCTAGCACCATCAAGTGATGGTATAGGCAAAATATTAAACACTGCAAGGTTCATTGCAAGAAGTGGCAATAATAGCAAGAAATAACCAAGACCTTGTTTACTAATTTGTGCTATTTGAGATATAGCAGTAATTGTTCCACCAGTTTCAGCAATAGGTACTGATCCAGTTATAAGACCACCAAGCGCATTCAAAATTTGACCACATAGATAGAAACAGAATGGAAAGGCTTTACCTATACTTTCAAAGAAACCATACTTCTCGGCAATATTTGAATATGTTATACCAAGAGTATACCCTTCAGCAACATAAACAATTTGATTATTTTTTAAGAAAGTATCAATTTCTTCTGGTTTATATTGTTCTTTTAGTTCTGCATCTTTATAAATATCTGCAAAGTATGCTTTGAGTACTGTGCTTGTTTCAGCATTATCACCTTCTTGAAGTGAAAGATTGATAATATCATTACTAAACTTTTCAAGTGAAATTTTACCCTCACCTGCACTGTAAAGTTTATCTACAAAAGCTGAATTATCAGCAATAAAGTAGTAAGCTGGAAATTTTGTTTTTGCTGCCTTTACATCAACAATTTTTCCATCTCTGTTAACTGTTATAGTAATTTCTTCATCAGCTTTAAACTTTGACATAACTTCACTAAAGTTTCTGTATGCCTCAAGTTTACTGCCATTAACTTTCAAAACTATATCATTTGATTTAAGATTTACATTAGGATCATTTTTTGCTGCAGAGATTTTTGGAACGCTGTAACCAAAAGCCATTAAATAAATCGCAGCAGTAAGTATACCAAACAAAAAGTTGAATGATACACCAGCAAGAAGCACTATAAGCCTTTTCCAAGCTGGCATTGTGTTGAATGCACCAGGCTTGTCGTTTCCTGCCTCATCTTCACCCTCAAAAGCACAATAGCCACCAAGTGGCAATGCTCTTATTGAAAACTGCTCGCCAGATTTTTTATTTTTACGCATAAAAATTGCTGGACCAAAACCAATTGCAAATTCATTAATCTTAAATCCTAAAATTTTACCAGCACAATAATGGCCGAACTCATGCACGGTTATCATTACAAGTAAAACTACTATCGCTAGCACAATATAAAGAAAAGTTTGCATTATAACTCCTATACTAATTTTATGAATTAAAAATTAATTTATACTAAAAATATCACAAGCATCAAATATACAAGTATTGTATTAAACATCAATCCATCTACCCTATCCATAAAGCCCCCGTGACCTGGAAAAATGTTTGATGAATCTTTTATACCCATTCTGCGTTTAAAAGCAGACTCAATCAAATCGCCAAGCTGATTTAAATATGAGCCAACAACACCAATTATTGCAAATGCTGATATGCTGTAAGCCAAATCAAAGTTTTTAAGTCCAAAGCAATTTGTAAAATAAAATATAACAAAGCAAACGCTTGCACCAATTATTCCGCCTAAAAAACCACCAATCATACCAGCAATTGTCTTTTTTGGTGATACTTCTGGCACAAATTTGCGTTTACCAAATGCCATACCAATGAGATATGCAAAGGTGTCTGTCATCATTGAAACCGCAAACACCATAATTATGCCCATAAAACTTAGGTTATAATCTAAACTATTAAGTGCAATTAAAAACATAAGTGGAAGTATTGGATAAGCCAAAATCATCATTGTGTTTTTGGTACGCTCAAATAGTTTTGGTTTTACCTCATTTTCAGCAGTTTCTGCTTCATTAGATTTTCTGTTTTGTGCAAGCAAAATTATTTCTTCTGTTATTGAGTAAATAAGCACGATTAATGCAATCACAATAAAATAAGCATATTGTTTTAAAGTGTTAGTTTCAAATTGCCAAATAGTGAAAACAACTAACGGAAAACAATAAAGTGGTATTTCACTTATGCTATTTCCTGAATTTTTGCTAGCTTTGATGACTTCATAAATTGAAAAATAACAAATAACAAGTGCAAAGGCATCGAAAAAAAGCGAATGCACACATTTAAGTGCAACAAACGCCGCTGTTACCAATAATATTATCGCGCCAGTTATTGTTCTTTTCAACATATTTTCTCCAAAAGTACACTATTTTCCAAATCTGCGATTTCTGTTTTGATATTCAATCACACAGTTATCTACATCTTTTGCTTTGAATGATGGCCAGTGCTTTTTAACAAAAAGAAGTTCTGCATATGCCATATCATAAAGCATAAAGCCACTGATACGCTGTTCACCACTTGTTCTAACCAAAAGGTCTACATCTGGCAAATCATTAGTTGAAAGATATTTTTTGAAACTTTGTTCTGTGATATCTTCCGCTTTAACTCCCTCGGCAATCATCTTTTTTGTTGCATTAACTATATCATTTCTGCCACCATAAGCAAGAGCTATATTAATTGTGCCATTTGTTAAATGTTTTGTTTCTTCAGTCACTTCGTCAATAATTTTTAGTGTATCTTTATCAAGCATTGACCTATCACCAGAGTGATGAAATTTGTAACCGACTTTAATAAGGTCTGGCACAAGTGACTTTAAACTTTTAAACAACTCAAAAAGATATTTAATCTCTTCTTTTGAGCGGTCAAAATTTTCAGTTGAAAAACAAAAGAAAGAAACATTTTGCACACCAATCGCTGCTGCTCTTTTTACAACACGCTTAATAGCACTTACACCTTCTTTATGACCAAGTAATGTTGGCAAACCTTTACTTTTTGCCCATCTTCTGTTTCCGTCACAAATAAAAGCAATATGCTTTGGCATATTACTTTTATCTATTTCATTAGTAGCAGATGTTTTTTTAAATACCATTGCTCGCCTCTAACTGACTCAAAAACTCACCACAAATTAAAGTTATATCACCTTCGTTTTCACGAACTGCGCAAACTAATTTTCGGTCACTATTTTCTATGCCAATTGAATTTATTATACTATTAATATTTGTATAGCCATTTTCAGCTAATATTTGTTTAGCAATATCTAAATCTTGCCCGATAAGGCTGCTTATATCAAACATACTAAACC
>CAZYYI010000085.1:0-4931 GCA_964651835.1 uncultured Lachnospiraceae bacterium
AAAAAGACAGAATGTCAAACATAAATTTCATATGCCTTATCATTCTATCTTAAATCACAAAATAAGTCAATAAGTTTTTAACTATTTTTTCTATAATTTTTTCTAGATTTTACGCTAATTTTTGATATGTTGCCTGACCACCACTTAAAGTTTTATTTTTATTTTTTGCTTTAACATTATGGTCATTACCGTTTAATTGTTTTGAGTTTGATTTATCACCATTAAGAGTATTTTTAAGTTCAGCATATTTTTCAATACCCGCAATGTTTGGTGTTTCATCTGAAACTGCTTTTTTTACTCAAAGCATTAACATAATCTGAGTGAGTTTGAATTGTTGGAATACTGAGTGCAAGGTCAATAATTTCTTTCACATTTCTCTTAAATAAAACTGCACCAGTAATTACTGAACTATCAGCATTCTCTATATTATCATCAGCCATTACCATAAGGTCATAACAATCACTGATAAATGCTGCTTTTGTTTTATCATCATCGATAATATTTTGCAAAAATTTCTTTTTAGCATTTTCATCATAGTGCAATAATGCTTCAACAATTGAAAATGTCATATCTAATCTATCTATTTGTTCTTCTATTGTCATATATTCTTCTTCCATAATAATCTCCTTTGACTATATAGTAATATTATAACATACAAAATTCATATGTCAATATCAAAAATTATTTTATTGCTCACCCATCTGAGCTGGATTTTGCCCAAAAGCTTTTTCATATCTTTCATCAAAAGACTTTGCAAGCCTGCTATAATTTTCTATATTTTTATGATTAAATTTAGTGACTTCTGGCCAATTATTTTTTCCTATGATTTGATAATTTATCTTTACACTACTATCAAAAAAAGAAATTGGTTTATCTTTGCCGATATTTGCCATAACTTTGTCATTATCAAAATATCTATCTTCAACTAATAGCATTAAAAGAGTTTTAAGTTTGCATATACTTTCATCACACCCAAACTTGTAAAGTTTGTAAATGTCATCATCATATATTCCATAATTATCAAGTGTAACCAGTTTACCAAAAATATCAACTAAACCAGTAAACTTTTTCATAACTTGCATTGCCTTTTCACTATTTTTGCTAAGTACATAGGCAGCCTCTTCCGGCGACATGTCAATAACATTTATTCTATATTTATTGTTTTCCATAACATCTCCAAAAGCTATTCGTTACATAGCTGAGATAAATATTATTTTTTAATTCCATCAAAATTAATTATTTTAAAAACTATCTTTTTGTAAAGGAAAACATACACTTGTTTCTTTCATTCTGTCTTGTCTACGAATTTTGCCTATTGCTGGATTTTTGCCACCGTATTTTTTAATATTTTGTTGTTTACCATTAAGTTTATCTGTGTTTTTGAGTTCTGCATACTTTTCAAGATCTTTTATTTGTGGAGCACCTTTTTCATCACCTTGATATCCATTTAAACTATCAACATAATTTGCGTGAGATAAAGGCTCAGTCATATTTGCTAAATAACCTACAATTTCCTTTGCAAAACGGATAACTAAATTTGAGCCTGCAAAAAATGTACTATGGGTTTCCTTTAATTTTTCTGCAGAATCCATAATATCAATAACATCTGTAATACTTGCAATAAAACCTGCTCTTACTTCAGGATCTTTAAAATTCCTTTCAACATACTCTTTTCTTTCACTTTCTGAAAGTGGAAGCAAATATTCCAAAATTTGAAAAGTTAAGTAAAGTCTCTCCATATCCTCTTCAAGCAACTCTTCGCCATCAGCTACAATTTTAATATTGTAATCTTTCATTTCATTAATTTCATTAAAATTTTCCATAATTTTCTCCTAATATTTTGTATTATTATTGTTCATTGCCTGGCTGAATTTCTTTTGAATTTTCAGCTTTTGGCTCGCCGTCATGTCTATGTTCTTCAAGTTCAATAGATGCATCATATGGTTCATCAAACCCATCAAATGCTTCACTTAATTTACTTGCATCATATTCTATTTCTTGTTCTGTTGCAGTTGATGTTTTGCCAGCATATGTTTTGCCTTTATTAATCCATTTTTTTGTATCATCTAAAAAAAATAAACCTTGATCAATAATTAAACTTGCACCAACACAAGTACCTATCACACTAGGCAACATCTCAGATAATGACTTTTTTAAAAGATCATTTTTACAATCATTATATTCAGTATAAACTTCTGGCAAAATTGCTTTTGCTGTTTCAATAATAAATGTTCCTGATGAAAGTTCGTTAACCTGTTTTCTAAATTCAGCATCTCCAATTTGCTTGTTTATCCATTTTGCAGTTAAATTTTCTTTTTCACTATTTACAATTTCAATAAACTCTTCATTATTTTTAACTTCTTCAATGAGTTCATCCATCCTCACAGATATCTCATTTATATGTTCAATTGCAAAAGCTAAAAATGGAGCAGATGCTGAAACAGCAGCAACACCAGTGATTGTTGGTGAAAATGCCACAGCATAACAGCCAAGTTCACATAAAACACTTTTTAAACTTCTCTTCATAGTATAATTATCCTCACTATAAATTTCTAGCAACCTGGTTGATTTTGAACTTCAGCTGATTCTGAACCACCTTTTTTAGAATGAGGCTTACGATTTAACATATCAAGTGTTGCAGCATATAACTCATCATCAGTTACAACATCTTTCTCAGGTTCTTTCTTTTCAGTTGACCAATATTCATGCCACTTGCCTTTTCTATCATAAAAACCAAAATATTTTGGTTTATTAACATTTTGGCTTTCAACGTTTTCTGATTTTCTTTTTCTAATTTTCATAATAATACCCTCTCTTGCAAAAGTATAACATATGTTTTATCACTTTTCAATACCTAATCAAAAAATAATTCGATTAATTTTTAAAAAAATCCAAGATTACAATTTCTTTGACAAACTTGAATTTTAAAATTATACTATATCTATAATTAGTGAGGATATATGAAAAATACAGTTGACTATTACAATCAAACTGCTGGCGGTTGGTCAGAAGATTATTATATTGAAAAACAACAATCTGGCTTAATAAAAAAATTCTGTGACTGCTTTAAACTTGCTGGTACTATCCACCCTAAAATTTTAGATTTAGGATGCGGAATTGGTTACGACTCTGCCCTGCTTGCAGAAGAAGGTGCAAACGCTATCGGCATTGATTTAAGTGAAAATTTGATTGAAGCCGCCAAGAAAAAAGTTAAAAACGCTAAGTTTTTTGTTGGTGATATAACAGACAAAATGACTGCTCTTGGCAAATTTGATGGCATAGTTTGCCTTGCCACAATTATTCATATTGATATAGACAAAATGAATGATACTTTTAACAGTATGGCAAATGTACTTAAAAAAGGCGGACTATTGTTGATATCTTCCTTTGACGGCACTGGCAAGAATGCCGAGAAGAGTTATGTGACAGTTAATGGTGAAAGCTATGATAAAAATTTTAATAGTTATTCAGCATCAGAACTATGTTTATATGCACATCCAAAATTTAAACTTGTTGACACTTGGCTACTAAAAGATTTTGAAGATGGTTGGAGATATTATATTTTCCTAAGGGTATAATTTTTAATTTACTGTCTTGCATATATTATTTCTATAAAAGAAAAAGACAGATTGCTCTGCCTGTTTTTTAACTTACCCCTAACAGCGAAAATTGAGTATATTTCGAGGCACAAAAAAAATCTCACGCATGATTTTACTAAATTGTAAATGAGTGTGTGAGATTTTTTTAAGAACAAAGCAAGATGCTTAATTTTCACTATTAGGAATGTTTTGTTTTACATAACCTATCTTATATTCAAGTTTCTTAATTCTTCCAACAATTGGTGCTTGCTCAATACTGAGTTTGCTTTCAATTAAAGAAACAATTTTTCTATACTTTTCTTTAGAGAGTTTATAAGTGAAATAATATCCAAAATCTTCAATATTTATGCCGACAAGATCACCATACTCTTTAAGCTGGCTATATTCGGTTTTTGACCTATACTCTGTTACTGTGTAGCAAAGCAAATCAATAATATTGTCAATATTATTTTCATCTCTATGCTTCATAAGTTTTTGAACTTTGCGTTTAAGCTTTGATGGAAGCACTATTATTATAGATTGTAAGATTTCATCAATGTCGCTAAATTCAATGTTGTTTTTAATTTGAAGCACATATGACATACTTTCTATATCACGGATGCGTACCATATACTCATAATTTGTATGGGTATCATCAACGCAAACCACTTCAAAACCAACAGTGAGCGCAAATTTATGTAAGTCTATTTTTGCCACTATACTCTCCAACCAACAAAAATATATTTTGTTTGCGTTTTAATTTTTATTGTTAAGCACCAACCAGCTCTTTATCTCTATTTACTGATTGGGCTGGTTGAAAAACCATAAAACCATTCTTCAATGCCTTAACAAACTCTGCAGCTTTTGGCAAGTTTGCTTGTTTGCAAGCCTCAGCAAATGCATCCATATTAGGCTCTAAAAATTCGTTCATAAATCTTGGCATATTAAGATTATTAAATTCAGGCATATTTTCTTCCAAATGTTTACGCATAAGTGCATAAATCTCTTTATCAGGAGCACCTGCCACAATTTTATCATAAACATCAGAAATACCCATACCTTGCATAGCACCATGAGATCTAGATGTTGTTTCACTATTTTTTAATTTTTTAAGTGATATAGGAAATGGCTTAGTATAACCATTTACCACACGCCATTGCATTACTATGCCTTCATCTGATGGTCTTTTGAAAGTATCAAAATCTATTTTTTGAAGATTGGTTGCACCACCACAACACATTGCAGCTGCAAACGCACGCACTGATAAATCAACTGAACTATCACTAAAAAGATTGGTCTGTTCTTCTATCATTATTATTCACCTTCCTCCGTATAAATAAATTCCTTCAAGAA
>CAZYYI010000086.1:0-4913 GCA_964651835.1 uncultured Lachnospiraceae bacterium
ATTGCAAAGCCAAGTTGAAGTTCACACTTGTCAGCGTAGCCGTGAGCAACAACATTTTTTGCAACGTATCTTGCGTAGTAGGCAGCACTTCTGTCAACCTTGGTTGCATTTTTAGAGCTGAAACATCCGCCACCAACTCTGCCAACACCGCCGTAGGTATCAACAATGATTTTTCTACCAACACAACCGCTGTCACCAAAACTGCCCCAAATAGTAAATCTACCACTTGTGTTGATATAAAGTTTAAGTTTGTCTGTTTTATACTCAACATATTCTGAAAGCACTGGTTCAATTACATTGTTGATAATATCATATCTGATTTCATTGGTAGAAACGCTTTCAGCGTGTGAAACGCTTATAAGTATTGTATCAATGTAAAGTGGGGTATTGTCATCATAACAAATAGATACTTCAGATTTAGCATCGGCAAAATACTTTTCAGTTCTTCTGCGGTACTCGTCATAGGCTTTCATAAGTTTGTGTGCAATCATTATTGGAAGTGGCATATATTCAGGAGTTTCGTTGGTTGCATAGCCATAAGCCATACCTTGATCATTTGCTTTAAGTTCTTCTGCCACAACTGATTGGTTGATGTCTGGGCTCTGTTTTGAGATTTCTTCAATAATAGTGAACTCATTTTTGTAGCCAATTTCTTTAAGCACATCTTTTGCTATTTTTTGATAGTTGATTTTTGCTGTTGTTGTTGCTTCTCCGTACACAAACAGTTTGTCATTTTTAATGGCGCATTCAACTGCCATTTGTGCGTTTTCATCTTGTCTTAATGCCTCGTCTAAAAATGCGTCTGCAATGGTGTCACAGGTTTTGTCTGGGTGTCCAATATTGACTGACTCACTTGTAATAATTCTTTTCATAAATTTTCCTCTTAAAGTATTTCCATAAATTCAATAAAAAAGTCCCACGTTAAATGGGACTTGACATACAATTCTATCCCATAGAATTCAAGCGTTAGCACCTTGCAGTTTTTTGCAGGTTGCTGTATGGTCAACGGGCTTGTCCCTCACATACTCTTTATGGATAAAAGTAATATATCATATTGCTTTAAAATTTGCAACAATTTTTTAAACTTTTGATTATTTTTCTGGTGCAATCATTGTATCTATATCAATTGTATCTCTTGTGATTGTGTTATCATTGTAAAAAGCGGAGTAGCTGGCAAAATTCTTTTTTGTTTTTGAATCAAAAAATGTTTTATAAGTTTTGTCACCAATATGGTTTGTAACTATTGATACTGGAACAAATCTGCCACGTTCAAGAATATTATTATACCCCCCCCCGCAAGATTTCTCAACTTCTTGTAAATATCTATATTCCTTAATTAAAAAGCGATAATAATTTCGGTCTGCACAGACATTTGTTGGTGTTTCTATCATAATAAGGTGAATATCGTAGCCTGCATCAACCAGCACTTGAAGTTGGCTTTCTAATTTTTCAAGCCCATTAGAAGCTTTTGGCATAATAATATTAATCCCGATATCTGCAGCATTTTTAAGTACTGCTTTACTGGCTTTAGCACATGGATCTTGCATTTTTTCACGATCAGAAGGATTTTTGAATAGAGAAGTAAAACCTTCAAAATATCCTTTTTTTGTGTTAGCTCCTACTTTGAAAGGGTCAGGGTCAACTATAAGTGAATGTGTTTTACTTACAAGCTCATTTGCAAAGGTACTTTTACCACTTGCAATATTACCCAAAATAACATAAGCCTGCTTATCATAATTTGCATTATTATTAAAAAAATCTATATATTTATCAACTGCACTTTCAAAAAGTTTAAGATTATCACCACTGCTCATATCAATTGGTTTATCATTTAATTGAATAATTTTATCTTCTAGTTTTTTAATTTCATCAAAAACAAGTTTTGGGTCAAGGTTATGTTCCATAGCAAATTTAACTATGCCCTCGAAGCCTAGCATATTAAGTTCTTCTTCTGAAAATTCATTCAAACTTTTGTGCTTATAAAAATAAATCATAATTTTTCCTTATCTTTTGTTTAATTAATATTAGCATAACCTTAATAACATTTCAATACTAAATTGACAATTTTTTTTAAATAAACTATTATTTTAATAGGAGATATTATGATTGATTTACATATGCACACTAAATATTCTGATGGAACAGACAATGTTAGTGAAATTATTGATAATGTTAAAAAGGTTGGAATTGATATATTTGCAATTACTGATCACGACACAGCGGGAGCAGATAGGGAAATATTAAATTCACTTGAATTAAAAAATAAAATAAATAAATATGGATTAAATTTGGTGACTGGTGCAGAATTCACTTGTATTTTTAATGGTCAAAAAATGCATATCTTAGCTTATGACTTTGACCCATTTGCATCTGAGGTGCTTTCGCTTGAAAGTGAAATGACAAACTTATTAAAAGAAAAAAACATGTTTAAAATCAAAGCAATTGAAGATAAAGGCTACAAATTTTCCGAAAAATCAAAAGAGTTTTTAAATGCTCAGGTTAATATTAGAAAATTACATCTTGCAAATTGCCTTGTTGATGACGGCTATTTCAGTGATATTCAAGATGCAATTTCAAATTTAATTAATACTATTAAGCTTGAAAAACCTTACAGACTTGATGCTGGTAAAGTTATAGAAACTTTAAGCGGAATTGGTGCAAAAATGGTTTGGGCACACTCACTTCATGGTATAAATGAAAAACCACTGAGTTTGGATAAAGTTGCAGAATATGTGCCACAGCTCAAAGCTTTAGGGCTTGCTGGGCTTGAATGTTATTACTGCCTTTATAATAGTGATGAAATTGAAGCTCTTAAAAATATTGCGAAAGAAAACGGATTGTTTGTAACAGCTGGTTCGGATTATCACGGAACAAATAAAAATGTTAATCTTGGTGAAATTTCAAATGATGGTATAACACCAAAAGCTAATGAAATTTTGCCATATAATATATTTAATAATATAATTTAGTAATATTAATCTTTATAAAAAGAGGGAAAACATATGGCAAGGTTTTTTACAGCAGATACACACTTTACATTAAAAGATTTTGACGGAACAATTCTGCGTGACGGAAGACCATTTAAATCTTGTAAGCAAATGAATGAGTTTATTATAAAACAGTGGAATAAGCAAGCGGAGAAAGATGATGTGATTTATCATCTCGGTGACTTTATAAACTTTAATCACAAAGATGCTGATGATTATGAAAAAAACTTTAGCTTGGTTAAAAAGCTAAAATCAAAGGTTGTGCTTATATTAGGCAATAATGAAGAACGATTATTAAAGATGGTTTTTGATGATGACTTTGAAAAATTCAAATCCTATTTATTAAGTTTAGGTTTTTATGATGTGATTAAAAAAGATTTGATTTTGACAATAGGGGGAGATGTAAAAGTTCCTTTAAATATTTTACCTTATAATGTTATTAAGAATTATGTAGATCCACATTCAGATTTAACAGATAAATATATTACTGTTCCTGAAACAAAAGTATATTTAACTCATGAGCCAATAAACCACAGAGATGATATGTTTAATTTGTTTGGTCATGTTCATAGTTTAGTAAAGGCAAAAAAATACGGGTTTAATGTTGGTGTAGATGTAAACCACTTTAAGCTTATGTCTGAATACTATATTTTATATTTACTTTCTTGTAGTCCAGTTTATGATGCAAACGTATATAATTAGACACCATAAATTAATATTCGACAAAAGTTTTAGTTTAATTACAAAAAAAATTAAAAAATAATTAATTTGCCTATTGACAAAGCTAAAAACTTATGTTAAAATAACCGTGTAAATAAAAATTTCACATCCAAAATGTAAATTTTTTGAACCAAATGTCAAAAAAAATACATTTAAGAATGTAAATTTTATTAAAAGGGGGATTTATTTATGGATTTAACGGCTACACAAATTGTTTTGCTAAGCATTATTGGGGTATGTTTACTCCTATCTGTAGTTTTTATGATTATGTTTATTATAGAAATTTGCAGAAAACCAAGTGAGGAAGCTACTGATGAAAACCAGGGCTCTCAAAGTGTGTTCACTATTAATAATTATGAAATTAATGTGAATGAAAATTCTGACGAGGGTGATGTAAGTGAAATGCTTGCCAGCCTTGAAGAACAAACCAAAGACGAAGTTGTCGAAGAAGTGGTTGAAGAACCAGAAGTTGAAGAAGTTGTAGTTGAGGAAGTAGTTGAAGAACCAGTAACTGAAGAAGTTGAAGAGGTTGTTGAAGTTGAAGAAACTGAAGAGCCAGCTACTGAGGAAACTGTAGAAGTTGAAGCTCAAGATACTGCAGCTGAAGTTGAAGAAGTTTCAGAAGTTGCTGAAGAAGCTAAAGATGACGAACTTATTTCTGATATCAAAGAAATCGAAAGCGTTGGTCATGGTATTGTTTATTCTGGCAACATTATTGATTACAAAAACCGTCTTGAAAAAGTTATCGAAACTCGTGATAATATCGAGCGTGACTTAACAAAGAGACAAAAAGCTATTTTAAAATACGAACGTACAAAACGTAGAATGAATCGTAACCAAAAAATGCTTGATAGAAGAGCTGGTGAACTTACCAATCTTAACCTTCTTATGTATAGCGTAACTGATATCAAGAATGTTGATGAAGAGAAAAAGGCTAAACAAGAAGACCTTACTGCACACATCGCAGAACTTAAAGCAAGCATTCAAGATGCTGAAGAGTACATCGAAAGCAACAAAGATAAGAATGAAAACAACATCAAGATGGCAAAATATCTTCTTAACGAAAAGAATAGATATAATGAAGAAATTGCTGAACTTGAAAATCTTATCAAATCTATCGAAGGCACAACTACAACTGTTACTGACACTGAAATCACAGTAACTGATGTAACAACTGATGCCGAATAATTAACTTAGTTTATCCAA
>CAZYYI010000087.1:0-4898 GCA_964651835.1 uncultured Lachnospiraceae bacterium
TCGGAGCATAAGGTTTTTTTAATACTTCACACAAAATTTTTTAAAGGAGAATAATATGTCAGCTAATTTTGAAAACAAAAAAGTAGTTGTAAGCGAAATCGAAGAACATGCAAAAAATGCAAAATCTATCGTTTTGGTTGACTACCGTGGTCTTACTGTTGCTCAAGTTAGTGAACTTAGAAACAAAGTTCGTGCAGCTGGTGGTGTTTATAAAGTTTACAAAAATAGACTTATGAAAATCGCTTTTGACAAACTTGGTATCGAGTTTCCTGCTTCTGACTTTGAAGGTACTACCGCAGTGCTTTTCCACCAAACTGACGAAGTTGCTCCTGCCAAAATTGCACTTGATGGAAACAAAGCTTATGGAAATGTTAAGCTTAAATCTGGTTATGTAGCTGGTAAGTATTACAATACTGATGAAATTACCAAGCTTGCAAACATACCATCAAGAGAAGTTCTGGTTGCTCAGCTTCTTGGTTTGCTTACAAACCCTATGCGTTCACTTGCAGTTGCTGTTAGTGAAGTTGCAAAAAAGAATGCGTAATAAGCGCAAATACTTATTAAAATTAAATGAAATTTAAGGAGAATTAAAATGGCAGATACAAAAAAATTTATTGAAGAAATTAAATCTATGACAGTCGTTGAACTCAACGAACTTGTTAAAGCAATTGAAGAAGAATTCGGCGTTTCAGCTGCAGCTATGGCTGTTGCTGGTCCTGCAGCAGCAGGTGCTGCTCCAGCAGAAGAAGAAAAATCTGAATTCACTGTTGTACTTAAAGATGTTGGTGCAAACAAAATCGCAGTTATCAAGGTTGTTCGTGAAATCACAGGCCTTGGTCTTGCAGAATCTAAAGCTCTTGTTGATGGTGCCCCAAGCACAATTAAAGAAGGCGTAGCTAAAGAAGCTGCTGATGAAATGGTTGCTAAATTTAAAGAAGCCGGCGCAACTGTTGAACTTAAATAGTTTTGGCTTAAAACTTAAGTGTGAAGTTAAAGTGAGGTGTTTACCTCACTTTTTTTGTGCTTAAAAAATTTGATTTAAATATCAAAAGCGTGTATAATCAGTTTATAATTAAGGAGATATTGCAATGCATAAAAATCAGAAGTGCTGGTGTAAAAGTGGCAAAGCTTATTGCGATTGCCATATGAAGTTTGATGAAAAATTAGAGGAACTTAAAAAACAAGGTAACATTGTTCCTACTCATAAAATGATTAAAAATGAGGAGCAGATTAAGGGCATTCGTGAAGCTAGCAGAATTAATACTTTAATTTTGGATGCAGTTGCGGCTAGTATTAAAGAGGGTATGACAACTGAAGATATTGACAAAATTGTTTATGATACCACTATTAAGCTTGGCGGAAAGCCTGCATGCCTTGGCTTTGAAGGCTACCCAAAATCTGTTTGCACTTCGGTTAACAATGTTGTTTGCCATGGCATTCCAAGTAAAAAATGTGTGCTAAAATCTGGTGATATAGTTAATGTTGATTGCACTACTGAGGTTAATGGATATTTTGGTGATAGTTCAAGAATGTTTGAAATAGGCAAGGTTAGTGAAAATGCACATAGACTTGTTGAAGTAACTAAAGAGTGTTTAGATATTGCAACAAAAACTATTAAACCATATGACCACCTTGGTGATATTGGCTATTTAGTAAGTACACATGCCAGAGAAAATGGTTACTCGGTTGTACGTGAACTTGGTGGTCACGGTGTCGGACTTGCTATGCACGAAGACCCATTTGTAAGTCACTTAGGCAAAAAGGGTGAGGGTATGGTGCTTGTGCCTGGAATGGTGTTTACTATTGAACCTATGATAAATGCTGGTAGAGCTGGCGTTTATATAGATGAAAATGACGGTTGGACAATCTATACTCAAGATGATAGTTTGTCTGCTCAGTGGGAGTATACTTTGCTTATGACTGATGATGGCTTAGAGATTCTTTCATTTTAAAAACCAAAATCAATCAATCTGCTGTGTTTCTTAAAAATTTTATACACACTCATTTAGGTTTACTAAAATCGTGCGTAAAAAATTTTTAGAGCCTTGCATCTTAATCAATTTTGGTCTTTAAAAATATTTTTCAAAAACAACTAAATTATAAAATGGAGAAAATTATGGAACTTAGAGAAATGCAAAAGAAGGCTTATGAAAATAAAATTAAGCACGGATTTAATGTTAGTGATGTTAATTTTGAGTTTTGCCTTACATACGGCGAACTTGCAGAGGCGTATGAAGCTTGGCTAAAAAAACACGACAATACTGGTGAGGAACTTGCCGATGTTGTGATTTATCTTTTGGGATTATCTGAAATTTTAGGTATTGATTTGCAAAGCGAAGTTGAAAGAAAAATTGCAATCAATGAAAAAAGAGAATATGTTAATGTTAATGGAGTTCTTGTTAAAAAAGGCTCTAAAGATGATGTAAAATAATTTTGTTTTTAAATTCAATATAAAAAGCCAAGCAGTATTGCTTGGCTTTTATCTATTAAAATTGTTATTAATTAATGCATAACCAAAACTTTTACAAGTGCATTATTATAAGCTTCTACTAACTTGTTAGATTCTTCATCTAACTCTTTAATTTCATCTTTAATTAAATCTTTATCTTCTTTAGACATATTAATTTTTGAAACTACTTCATGTTTATAATTCGCAACTTTATAAAGGTCATCAAGTAAATCTTTATCATAAATATGCTCACAATTGTCAATGAAAAATTTAGCTTTATTTTCAGCATCTGCAAAATTATTTAATAATTCAATATACTTGTTTTTGGTTTCGCCCTCTAAAATTATAGTTTCACCATCTTTTTCAAATGGATGTACAAATAAAAATTTGTAGTTAATAGCTTCAGCTAAGTGTCTTAAGTTATTTATAAGTGAAATCACGTTATCATTTTCAGTAATCTTATTATATCTATCAGCAATAATATTAACTGATCCATCAACCAAAGCGTGATAATGACCAACTGGGGAATAGTTATAGTCTAGATCAAACAAATTCCAACCATATGCTGTAATGGTTTCAGGCAAGTGCTCTCCGCCGCCAGAATCATCGATATATAAATTTAATAAATTTTTTTCAAAAAAAGCTTCTTCTTTTTTCATAATTACTACTCCTTTAAACTCATACAACTATTATACTTTAACTCTTTGTCGTTGTCAATACCCAAATTAAAATAAAAACAAGAGTAATTGCTCTTGCTTCTATTTTATTATTTTTCAATTAAATCAATTGCGTGTGCTACTTGAATTTTAACATTTTCTTTGCCAGCTTTATTGTAGTCACGTTGGTCAAACTTTTCAGGATGTTCTTTTAAGCATTGTCTTACACCAGCTGTATGGGCAAGCCTAAGGTCAGTGTCCATATTAATTTTGCAGATAGCTGTTTTTGCCATCTTTTTTATATCAACTTCTGAAATACCTTGGCTTTTTTTGATTACACCGCCGTATTTTGTTATGGTATCAACCCAATTTGTTGGTACTGTGCTGCTGCCGTGGGCAACAAGTGGTAAATTTGGAAGTACTTTATGCACATTTTCAATGACATCATATTGAATGATTGGAGTTTTGATAGATTTGTTAACGCCGTGAGCAGTTCCGATTGAAATTGCCAAACTGTCCACACCAGTTTTAGTTACAAAGTCAAGGGCTTCTTCTGGCTTTGTGAAAGTTTCTGTATCACTATGCACCATATCTTCAGTACCAATAATTTTGCCAAGTTCTGCTTCCACAGAAACATTATATTTGTGGGCATACTGTACAACTTTTTTAGTTATTTTAACATTCTCTGCGTAAGGCAAAGTAGAGCCATCAAACATTACGCTGGTAAAGCCTGCAGCAATTGCTTCTTTACAAGCTTCAAAGCTTTTGCCGTGGTCAAGGTGAAGTGCAATTGGATTTTTATAGTGTTTGCTAGCAGTTTCTACAATTGCATGGATGTAGTCAAAGCCTGCATATTTTGCTGCCCCCTCTGAAACTGAAATTATAACTGGAACATTTTTTTCGCCAGCTACTTCTACAACTGCTTGTGCAGATTCAAGATTACAAACATTGAATGCAGGAATTGCATAGCCTTTTTTGAGTGCAACTTCAAACATTTTATTGGTATTTACAAGTGCCATTAATTTACTCCTTTAACAATTTTTATCTTATTATCATATTTTATTATAAAATTTTGTTTAAAGTTTGTAAACTGAAAAATAATGTTTGATTTATTTTTTTGTTTAGTATAAAATTTAAGTGTAAATAATAAAGAAAAGGAGATTTTTTATGGCAAATATTAAAGTTGCAATAAATGGATTCGGAAGAATCGGAAGACTTGCATTCAGACAAATGTTCGGTGCAAAAGGTTATGAAATTGTCGCAATTAACGACCTTACAAGCCCAAAAATGCTTGCTCATTTGCTTAAATATGATTCAGCACAAGGACCATATGCATTAGCAGACAAAGTTAAAGCGTCAGAAGATGGCGAAACTGAAGGTTGGATTTCAGTTGCTGGCAAAAAAATCAGAATTTATGCTGAAAAAGATGCAGCAAACTGCCCTTGGAAAGCTCTTGGTGTTGATGTAGTTTTGGAGTGTACTGGTTTCTATTGCTCAAAAGAAAAATCTATGGCTCACATTAATGCAGGTGCAAAAAAGGTTATCATTTCTGCTCCAGCAGGCAAGGACTTGCCAACAATTGTATACTCAGTTAATGAAAAGACATTAAAAGCTTCTGATAATATCATTTCTGCTGCAAGTTGCACAACCAACTGCTTGGCACCAATGGCAAAAGCTCTTAATGACAAATTCCCAATTCAATCAGGTATTATGACAACTGTTCATGCTTATACTGGTGACCAAATGCTTCTTGATGGTCCACACAGAAAAGGTGATTTAAGAAGAGCAAGAGC
>CAZYYI010000088.1:0-4757 GCA_964651835.1 uncultured Lachnospiraceae bacterium
TGATTACTAAATTTTTAAATTTACCATTTTCTACTTCCTCAAAAGAAGAAATGTAACCCTCATTAAGCAAAATTTCAGCAATAGATTTCTTCATTGAAGAAGTTTCAACTGAAACAGTTTCGTGATTTGCTATTTGAGCATTTCTAATTCTGGTAAGCATATCTGCAATTGAATCATTAACCATTCTATTCTTTCCTCCTTATTACCAGCTTGCTTTCTTGACGCCAGGAATTTGACCCTTGTAAGCCAATTCTCTAAAGCAAATACGGCAAATGCCATATTTTCTTAAAACTGAGTGAGGTCTACCACAAAGTGAGCATCTTGTGTATTCACGAGTTTTATATTTTTGCGTCTTTTGTTGTTTATTTATCATTGATTTTTTTGCCATCTTTTTCTCCTCACTCCTTACGCTTTAAAAGGCATTCCCATTAATTTTAATAATGCCCTAGCTTCGTCATCAGTCTTTGCTGTTGTGACAAAGTTAATATCAAAGCCTCTGATTTTCTCAATCTTATCATAGATAATTTCAGGGAAAATAAGTTGTTCTTTGATACCATAAGAGTAGTTACCTCTACCGTCAAAACCGGTAGTAGCATCAATACCTCTAAAGTCACGTACCTTAGGAAGAGCAATAGCGATAAGTCTATCTAAAAATTCGTACATTCTTTGACCACGAAGTGTGACTTTTGCACCAATTTTTTGACCCTCACGAAGTTTGAAGTTAGCAACTGATTTTTTAGCTGTTGTAACTGCTGGTTTTTGACCAGAGATTGCAGCAAGTTCATCAACTGCTATGTTGAAACTTTTTGAGTTGTCTTTTTCTGCACCAAGACCCATAGAAAGAACGATTTTTTCAATCTTTGGAACTTCATTAATGTTTTTGTATCCAAACTCTTTAAGTAAAGCTGGTACAACTTCATTAAGGTATTTATCTTTAAGTCTGATGCCAGTTTCAGATTTCTTTGCCATAAGTTACACTCCTCTTTGAGATGCACGAGCTGAAGTTGGCTTTTTAGCTGAAGCTACTTTTGTAGCTTTTTCTTCAGTAGGTGCTGACTTTGTTACTTTCGACTTTTCAGTTTTTGCTGCTGCAGCTTTTGTAGCTTTTGCAGCTGGTTTAGCTTCTTCAGTTGTTTTTTCTGATTTAGCTGATTTTTTAGCTTTTGTAGCTGGAGCAAATTTGCTGTCAAGAACAGCACCACATTTAGCACAAATTCTTGATTTTTTGCCATTAACTACACTATGACGAATTCTAACAGCTTTGCCACAAGAACCGCATACGATATTTACGTTAGAAATATCAATAAATGCTTCTTGCTTAACAAGTTCACTCTTATCTTGAGCGGTGCGAGCTTTTTTAGCTTTTGTTACAATATTTACACCTTCAACAAGAACTTTTGCACTGTTTTCATCATGTTTAACAGCGAGTACCTTGCCTTGCTTGCCAGAGTCTTTTCCGGAATTAACATAAACGGTATCGCCAGTTTTAATACTAACTTTCATTATCCTTTCCTCCTTATAAAACCTCTGGTGCAAGTGAAATAATTTTCATAAATTTTGGATTAGCACGAAGTTCTCTGGCAACAGGTCCAAAGATACGAGTGCCTTTTGGTGCACCTTCACCATTAATTATAACGGCTGCGTTGTCGTCAAATTTAATATAACTACCGTCCTCTCTGCGAACGCCTTTGGTTGTACGAACTACAACAGCAGTAACTACATCACCTTTTTTGATGTTAGCACCAGGTGTAGCAGACTTAACAGAAGCTTTAATAATGTCACCGATTTCAGCAGTTTTAACAACAGAACCACCTGTAACGTGGAAACACATAATTTCTTTTGCGCCTGAGTTGTCGGCAACTCTTAATCTGGTTTGTGGTTGTATCATAACCCTATTCTCCTAATTATTATTTAACTTTTTCAACAATACGCACGAGTCTCCATCTCTTATCTTTGCTAAGTGGACGAGTTTCAACAATTTCAACTCTATCACCAATATCGCATTGATTTTGTGGATCATCAGCTTTAACTTTTGTTGAATGATTAAGTGTCTTGCCATAAATTGGATGAAGCACTTTAGTTTTGATAAGAACAACAATGGTTTTATCCATTTTGTTGCTTACAACTTCACCAATTCTTGTTTTTCTTTCATTTCTAATAGTTTCATTTGCCATAGTTCACCTTAACCTTTAACTTCTGCATCGACTTTTGCAGATTTTTTAGTAGACTTTTTTTCAGCAGTTGCAACTGGAGCTTTAGTAAGTCCAAGTTCACGCTGACGCATTTCTGTTTTAACTCTTGCAATGTTTCTCTTGCAAACTTGAAGCTGATTTGTATTTTCAAGACTTCTACCAGCTAAGGCAAATCTTAAATTAAAAAGCTCTGATTTTAAGCTAACAAGCTTTTCAGCAAGTTCCTTATCTGTAAGTGATTTAACATCTAAATTTTTCATTATTCAGCCTCCTTTGCAGCAGTTGCAGGAGCTTCAACTTCTCTAGCTATAATTTTAGTAGCACATGGAAGTTTATACTGTGCACGAGTGAGAGCCTTAATCATAAGCTCTTTGCTAGGTCCTTTAACCTCAAAAATCACTCTGCCTGGTTTAACAACTGCAACCCAATATTCTGGACTACCTTTACCACTACCCATACGAGTATCAGCAGGTTTTTTAGAAATTGGTTTATCAGGGAAAACATCGATCCAAACCTTACCACCTCTTTGGAAGCAACGGTTAATTGCAATACGACCAGCTTCAAGTTGGTTTGATGTTATCCAACATGGCTCAGTAGCTTGAAGACCGTATTCACCATAAGCAAGTTTATTGCCTCTTAATGCTTTACCAGTCATTCTGCCTCTTTGAACCTTTCTTCTTTTAACTCTTTTTGGCATCAACATTAGTCTTTACCTCCTGCATTTTGTTTTGCAAGATTAACTTTGCCAAGAATTTCGCCCTTATAAATCCAAACTTTTACGCCAAGTTTGCCGTAAATGCTTGATTCTGCAAAACCATAATCAATGTCTGCACGAAGGGTTTGAAGAGGTATTGAACCAAAGTGTAAAGTTTCACTTCTAGCGATTTCTGCATTATTGATACGTCCAGAAACCATAACTTTAACACCTTTAACACCTGCTTTTTGGCATCTTGCAATAGCTTGTTTCATTGCACGTCTGCAAACAACTCTTTGGTCGAGTTGAGCAGCGATAGATTCAGCCACAAGCTGAGCATCTTGATCAGGAGCTTTAATTTCAACAACATTGATGAAAACTTCTTTGCCACCAATTGCTTTAGAAATTGCGGCTTTCATAGTTTCAACGCCAGCACCTTTTTGTCCGATAACCATACCTGGACGAGAGGTGTGAAGAGAAATTTGTACTTTGCTATCGTTGTTTCTTTCAATAACAACTTTTGCAATACCTAAATTCTTATATTTAGTTTCAATAAAATCACGGATTTTGTTATCTTCTAAAATGTAAGCAGCAACATGCTTTTTGTCAGCAATCCAATTGCTGTCCCACGCTTTGTTGATACCAACTCTAAGACCGTGTGGATTAACTTTTTGTCCCATTCTACTCCTCCGTCCTAAGCCTTTTTCTCATCAAGAATAATTGTGATGTGGCTTGTTCTTTTCTTGATTGAATGTGCTCTACCTTTGCTAACTGGCTGGAATCTCTTTAAAGTTGCAGCACCATCAGCATAAGCTTCAGCAACATATAAATTTGCTTTATTCATTCCAAGGTTATTTTCAGCGTTAGCACCGGCACTCTCTAAAACTTTTATAGAATATTCAGCGCCAACGTTTGGCATATTTTTAAGTATTGCAACAGCCTCAGCATAATCTTTACCACGAATAAGAGCAAGTACTACTCTCACCTTTGAAGGTGAAACGCCAAGATATTTAGCAACAGCTCTTGGTCTTTTATCACGAGCTTCTTTATTTTTTTCAGCTCTAATTCTTTGTCCCTTAGCCATTATTTACCCCCCTTCAAAGATTTAACACCGGCGTGTCCCTTGTAAGTTCTAGTTGGGGCAAATTCACCGAGTTTATATGAAACCATCTCTGCAGTGATATAAACTGGAATGTGCTTCTTTCCATCATAAACACCAATAGTGTGTCCTACCATATCTGGAACTATGGTTGAAGCTCTAGACCAAGTTTTAACAATATGCTTTTCATTAGATGCGTTCATTTTTTCAATTTTTTTCATAAGGCTTTCTTCAACGAAAGGGCCTTTTTTAACTGATCTACTCATCTTTTCATCTCCTAATTAATACGCTTAACCATAAGCTTATTGGTGCGTGCTTTTTTCTTTCTAGTCTTATAACCAAGTGCTGGTTTACCCCAAGGTGTCATAGGACCAGCGTGTCCAACAGGAGCACGTCCTTCACCACCACCGTGTGGGTGATCAACAGGGTTCATCGCAGAACCACGAACGGTTGGACGAATACCCATATGTCTTTTAGCACCAGCTTTACCAATAGAGGTAATTTCGTGCTCAATGTTACCAACTTGACCAAGTGTTGCTCTGCATTTTTCAGGAACTTTACGCATTTCACCTGATGGCATCCTTAAAGTAGCATATCCGCCTTCAAGAGCCATAAATTGTGCACTGATACCAGCGCTTCTTGCAATAGCACCACCTCTACCTGGGTTGAATTCAATATTGTGAACAACTGAACCAACTGGGATATTTTCAAGTGGAAGAGTGTTACCAACTTTAATTTCATCATTAACGCCGCTCATAACTGTATCACCTAC
>CAZYYI010000089.1:0-4686 GCA_964651835.1 uncultured Lachnospiraceae bacterium
ATCCTGGAACGCCAAGAGCTGGAATTGCACCAACTTCTTTTGCAAGTTTGCTGTCTGATTTAACAAGATAAGGTCTGATTACTGAATGAGGACAAACAAGCGAACACTGGTTGCATTGAATACAATTTTCTGCAATCCATTTAGGAAGCATGGTTGCAATATTACGTTTTTCATACTTGCTTGTGCCAGTGTGGCTGCTTCCAGTTACATCAAATGCAGACACTGGGAGGTCATCACCTTTTTTGAGTTCAATTGGGTGAATGTAGTTTTTGTAATATGGGTCATCGATAGGGCAGAACTCTGGAGCTTTTGTAACATTTTTCCAAACTTTTGCGTCATATTTAACTTCACGAAGATTTGAAAGTGAGTTGTCAATTGCATTTATGTTCATTTGAACAACATGTTCGCCTTTTTTAGCATAAGTTTTTGCAGCTGCCGTTTTGATATGACTTATTGCGGTATCAACTGGCAGTATGCCTGAAAGTGCAAAGAATGCAGTTTGCATAACAACGTTAATTCTTCTATTTAATCCTGCCTCATCAGCAACCTTTTCTGCGTCAATAACATAAAATTTAAGCTTTTTGTCTGCAATAAATTTTTTCATTGAAGCTGGAAGATTTTTATCCATTTCGGCGTCACTCCAAGGAGCGTTCAAAAGGAAAGTGCCGCCATTTTTAATATCACTGAGCATATCATATTTATTGACATAACTCTTGTTATGGCAAGCAACAAAATCTGGGTGAATTGTTAAAAATGGTGCATTTATTGGGTGATGTGACATTCTTAAATGGCTGATTGTGAGACCGCCAGATTTTTTACTATCATAAACAAAGTAGCCTTGTCCATAAAGCCCAGCATATTCACTAATAATTTTAATGCTGTTTTTGTTAGCAGAAACTGTACCATCTGAGCCAAGACCATAAAATCTGCATTCTACCATTCCTGGAACAGTTAGGTTTAATTTGATACTATTTTTTGTAAGTGATGATTTTGATACATCATCATTGATACCAACAGTAAAGTGATTTTTAGGTTTAGCTTGCAAGCTGTTTTCATAGACCATAGAGGCGTGATTGTGGGTATATTCTTTAGATGACAAGCCATATCTTCCACCAAGCACTTTAATGCCTGTAATATTTTCATCATTAAGAGCAGAGATAACATCTTCTGCAAGTGGTTCGTAAACTGCACCACATTCTTTTGTTCTGTCAAGAACAGTGATAACTTTTGTGGTTGTTGGTAAAAGTTTAACAAAAGCAGCGGTGTCAAATGGGCGATAAAGTCTAACTTTAATCACACCGACTTTTTCGCCTTTGGCAGCAAGGGCTTCAACTGCTTGGATTGTGGTGTCTGCACCAGAACCCATAACAACAATTACGCTGGTTGCATCTTTTGCACCATAATACTCAAAGTTTTTGTATTTTCTGCCAGTTGCTTTATATATATCATCAAGCACGCTTTCAAAAATTTTTGGAACGGCTGCATAGTATGGTGAAATTGCTTCACGATTTTGGAAGTAAATATCTTCACCTTGGTTTGTACCTTTTTGAATTGGGGTAGAAGGTGAGAATATATTTGTTCTATCAAAAATATTGCCGTGTTTTTCAGCAAGGGCTTTAACGGTTTCATCATCAATAGCAGTAATGGTATTAACTTCGTGCGAGGTTCTGAAACCATCAAAAAAGTGTAGAAATGGTATTTTAGCAGAAACTGTTGCAAGGTGACTTGCAAGTGCCATATCCTGAGCTTCTTGAACACTTGAAGATGCTACCATTGCAAAACCAGTTTGGCGAACACCCATAACGTCGCTATGGTCACCAAAAATTGAAAGTGCGTGGGTGGCAACTGTTCTTGCTGCAACGTGGATAACGCAAGGTAACATTTCACCAGCAATTTTATACATATTTGGAATCATTAAAAGTAGACCTTGTGATGAGGTGAAAGTGACAGCTTTGCTGCCAGCAGTAAGTGCTCCGTGAAGGGCACCAGCTGCACCTGCTTCTGATTGCATTTCAGTAACCTCAACAATGTTTCCAAAAATATTCTTTTTATTATGAACTGCCCATTCATCAATATTTTCAGCCATTGGTGAAGATGGTGTGATTGGGTAGATAAGTGCAAGGTCTGACAGCATATATGCCATACTTGCTGCGGCGGTGTTTCCGTCAATTGTAATATGTTTTTCTGATTTCATAATATCTCCAATTAAATTTTTTAATTAAATTTTTATAGCAATTTAAATGATAAAATTTGTAAAATGCATAGTCTAATTTTTTTCTTCTAAAAATTTATCTAATGTCGTAATATCAAATTATGCTTAGATACAAAATGACAATAATGTATGATGGCAAGGGATACTCAGGTTTTCAAGTTCAGCCAAATGGCAAAACTATTCAGGGTGAAATTGAAAGGGCTTTAACTTTGCTTTTTAAAAAAGATATTAAAATTTATGCCAGTGGCAGAACAGATGCTGGGGTATCAGCTCTTGCTCAAGTGGCACATTTTGACTTGGAAGAAAAGATTGATGAAAAGAAACTTAAGTCAAGTTTAAATGCCAAGCTTGATGGTATTGCAATCACCAAAATAGTGCAAGCTGATGGCAGTTTTGATGCAAGGTTTAATGTTAAAAGAAAAACTTATCAGTATCTTTTTTATGTTTCAAGAGATGAGCTCCCGCTCTATAGTGGCAGAGCAGTAAGGATAAATGATTATGCCGATATTAAGCTTATGAATGAGGCTTGCAAGTTTTTGATAGGTAAACACGACTTTAAGTCTTTTGTTGCAAGAAAAAGTGGCAAAACAGACTTTGTGCGTACAATCTTTGATGCAAAAATTGTTTCACTTATCGGTGACATTTATGCTTTAGAGATTACTGGTGACGGCTTTCTATATAATATGGTAAGAATAATTTTTGGAACACTGGTGAATATTGGTTATGGAAAACTGCCACCAGAAAAAATGGCAGATATAATAAGGGCTGAGGACAGAAAGTTTGCAGGAAAGACCTATCCAGCAGAGGCACTATATCTAAAAAATGTAGCTTATAGTGATGAAAATAAAAAGAAATTATAATTTATTAAAAAAAATTTAAGAAAATCTTTAAAATTATTGACAAGAATAGCCAAAAGTTATAAAATAGACGAGCATACGATTGGTGGAGTAGTCCATTCAGTCATTATATCGCAAAAAATATTATAAAAAAGGTAAGGAAAAGATGAAAACATTTATGCAAAAAGCAGAGGTTAAATCTAGCACATGGTATGTTGCAGATGCAACCAATATGCCTCTTGGAAGATTGGCAAGCCAAGTTGCAGCCGTACTGCGCGGCAAAAACAAGCCAGAATTCACCCCAAATCAACTTTGTGGTGACCACGTTATCATCATCAATACTGATAAAGTTGTATTGACTGGTAACAAACTTGAAGATAAGTACTACAGATATCACACAGGTTTTATCGGTGGACTTAAAGAAATCCAGTACAAAACTTTAATGCGTGAACACAGTGACAAAGCTGTTTATCAAGCTGTTAAAAAGATGCTTCCTAAAAATGCTCTTGGCAGACAAATGCTCACAAACCTTAGAGTTTACAAAGATGACAAACATGAGCACGCTGCTCAAAAACCTGAAGTTTTAAATTTGGAGGGTAGAAGATAGTTTATGGCAAAGAAAACAACAAAATCTGAAAAAATCTGGGCAACTGGTCGTCGTAAAAAAGCTATCGCCCGTGTAAGAATTGGTGAAGGTTCAGGTAAAATCACTGTTAACCGCCTTCCACTTGCAGACTACTTTAAGTCTGAACTTCTCCAAAATGAAGTTAAAACTGCTCTTGTTTTAGTTGAAGCTCAAAACAAATATGATATTGACATCACCGTTGTTGGTGGTGGCCTCACTGGTCAAGCTGGTGCTTGCCGTCACGGTATCGCTAGAGCTTTAGTTCTTTCAAACGAAACTTTCAAAAAAGCTATCAAAGAAAAAGGCTTACTCACTCGTGACCCAAGAATGAAAGAGCGTAAGAAGTATGGTCTTAAGAAGGCTCGTAAAGCTCCACAATTCAGCAAACGTTAAAAATTCAGCACTATGCTGTGTTACAAAAAAATCTCCACACAATCACGTACGTCTTTGTACGCTCATGCGTGGAGATTTTTTTTGTGCCTTGCCTAGCACTAAATTTTTCACGTTTGCTCTAAGCGTTAAAATTACGCACATAGCGGCGTTTCTAATAAAAAAACCACACAGTCATGTACTAATTAGTACACTCCTGCGTGAGAATTTTTTGTGAATTTATCTATTATAAAATTAATTGCTAATTTCGAGTTTATTTGATACAATAAAATCATAAAATTTGCAAACACTAAAGGAAAAAGAAATGAACTTTTTTAAAAATAATTGGGACAATGCACTTGCAGATGAATTTGAAAAGCCTTATTTTAAAGAACTTCTTGAAAAAGTGGATGGTGAGTATGAAAGATACACTGTTTATCCTCCAAGAAATAAGATATTTTCAGCTCTTACTCATTGTGATTTAAAAAATGTTAAGGTTGTAATACTCGGTCAAGACCCATACCACGAGCCAAACCAAGCTCATGGTATGTGCTTTTCAGTAATGCCAAATGTAGAAGTTCCGCCATCGCTTAAAAATATTTACAAAGAACTTAAAAGTGAGTATGAAGATTTTGTTATACCAA
>CAZYYI010000090.1:0-4625 GCA_964651835.1 uncultured Lachnospiraceae bacterium
GATGATGCGCTCGTCAGAGGGAATAAAGTTGGAAAGGGCGTTGAGGAAGGTGGTCTTACCTGAGCCTGTGCCGCCGCTGACAAAAATGTTGTATTTGGCCTGAACGCAGGCGCGCAAGAACGCGGCGGCCTCCGGGGTGATGGCCTTCCAGGCGATCAGGTCGTCGAAGGAAATGACCTTGTCGGGGAATTTGCGGATGGTGACAATGGGGCCGTTGATGGCGATGGGATGGAGGACGATGTTTACACGGGAACCATCCTCCAAGCGGGCGTCGCAGATGGGGTTGGAGGTATCCACCGTGCGGTTGACGCGAGAGACGATGCGCTGGATCGTATCCTCCAGTTGTTTGCGGCTCTCGAAGCGTTCGGGGCGTTGGTAGAGACGCCCGGCCTGCTCTACGAAGATACAGTCAGGCCCGTTGATCATAATTTCAGTGATGGTGGGGTCATCCAAGATCGGCTGAAGAACCCCCAGCTTTTTCATGGAGTTGAGGACCTGATTGACGCAGGCAAGGCGGTCGCTGACAGCCATGTAGCTGCCGTTCAGTAGCTCGGTCAGGGTCGCGTTGGCGGCGTCTTTGATCTGTTCGTCTGTGATGTCGCGCTGACCGTCCAGCTTTCGGGCGGTGCGGGCGTAGACCTGCTCTTGCAGCTCCCGGGAAACAGCCATAGCTTATACCCCCCTGCCGGCGGCCTCCAGCAGCTGGCTGCAGCTGCCGGAGATGTCATTGTTGCCGCTGAGCACCACGTCCATGGCGCCGCCCGCAGCCATGGTTTTGGAAAACGGGAAGGGGATCAAATCTTTGCTGGCGGTCACCTTCCGGTGGCACTTGTTGCGCACCTCCACAACAGGACAGGGAATGCCCAAGCGATTAAAGCTCGGGTCGTCCAGCAGCTGGTCGCGCTTGGCTTGGCCCACGGGCTCGTCGGTGTAGACCAAGGCGGCGACATCGCTATGGTCAAAGGCCATGTGGGCGGTAGGGGTAAAGGCGGCACCCACATCAAGGATCAGGTAGTCCGCCCCTGCGTACTGCAAAAGTCCCTCCACTAAGAAGGTCCAGTCCTCCTCCGCAAGCTCCATAAGGTCGTAGAAACTGCGCGGCGTGGGCAAAACATAGACGTTGTGGGAGTTGTGGATGAGGGCGGGAAGGATTCCCTTGGCGGGGTCTTGGCGATCCTTGACGGCATAGCGCAGATCCTCCCCGCCGACGGCGCCAGGGGCAACAGGATAAAGGACTTGGGGCGCCTGAGCAGGTTCCAAAGAGAGGTAGACCGTGGTACCCAGCTGAGCGGCGCGAACGGCTGTGAGGTAGGCCAGAGAGGATTTCCCAGAGCCGCCCTGCGTGGAGAAGAAGGACAAGACCTTCGTGTGTCCGTGATCCCTGTGTCCATTGTTTAGGCCGAGGTGGGTGTTTAAGATCAAGCGCAGGTCAGAGAGCATGTCCCGGCGCTGTTGATAAACGTTGAGGAAGTGGGTTTCCTCCGCCGAGGCGCCACAGCGGGTAAAGTCCGCCGCCGCAATGCACACAGCGCTCCCCGCGCACGCCGCTAAAAACTCCTGCGGCGCAAGCACCGCCTGAATATCGGCCCGGTGGGTCTGCCAATAGTCCGCAGCCTTCTTTTCCTCCGTAAAACAGGCGATGGCAAACTCATGCTGGGCACTGCCTACATAGTTGGAAAACAAATCCGCAAAATAGGGGTCACTGCTAAAAAATAAAAGTTGAATATTCACCGAAACTGCGCCTCCGTATCTGCGTGGACCGGGCGTAACACCGCGCCCGATACAACGTTATTAAACGTCCTTTTCGTCCCGATCCAGTTCAATGACCAGAGCGGTGACGTTGTCTTTGCCTCCGGCTTCCTCCGCCGCCGCGGTCAGGGCGGCGGCCGCAGCCTTGGGGTCTTGCTCCCGCTCCAAAATGGCAGCGATCTGATGGTTGGCGAGCACATCGGTCAGCCCGTCGCTGCAAAGAAGAAGCCGCTGTCCCCGCAGGAGTTGCCCCACCTCGCAATGAGGCTCCAGTATCATCTCTTCTTCCGGAATGCCCAGAAACTGTACCAGATGACCGTCCTTACCAGGGCGCACGGGAAGACCCATATCCGCTAGGCTCTGGGTCTCGGTATGATCCTTTGAAATTTGACGCAAGCAGCCGTTGGCGTAGATGTAAATGCGGCTGTCGCCCAGATTATAGGCGTGATACTCCGCGCCCAGCATGACCACTAAGGCCAACGTCGCGCCCATTGCGCCGTCCGTTCCGCCGCTTTTGCGGACAACAAGTCCATTGGTGACGTGAACATATTCCGCAACCAAACGGTCTAACGGATGTTCTTCCGTCAAAAAGCGCCGGAGCAGGCAGGAGAGATTCTCCACGCCGATCCAAGCGGCTACTTCACCGTTTTCCTGACCGCCCATTCCGTCGCACACGGCATAGACCGCCCCGCCCATGGAGCGTTTGCCGTAAACGGCAGAGTTATCCGCCTGCTCCAGCGGCTTACAAAGTCCATCCAGACAAAAATTATCCTCGTTGTTGGTGCGGCGGCCCATTTGACAGCTCACCGCCGCGCGGTAACCAATGTTATGCGCCCCAACCATAGGTGATCATCAGGCGGGCTACGGTCAGCAGACTTTGCTCCACGGTAAAGACCCCCGTGGGGGAGAAGCGGTTGCCGGAACCCCTCATAATATTGTTGTTATAGGCGTAGTCAACATAGGGCGCCGCCCATTCCGCAACCTGAGCCGCATCGTCATAGTAGGAGAGATTCTTCACCTTTTGAGGAATGGTAGCGCCAGTCATTTTGCCCACGAAACGGCATAGCATGGTGACCGCCTCCTGACGGCTCACCTGACCCCAAGGGCTAAAGGTAGTCTCGGTGGTTCCGTTGATGATGCCAAGGCTGTGAGCCTTCAAAATGGAGTCCTTCATGGGATGGGAGTCAATATCGGTGAACTTCTGGTTGTCTCGCACGCTCACAGGGGTCTTCACGTTTTCATACACAGAGACCAGCAGGTGGGCCAGCTGGGCGCGGGTAATGGTGCCCTGATAATTTGTCAGCAGGCTGGGAGGCACGACTCCCCGCGGGTAAATGGCGGTGACCTCCTCCTGTGCCCAAGAGCTGATACCATTAAGGACACAGGTGCCATACTCCATGCCGGTCACGCCGGTGGCGCTCACCTTGACTGCCCCGGAAGCATTGCCGTTTTTCTCACTGCCGATCTGACCGTAGTTATTCCGGCCCCAAGCATAGATATCGCCTGTTTTGGTGACACACAGGTCATGGTAAGCGCCGCAAGCGATGGTAGTGCAGTTACGGATCCTGTTCACTGTAGCGGGATTTTCGCGGGAGTTTTGGGTGTTGTCATTGCCCAGTTGACCGTATTCGCCGTAGCCCCAGCTATACACTTGACCGTTGGAGGAGCGGGCCAAAGAGGAACCGTTGCCCGCCGCCACTTGGACCACCTTGTCCAAGCCCGAGACCTTCATAGGCTTCAAATTGTCCTGAGCGGTCAGATCTTTTCGCCCCAGCTGATAGTAGGCGTTGTCGCCCCAAGCGTAGACATTCCCGCGGAAGTCCAACGCCAAAGAGTGATTGACTCCTGCCGCAATATCCACGATATCCAGAAGGCCGTCCACCCGCTTGGGGGTCTGGTGCTCCGTAGTGGTGCCATCACCCAGTTGACCTCGCTCGTTAAAGCCCCAAGTCCACACCTCGCCGCTGCGGGTGAGGGCCATATTATGGTTTCCGCCGGCGGAAATGGCGACCACGTTTTGCATGCCGTACACCTGCGCCGGCCACTGTTTGCCAAACTCCCACTGGAACACACGCCCGTCGATGGTCAGCGCCAAGCAGCTCATCTGACCCGCGGAGATGGCAACCACCTTTTCAAGTCCCACCACCTCAGTCGGCGTCTTGTAAAGGCCGTTGCCCCAGCCCACGACAGTGCCATTAAAGCGAAGCGCCAAGCAGAAGTTGTATCCCGCCGCCACCGCAGTGACAGAGGTCAGATTCGAGACCTTGGTGGGGGTCTCTTGGCGGACGATATCGCTGCCAAGGCCCAGTTGGCCGTTGGTGTTGTCACCCCAAACGTACACATTGCCGTCGCTGCCCAGCGCGATGGAGTGGGCCAAGCCGCCGTCAATGGAGACCGCAGTGGTATTCGCGTTAGTCGCAAGGGCCGGCGCCCACATTGCAAACAACATGGCCAGCGCCAACATCAAACTTGTCACTTTTCTCTTCATCATGATCACTCTCCTATCAATAAATTAGCTGACTGATACGGTGCAAGTTGCGCTATGTCCGCCGCAGCTGGCGGTGATCACCGCCGTTCCTGCGCCAACGGCGGTCACAGCGCCACTCCCGCTGACCCGCGCCACCGCGGTGTTGGAGGATGTCCAAGTAACCGTTTTGTTGGTCGCGTTGGCAGGGGTAACGGTAGCCGACAGACTGTTCATGCCGCCCACCTCAAGAATGAGGCTGTTGCGGGAAAGGGAGATCCCGCTAACAGCGACTTGGGCCGGGGTCGGCGTGGGCGTCGGCGTCGCGGGTGTGTGAGTCGGCGTAGGCTTGGGTGTTTTCTTTGGCTTTGGCGTAGGGGTCGCTTTTGCCGTCGGTTTTTGTGTGGGGGTT
>CAZYYI010000091.1:0-4621 GCA_964651835.1 uncultured Lachnospiraceae bacterium
AAGGTGAAAAACAAAGTCAAATCCTTGTTGCAGAAGGTGAAAGACAAAGTAAAATCCTTAGAGCTGAAGCTGATAAAGAAGCACAAATTCTTGAAGCTGAGGCAAATAAAGCCACTCTTGAAAAAGAAGCTGAAGGTATGGCAAGAGCAATCGAACTTGTTAATAGCGCAAAGCCATCTTCTGGTTATCTTACAATCAGAGCATACGAAGCTCTTGAAGCTCTTGCAGATGGCAACAGTACAAAACTTATTGTGCCAAGCAATATCCAAGATTTAACTGGTCTTGTTGCATCACTAACTGAGGCTGCTAAACTTGAAGAAAAGTCAGCTTCAAAAACTACCGCAACAAAATCAAAATCTTTAACAGCAAAGGTTGATAAAACATCTACCAAAATAACATCAAAAATTAAAAAATAAATTTTGATTAATAATAATTAAAAAATCACACCAATCGGTGTGATTTTTATTTGTTGTTTTATTTCTAATTATTAATTATTTTTAAGCAAATTTTTCATATATGATTTGTATGCTTCAACGCCAGGTTGGTCAAATGGGTTAACTCCTAAAAGGTAACCACTGGTTGCACAAGCAAGTTCAAAAAAGTAAACAAGGTAGCCAAAATTGTATTCATTGATTTCATCAATTGAAATAATGCAAATTGGCACACCAGCCTCGCTGTGAGCTTGAACAGTTCCATTAAAACCAGCACGGTTAATTTCACCAAGTGTTTTGCCGTCCAAAAATTTAATAGGGCTGCCAAGTGGTAGGGCTGTGAGCTGAATATCTTTTAATGGTGTTTCAACATCTATGAATGTTTCAGCAAGCATAGGAGTGCCCTGTTGAATATATTGACCAACGGAATGCAAATCAGTTGAAAAGGTGAGCGAGGTAACAAACATACCTTTGCCGTCTTTACCTTCGCTTTCATCAAAAAGTTGAGTTAACCAACTGCCAAATGATGCCATTTTGGTTGAGAATGATGAAAATAGTTCAACTTTTTTGCCCAGTCTTTTATGAACAAGATTTCTGTAAATTGCGTATCTGTATGCGGCGTTGCTTTCGATTTCGCTACTTGCAAGGTCGTGATGAGCGGCAAGGGCACCTTCCATAATCTTTTTAATATTGATACCAGCAACGGCAAAAGGTAACATACCAACTGATGAAAGCACGCTGTATCTTCCGCCCATATCATCAGGCACGGTAAGTAGCTCAATGCCGTCAGTTTCTGCGCGTTGTCTAAGATATCCTTTAACTTTGTCAGTTGTAAAGATAAGACGTTTTTTAAAGTCGCCTTTATATTTATTTTTAAGCCAACGCTCAACAATTGCTAGCGTGCTGAGTATTTCAACAGTTGTGCCAGATTTTGAAACTACGTTAACAGTAACTTCTTTATCTTTAAGATATTCAAGTTTTTCTGATAAATCAACATAATCAAAACTTGTACCAGCAAAAACAACTTCAACTTTGCTGCGTTTTGCAAGCATATCAATACCAGCTTTTGCACCAAGATAACTTCCACCAATGCCAACAACAAGCAATGCTTCGCTAGTGTCCTCAATATCACGGGCAAGTTTAAGCACTTTTAAAAATTCTTTTTTATCATAAGTTAGTGGATAGTCCACCCAAGTTAGCCCAACACCCTTAGCATTTGAATGTAAATCATCATGGATTTCTTCAATGCGTTTTTGGTATTCTCTGCTATAAAATTCAGATTCTTTAATAGTGCTGTTTACTAGATTTAACTTCATAATGTCCTCCTAAGTTATTTTATTAATTTACATTTGTTTTTGTTAGTTTAAAAATAAGCTTGCTGCTCCAAGCAGTCCTGCATCACCGCTAAGCGTTGCAGTTTTGATTTGAACTTTCACACCAGCATTTTTTGCATATATGTGACTATTAACATAATCTTCAAGCGGTTTAGTTAGTTTTGTTTTTTGTGCAGAAATTGCACCGCCAAGCAAAACTTTATTTATTCCAAAAGCATTAACAAGGTTAACAATTCCACTGCCAAGATAGCTAATCCAATTTGAAAATACTTCATTTGCCAAAGTGTCTTTACCTATAAAATTGAATATGGTTTCGCCATTAATTTCTTCAAATGCAGTTTCTTTTGCCATTTTTGAGCTAGGGTTTGCTATAACACCATTCTTAACTTGTTCAGTTAATGCTTTGGTAGAAGCAAGGGCTTCAAAACAACCATATTCACCGCAACTACATTTAATACTGCTATCAGTTATTTTCATATGCCCAAATTCGCCTGAAAAGTTAATTGAATTTGATAATGGCGCGCCATTTATTATAACTCCACCACCAATACCAGTGCCAATAGTCATAAATATAAAATCATTATATTTTTGACCAGCACCAAATTTTAGTTCAGCAAGTGTGGCAAGGTCAGCATCGTTTGAAATTTTGATAGGGATATTGGTAAATTTAGTTAATTTTTTAATGATAGGATAATAAGAAAGTCCAAGATTTCCAGAGTGGCAAAGAATACCTTTTTTGCTATCAATCAGCCCAGGAAGTGCAATGCCAATCCCACAAAAATCTGATAGGAGTGTTTGGCTTTGTTTTGAAAGGCTATCTGCAAGTTTAAAAATTTCTTGCGCCAAATCAAAGTCAACTTTTTTTACAGATGTTGCAACTTTTGATTTAAATAATATTTCGCCTTTGCTATTTATAACCCCGCCTTTAATGAAAGTGCCACCCACATCTATCGCTAAAATTAGTTTATTTTTATCCATCCTACAATTATAATAACATAAAAAATTTTAAAATAAAAATAATTTTTAAAAAATAATAACATAAAAATGTTCTTATATCTAATTTTTAGTTAACTTACAACAAATAAATATTAATAGTTCTTTATATTTGACAACAAGCCTCATAAAAAAGTAAAATATAAATGTTACAAAAGGAGAATATTATGAAGATTAATGAATCAGGTGCTTTTATTTTAAGCGAAACAAAAAATGGCGAAAGGATAGTATCTTGTGGTGGTAGGATTTCTACCAGACCAGGCACAGCGGTTGAACTTTATAAGGGTGCAACTGACAAAACCAAAAATTTGAATTTAGTTAGCAAAGTTGTATCAAGTGGACATAAAACAATTTTGGAACATCACTATTTTAATTTAGCGTTTAATAATGTAAGCATTTTTGTTGAACAATATTTAATTGAATTTAGGCTTGCTTCTTATACTATTAAATCTGGAAGATATGTTAATTTCAGCGGTGCTGGTTTTAACCTTCCAAGCGGATTTAGTGAAGAACAGAAAAAACTTTTAAAAACGCATTACAAAAAGACCTTTAAACTTTATGATAAGTTTGTTCAAGCTGGCATTCCTGTTGAAGATGCAAGATTTGTGCTTCCATATGGTTTAAAAACAAATATTTATATGAGCTTGAATGCTCGTGAGCTTATCCACGTTATCTGCACAATGATTTATGGCAGAGGTAAACATTATGAAGAAATCTATGCACTTGGAATGCAACTTAAAGCTCAGTTTGATGAAAGATACCCTGGTTTAGTTGAAACTAATGAAAAATATTATACCAGTGATTTAAGCGAAGCTGTAACTGTTAATGCAAAGCCTTGCAAGAATATTGAATATGTAAAAGTTAATGCAAATCTCGTTTCAGCTTGTGAAAATGCATCAGAAAAGCTTGAAGAGTTTGCTAAGTTTGTTGGCTATGATAAATTTGATTTTAACACAGCTCTTAAAGATGACAAACTTTCAAAACTACTTGAGCATTTTAACTACACATTTAAAGTTGAAAACTTTTCACTTATTGTGCTTAAACATTACACAAGGCATCGTATGCAATCACTTTCAACCTTACCACTCTGGCTTGCAGCTCAAGGAACAAAGTTCGTTATGCCTGAAACCATTTCTGCTAATGCAGAGCTTAAAGCAGACTTTGAAAAATCTATAAAAGAAAATAGAAAAATTTATAACAAACTTATTGATGCAGGTGTAAATCCATATTTGCTTATCTATATTGCACCTCACGCAACTGCAATCAATTTTGTATCAACAATGAATGCTCGTGAACTTTTGCATTTAAGCAATCTCAGAACTTGCAACCGTGCTCAGTGGGAAATCAGAAACCTTGCAAATCAAATGCTTGCAGCTGTTAAATTGGTAGACAAAAAGATGTTTGCTAGTTACGGCCCAAGCTGTTATACATTTGGTGTTTGCCCAGAAGGAAGGCTTTGCTGTGGCAAACAAGTTGAAATGAAAGAAAAATTCAGTAAAATGTAATTTTTTGATTAGTTAATTATAAAATTTACAATATAAATATAAAATTATTAATAAAGGAATATTATGGAAAATATAATTTTAGACGGAAAAAACACTTCAAAAAACATAGTTGAAAATTTAAAAGCTGAGTTTGAAAAGAACCCAACAAACAAAAAACTTGCAATTGTATCAGTTGGTGATGATTATGGTTCTGCAGTATATTGCAATATGAAAAAGAAAAAAGCTGAATATATTGGAATTGGACGTGATGGTTTCCATTTTGATGACATAACCTAAGAAGATCTTGAAAATACTGTAAAAAAGCTTGCAAATGATGATAATTTTGCAGGCATCATGATTCAGCATCCGCTCCCAAGAC
>CAZYYI010000092.1:0-4450 GCA_964651835.1 uncultured Lachnospiraceae bacterium
GTTGTCTTTGGTAAGTTTTTCTGAAATTTCTTTGTTTTCATCTAGGTTTTCATTAGCAATTAAGATTTTTGTTTCTTCCATAAAAAACTTCCTTTTATATTTATTTTGCTTCACACAAGCATAAAAATTTTATCACGAAAGCAACCTTTTTAGCAAAATAAATAGAATTATAAAAGAAAGAATAAATAAGAATAATGTAAAATAAAATCGAATAATGTCGAACTCAAAAAATCAGACAAAATAATTTGCCAAATTTGCAATCATTGTGTTAACTTTTGTTTAAATTTATGAATTAAATTTTAATCAAAAAATTAATTACCGCAATCAAGTATTGCCGACAAATTTCCCAATTCTTAAATTAAATATTTAAGTTTTCCTCTAAGAATAGTGGACTATTTAAAAACTCACTAACAGTCATATCAAAACCACCTGCAAGTAAAATAACTGTTGATAATAAATTATCCTTAACAGTATCATGCATTATATTTTTAAGTGTTGAATGGTCTACACCACTATTCATTGCAAGCCTATACTTAGTCATCCCTTTTTCTTTTAATAACTCGTTAATTCTAAGAGAAAGAGCCTTATTAACATTATTTTTCATAGTTATATCTCCAATAGTTGTATATAACTATATTTTACATATTAAATATTTTTAATTATAGTTGCACATAACCATAATTTATGTTAAAATCATTATATATACATTGGAGTTTAATATGTTTCACAAATATCTAAATAACTTAATTAAAAACAATAAAAATGAAATCATTGTAAATGACGATTATTTAAAAATTATTAGTAAACAAAAAATTAAGAAATACATTTTAAAAGCAATTAAAAATAAAATTGTTCTTTTTTATGTAGTTACAACCAACTTCAACTTAAAATTTTTAGATGTTTTTTGGGAAATAAAAAAAATTTATCCAAATATTAAAGCAGAATATATTATTTTAAAATAAAAAAACCCCACAATTTGTGAGGGATTTTTATATATAAATTAATTTAAAGCATCTAATTTTGCTTTTAATGCATTATAAAGTTCTTGATTTTTTGCTAGCTTAGATTTTTCAGATTCAATCAAATTTGCAGGCGCTTTTGCAACAAAACCTGCATTATTAAGCATTTTTTCGCTTCTTTCAATTTCAAATTTAACTTTAGCAATATCTTTTTCAAGAAGTTGTTTTTGAACTTCGGCATCTACTTGTTTTTCAATAAGCACAAACTCACCTTTTGCATGAACAAGAGTATTACCTTTAGCCTCACTGTCAAAAGTTAAAGTAATATTTGCAAGCTTTTCAATTTGTGACTTGTGTTCAACAAGAAAATCTGTAGATTTTGTAGCAAAATCAACCTTTTCAGATGATTTTTTACCACTATCAAGTTTAAATCTTCTAAGTTCTGTAATAAGATTTACAAGTTCTTCAGTTGACGCTGCATCATTTTTCAATTTGCCAAAACTTGATGTATCATCATACTGCTCAACAATAAGCATTTTATCTTTATTTGCAAATTCAAGATTTTGATAAATATATTCAGTTACAAATGGAATAAATGGATGCAACAGTTTAAGCACTTCACCAAACACAAATGTAAGCACACTTACCATATTTTGTTTACTTTCACCGCCCTCAAAAATATCAGGTTTCGCAAGTTCAACTGCCCAATCAGAAAGTACATCAAGTGTAAATGACATTATATTTGAAAGTGCAACACCTACATCAAATTTATCAAGGTTATTTGTAACAATATTTTTGGTTTCATCAAGTTTATAAAGCATCCATTTTTGCACATTTGTAAGTTTAATTTCATTAATAGGCAAAATATTTATGCCATCTTGATGAAGTGAAATAAATTTGCTAACATTCCAAACCTTATTGATAAAGCCTCTTGCTTCATCAACTTTGGTTTGACTAAACCTTGTATCCATACCCATAGACATTTCTTTGATTAGCGCAACTCTAAGAGTATCTGCACCATATTTATCAATAATTTCAATTGGGTCAACACCATTGCCAAGGCTCTTGCTCATTTTTCTGCCTTGCTCATCACGAACTAAGCCATGAATAAGACAATTTTGGAATGGAACATCATTTCCAAATTTTTCACCCATATAAACCATTTTTGTTACCCATTGAGTCAAAATGTCATAGCCTGTAACAAGCAAAGTTGTTGGATAAAAATATTCAAAATCTTCTGTTTTATTTGGGAAACCAAGAGTTGTAAGTGGCCAAAGTGCTGAAGAGAACCAAGTGTCAAGCACATCATCATCTTGATGAATATTGGCACTTGAACATTTTGGACATACAGTAACTTTACTGCTAGAAGCTATTTCATTCTTGCATTCTTTGCAGTAATAAATAGGAATTCTATGCCCTGTCCAAATTTGTCTTGAAATGCACCAGTCACGAATATTTTTGAGCCAATGGAAATAATTTTTTTCAAAACGTTTTGGATAAATTTTAAGTGATCCATCTTCCACACATTTGATAGCAGGTTTAACAAGCTCACCCATTTTAACAAACCACTGCTGTGTTATCATTGGTTCTATTGCTGTTTTACATCTTTCGCAATGTCCAACAGAATGAACATAAGGTGTAATCTTTTCAAGTTGATTCAAATTTTTAAGAGTTTCAACAACCTTTGCTCTTGCGTCAGAAATGCTTAAACCCTTGAAATTTTCACCAGTTATGTCTGTCATAATACCTGTTTTTGATATAACTTCAATAACATCAAGGTTGTGTCTTTTGCCAACTTCATAGTCATTTGGGTCGTGAGCTGGAGTTATTTTAACCATACCAGTTCCAAAATCTTTTTCTACATAGTTATCAGCAATAATTGGGATTTCCCTATTAATAATTGGCACAATTACTTTTTTGCCAACAATTGATTTATACCTTTCATCTTCAGGATTTACAGCAATAGCAGTATCACCAAACAAAGTTTCTGGCCTTGTGGTTGCAACTGTAATGTGTCCACTGCCATCAACAAAGTTATAATTTATATGCCACATTGAGCCTTGTTCATCAGAGTATACAACTTCATCATCAGAGATAACTGATTTACAATTTACACACCAGTTGGTTTGACGAGTTCCACGATAAATATAACCTTCATTATAAAGTCTAATAAAAGCCTCATGAACAGCTTTAGTGCTTTCATCATCCATTGTAAAGCGATATCTACTCCAATCAGCAGAAAAACCCATTCTTCTGAACTGGTTTAAAATTTCACCGCCATATTTGTCATACCACTGCCAAGCAACCTTATCAAAAGCTTCTCTTCCAATAGCCTCTTTAGTTTTTCCTTCACTAGCTAATTTTTCAACAAGTTTATGTTCAGTTGCAAGTGCAGCATGGTCAGTTCCTGGAAGCCACAATGCTTCAAAACCACGCATACGCTTATATCTTATCATAATATCTTGAAGTGTCATGTCAAGTCCGTGACCAATATGAGCCTTACTTGTAACATTTGGTGGTGGCATAACTATTGTAAAAGGCTTTTTATTTTTATTAACTTGTGCATGGAAATGACCAGCACTTTCCCACTCTTTATAAATTTTATCTTCAAAATTTTGAGGAGTATAACTTCCTTCGTCTTTCATTCTTTGCATAATTTCTCCTAATTTAATAACTTTTTTTATTTAAATACACTATATAAGAAAACAAACAAGCAAACAAACAAGCATCGCAACAAAACATATAAGTCTCACTCGCATAACACGCCTTATGTAATATGTTCCCCTTTCAGTATTTTTACCAGAAATAAGAAATTTTGAAACTATCGCAATTAATACACATACAGCCATCAAACATAGCATTACGATTTTAACAATCATTTTAGCATCCATTATTCAATTTCTCCTTCGTCCTCACCAGCTGAGTGTATAATATCTTCAATAGTCTCATTGTCAGACTTTGTTTCATCAACAACCTTAACTTTTTTTACGCACAAAAATATTTTTAAAGACATACTTATAAGTTCAAATAAAAATGCATCAATAGCAAACCATAGAGTTGAAACTTTGTAAAAATACATAAGTATACAAACCATAGAGCCAATTTTAAATATACTAACTATTGAACCATTAAATTTGTTAATCTTTTGATTTTTCAAAAAGAATATATCAATGATTAGCATAAAAGTGTTGATTGCAATTAACATACTTAAAAATATATTAAGTACCAAAGTATGATTTTTAATTTCATATGAAAGTATCGCAATAACTGAAATTAAATTTATAACTTCAGAAAGTGAAAATGTAAGTTTATAATTTGTTAAACTTGATTTGAATTTATAATCAATAATCATAAAAGAAAAACTGATTAAAAGTGCAACAAAATACCCCATGCCAACAATTTGCACATTAATACAAATGCCTACCAGCATTAATATTGCTGGAACAAGCAACAAATATATAAATATCATTGGAAATTTTACACTAGACTTT
>CAZYYI010000093.1:0-4432 GCA_964651835.1 uncultured Lachnospiraceae bacterium
GTTTAAAAATTTTTTAAAAAAACTTGTAAATGCTTATTTTATCGGAAGTTACATATTTTCCGATTTTTCTTTTTGTGCGAAATTTTAAGTAAATTAAGACTGAAGTTTACAAAAAAGGTGGTTTCAAAAAATACTATAGTAGAAGGGTTTCTATCAATTTAATTAAGAAAAAGAGGCCAATTTTTTGCTATTATACAAGTATTTTGTGCAACAAAGTCACCTTATATAGAGGGACTTTATTTGATAAAACTAAAAATAATATCGTTACTATGGCAAACAAAAATGGAGTTATTTGATTAAAATACAAAAAATTTTTACCCATAAAATCAGACATTATAAAGATTCTCGCTATAATTTTACAAAAATAGTAGGCAAACAAAACGCCTTATATAGAAGGATATTTTTTGAAATCCATTTTTTTGGATTCATGATTTGCTAAAATTTGATTATAAAATATTTCTCGATATATCACTCATTGAGCAATCGGGAATATTAAAATAACTTTTAGGAGGTGTGAAATGTAAAGAGTAAGTCGAATGGAGAAAAAATTAAAAGGAGGTGATGCGACGTTTGAGGCCGAGAATTAGGGCTGTCTCGGCTGTGAAAAATTAAAGCGAAGAAGTTATCAAACGAGAGAAAAGTTTTAAAATTAAGGGCAATTGTGAAAGAAATTTGAGACATTTACAAAAACGGAGTATTTAAGATGAAAATTTCATGAAATTAGGGCTTTTTATAAGAAATTCACATTAAGCAGGAAAAGAGGTGGCTCAAAATGCAATAATGCGTGTGTAAATGCCGAAAATTTCGGCAGTATTTTGACGCACCCCATTTTAAAGTGACGCATTTTGACGCACCACCTCAACTTCTGCTACAACTGGGAAACCCAGTTTAGTTTAACAGTGGCGAAAGCCACAAATATTAATTGAGATAATTGATTGAGATATTAAAAAATTTAATTTTAATAGGACGAAATATATGACAAATAATTTAAACAATACAATCAATTTAAACAACTTAATACAAACTGAAGTTGACAGGATTTCAACTAAATACAACAAAGATTTTTTAGACTGCGAAGACCTAATTAAAATCACTGGACTTGGCAGAGATAATGTTAGAAATTTAATGAGAAGTAAAAACTTTCCAACTACAAAAGTGGGCAGAAGGCAAGTTGTTAGCGTGTTAAGTTTTGTAACTTGGCTAACCTTAAACAACACAAACTTGGAGGTGGAAAATGGAAGATTATAGAGTTGTAAAAAGAACAAGAAGACTGAACGGTGAAGGCTCAGTTTATCAGTTAAAAAATGGCCGCTGGGTTGGTGCAGCTTCTCTTGGAAAAGATGAAAATGGAAAACTGAAACGCAAGCTTGTTTATGGTAGAACAAGAATGGAAGCGGCGGACAAACTTACAAAAATAACAAAAAGAATCGCAAGTGATAATTTTAATGTTGTGAACAATTCCACATTAGAAGTTTTGATGAAAGATTGGCTGCTAGTGTTCAAGAAGACTTTGGTAACTCCACGATCATTTGAATTTAATTTAATGAACTTCAATTTACACATTGCCCCTGTAATTGGGAAAATGAAAATTGATGAAATTACACCATATCATGTACAAAAGCTACTCAATGATATGCTCAGCCAAGGTTATAGTTTGTCTACAGTTAAGAAGATAAAATTTTTGCTCGGGCAATTTTATGAGTTCGCGATAGACAACAATTATGTGACGACTAACCCTGTAATGAAAACAAAAGTTAGAAGTGCAGAGCGAAAAATTTATGACGGTGAAAATAGATATAAGGCACTACCACCTGCGATTAGACAAAAATTTATTGAGAGTTTAAATCACCACGATTTCTTTAAACCATTTTGTATGTGCATGATGTTTGCAGGACTTAGAATAGGCGAGGCACTTGGACTAACTTGGGAAAATATAGATTTCAAAAACAATATTATAAAAATTGAAAAGGCAGTTACGGTTGTTCCAAGGTTTGACTATGATGGCAAGGTTGTTGAAAGGGTGACGGTTGTTAGTGCTACTAAAACAGCTTGCTCTGTTCGTGAAGTGCCAATGCCAGATATTTTGGTAGATGCCATGCATGAGCATAAAACAAAGCAAGAACTTGTTGGAGATTCAAAAGGCAAGAATTTAATTGCTTCAGATGCTTATGTGTTTGGAACTAGTGAAGGACATGTAAGAACATATGGCGGTGTAAAAAAGATGTTTAGAGAGTTTTTGGAAAAGCACGGACTAAATAAGTGTGGCATACATTTTCATGGACTCAGGCACACTTATTCAAATATGCTTTTTGAAGAGAATGTTAATCCAAAGGTAATCCAAGCATTGCTCGGACATAAGTCAGTTAACACAACAATAACGACTTATAACTCAGTTGATAAATCTTATTTTAAGCAGGCGACTGAAACGATAAATAAACATTTTAATCAGCAAAAAGAAAGGGAACTAACCCCACAGGAAAAGTTTGATAACTTGTCTGATGACGATTATGAATACTTGCTCGAGATGCTCAAAGAGCGAAGAAAAAAGAAAGAAAAAGATTTTGAGATGTAAAAATTTATTGACATTTTTAAATATTTATGTTAACATACTTCCACTAATGCGATACGGTAAAATATAACTCCTGTTATAAATTGGTTGGTATTATATATATATCAATGGACTTCGTTAGAAGGATTTTCCCTGGGCATCGTGTTTCTGCATCTCTTGGAGACTTATTAACATAAAAGTTTAAAATGTAGATGTATAACGTATGTGCAGGAGTTGAGCACTTCGTGCTCATGAATAGATTGTGCTTTAGTTTATACCGTTATTACCTCAATATTTTGTTATCTGGTGCAGGAGACCACTTATAAGTGGGCAAATAACAAAAAGGAGGTAAACCACATTATGAAGAAGAACACTAATTCAACTTCAATTGTCATTAACGTTACTGGTAATAATAATACAGTAATAGTTAATGATACAGCTAGTTTATCTAAAGAAACTAGCAAAAAGAGAAAGTCTTTTAAGGCTTGGTTAAAAGCATTAGGTAAACTTATTCGTTCTGCATTTGTAAATATTTCAGTTCTTCTGATAGAAATATTTACAAAATTGGGATAAGCACAACCAATTCAAATATAATGAGGTTTAACCTTTGGAATATAAAAAATGTTATTTGTATGGATTGAAATCCAAAAAGAAATTATTAGAACTTTTGCATATTGATAGGAAAGTATATTGCAAGAGTTCTTTTATTAATTGCAAAATTAACCCTTATATCGAGATAAATAAAAATAATAAAAAAAGATTAATAGAGGCACCAAGTGATGATTTAAAAAACATCCAAAAGATCATCTTAAAGTCTTTACAACTTATAGATGTGCCTGATTATGTTTATTCAGGAGTAAAAGATAAATGTTACATACAAAATGCAGGAGCTCATTCAAATAAGAAGTATTTATTTAAAATAGATATTTCAAAGTTTTTCCCAAATATTAATAGAAACAAAATTTATAAATTTTATTTAGATAAATTACAAACATCTCCAGATGTGGCGAATATTTTGACTAATTTATCAACAATTGATCTTGACTTAAAAAATCAAGAAAATAAATCAATGAAAAAAGTTAATGAATTTATTAATGATACACACATAAAACAAAGGAATCATTTAATTACGGGTTCACCAATAAGTTCAATAATGTCTTATTTTGGGAATGTAGATATGTTTGCGGAGATGAATACATTGTCCTTAAAATATGATATTACGATGACAGTCTATGTTGATGATGTAGTATTTACATCTAATAAAAGAATACCATTCTTTTTTAGGAAGGAAATTTTAGAGATAATAAATAAAAATGCTTATGATGTTTCAATCAAAAAATGTAAATGGTATAATAAATTGGAGACAAAGAAAGTAACAGGTGTTATATTAGATAGAAATGGCAAAATGCAAGTGCCAAACAAGTTGATGTTGAAAACTCATAATTATATTGAAGAAATAAAAAAGGGAAATACAGCGAACATAAATAAATTACAAGGATGTCTAGTTGTTGCTAATTCAATAAATGGTAAACTTGCAAAATATAAAGGTCAACTAAAAAAAATAAAAACAACTAATATAAAATAGTATGTAAGAAGTTAGTGATTTTTTACGAACTAGAATTGCTGTATTTTTCAAAATGCCTATGTAGCAATTGATAGCAATTAGGGTAGTTTTAGGCCGTTATAGGCAGAAAATAGGCATTTTTTTACAAAAATCGGTTTGTGCAGATTTTATAAAAAATTTGTGTAAAAACTAAATTTTGAAAATCATGTAAATGCCGATAATTTGGGCATTTATGGGGTTTTAAAACACGAAAAAAAGAGCCGTTTTGGCTCTTTATTTTTGGTAGGACTGAGTGGACTCGGACCACCGACCCCCACCTT
>CAZYYI010000094.1:0-4403 GCA_964651835.1 uncultured Lachnospiraceae bacterium
AAAAGATTACTTTTGCAAAATTACTTGCTGATTTGGATAAGATTGAAGGCGAATATAGATTAAGGTTTATGACATCACACCCAAAAGACTTATCAAGTGAAGTTATTGATGTTATTGCCAGTTCAAAACATATTTGTCATTCAATTCATTTGCCAGTTCAGGCGGGAAGTAACGCAGTTTTAAAAGCAATGAACAGAAGGTATACAAAAGAGAGCTATTTAAAACTTGTAAATGAAATAAAAACAAAAATTCCTGATGTAGAACTTACAACTGATATCATTGTAGGCTTTCCGGGTGAAACAGAAGAAGATTTCTTAGAAACTCTTGATATCATTGAAAAAGTTAAATACATGCAAATTTTTGCTTTTAACTATTCAAAGCGCAAGGGTACAGTTGCTGAAAAGATGGAAGGCCAAGTTCCACTTGCAACAAAAAAAGAAAGGCTTTCAAGGTTGCTTGCACTCAAAAATGAAATTATTAATAAAAAGTCTGCTGATGTGCTTGGAAAAACATACAAGTGTTTATGTGAAAGTTTTGATGGCGAAAAATGTTTTGGTTCTCTTGAATCTGCCAAAACAATTTCTTTTGATGGAAATGAAAATTGTGTGGGCGAAATTGTTGATGTTCAGGTGGTTAGGGTAAATAAATCAGTTATTTATGGAAAACTTGTAACGGACTCTTCAAATTTTAAACCAAAAAATTTCAAACATCCTGTTGAAGTTTCAATACTTCCAAAAGATAATAAATCAATGAAGCTACTTAGAGACAATAAAAATAAAGTAAGACAGGAAAATATTGCAAAATCTAAAAAGTAATGAGGAAATTTTATGTTATCACCAATGATGAATCATTATCTTCAAACAAAAAATAAATATCCAGATACTATTCTTTTTTATAGGCTGGGTGATTTTTATGAAATGTTTTTTGAAGATGCAGAGCTTGTATCAAGAGAGCTTGAACTTACTTTAACTGGTAAGGATTGTGGACTTGAAAAAAGAGCACCAATGTGTGGAATACCATATCATGCTGCTAGTACTTATATTTCAAGGCTTGTTTCAAATGGTCACAAAGTTGCAATTTGTGAGCAACTTACTGACCCAAAACAAAGCAAGGGTCTGGTTGAAAGGGATGTTATACAAATTGTTACTCCTGGTACAATAACAGATACTGAGTCACTTGAGTCAAGTGTAAGCAATTATTTGCTTGCTAGCTTTGCTTCAAAAAATTCTATAGGTGTTTGCTATGGCGACATCTCAACTGGTCAGATTGAGGCATTGGAGCTTACTGGTGATGATAAGGTAAAACTTTTTGATGATGTACTTGCAAGAGTAAGGCCATCAGAACTTATCTGTAATACAGCATTTTTCGATAATACTAAAAATTTAGCAGCAGTTAAACTTTCATATGTTCCGGAATTTTATAAAAGAGATGATTTGTTTGAATACGCTGATGCTAAAAAAATTATTTTAGAACAGTTTGATGTAAAAGCCTTATCTGCACTTGGTCTTGATTCAAGTAAAGAAATGGTGCTTGCAGTTGGTGCAGTATTAAACTATTATAAAGAAACTCAAAAAAGAGCAATAACAAATATTAAAAAACTTGTTATAATTAATGACAAAAGATATGTTCATCTTGATATTATTGCACGCAAAAATTTGGAGCTAACATCAAGTAGTTCTTCTGGTCAGAAAAAAGGTTCACTGTTATGGCTTCTTGATAAAACAAAAACCGCAATGGGTGCAAGAAAAATGCGTTCATTTATCGAGCAACCATTGACAGATGAAGTAATTATAAATGAAAGACTTGATGGTGTTGAAGAACTTGCAAATGATATGATATTAAGGGAAAACTTAATTTCTGAATTTAAAAATTATACTGATATTGAGAGAAAGTGCGGTAAAATTTCTGCTGGTACTATTCAGCCAAAAGAGTGCTTGGCACTTGCTGAAAGTCTTGAAAAATTGCCAGAAATAAAAAAGATGCTTTCAAGTTGCAAATCAAAAATCTTACTTGAGGCTGCTGAAAAAATAACACTATGCCCAGATATTATTAAAGTTTTAAAGGATGCAATTTATAAAGATGGTCCATCTAACTTAAAAGAGGGCGGATATTTGCTTTCATCTTATAATGATGAACTTGATAAACTGCGTAATGCAGGTGAGTATTGCAAACAGTGGCTTGCTGAATATGAAAAAGAGCAGAAAGAAAAAACTGGTATTAAAAACTTAAAAACTGGATACAACCGAGTATTTGGTTATTATATTGAAATAACAAATTCTTGGCTTAATCAAATTCCAGATGGCTATATAAGAAAACAAACAACAACTAATGCTGAAAGATTTATAACTCCAGAACTTAAAGAAATGGAATATAAAATTTTAAATAGCAAAGAACAGGCGATAGCACTTGAAGCTAAACTCTATGAAGAAATAAAAATGTTTTTGTCTTCTTATCTTTCAGAATTTTCTGAAATTGCATCTGCTATATCACTTGTTGATTGTTTGTTATCATTTGCTAGTGTGTCTGTTGAACATAACTATACTAAACCAATAATTTCAAATAAAGTAAATCAAATAAAAATTATTGATGGCAGACATCCAGTTGTTGAGGCAATGCAAAATAACACTGAATTTGCACCTAATGATACATTGCTTGATGATAATGAGAATCGTACTTTACTTATAACTGGACCAAATATGGCAGGAAAGAGTACATATATGAGACAGGTTGCAATAATATCACTTATGGCACATATGGGTTGCTTTGTTCCAGCAAAATCAGCTGAGATATCAATACTTGACAGAGTATTTACCAGAGTTGGTGCTTCAGATGATGTTGCCTTTGGTCAAAGTACATTTATGGTTGAAATGAGTGAAGTTTCAAACATTATTAGCAATGCAACTGATAAAAGTTTAATAATTTTGGATGAAGTTGGTAGAGGGACTGCCACATATGATGGTATGAGTATTGCATCAGCAATTATTGAATACATATCAAATCATATTAAGGCTAAAACTTTGTTTTCAACACACTACCACGAACTCACTGATTTAGAAGGAAAACTTGATGGTGTTAAAAATTATCGAGTGCTTGTTAAAGAGTGGGATGGTGGAATTGTATTTTTGCATAAAATTGCTAGGGGTTCGGCAAATAGAAGCTTTGGTATTGAAGTTGCTAAACTTGCAGGACTTCCTGATGAACTTATAACTAGAGCAAAAGAAATTTTGATAGCAAAAGAAAATGGTAAATCAGAGAACGTTGTTTCAAATAATAATAGTGAAATAAAAGTTAATACCAATGCTAATGTGGCAGAAATAATAAATGTTTTGAAAGAAATGGATATGGATACAATTTCACCGCTTATGGCATTTGGTACACTTCAGAATTTAGTTGATAAAGTTAAAAAATAAAAGGAGAATACTATGTCTAAAATAAATATATTAGATCCTTCTGTATATAATTTAATTGCTGCTGGTGAGGTTGTTGAAAGGCCTGCTTCTGTTGTTAAGGAATTAATTGAAAATTCTATAGATGCTGGGGCAGCTAATATTAATATAAAAATTAAAAATGGTGGAATATCAAGCATTGAAATTTCTGATGATGGCTCAGGAATTGAAGAAAATGATATTAAGTCTGCCTTTTTGCCTCACGCAACTAGCAAAATAAAAAATAGTACAGATTTAGATTCTATATTTACTTTAGGTTTTAGAGGTGAAGCTCTTGCATCTATTGCAGCAGTTGCAAAGGTTAAGCTTGTAACAAAAACTGCAGATGAAGAAGTGGGTAATGAAATTTATATAGAAGGTGGCAAATTTGGTGAGATAAATAAAGTGGCAACAAAAGTTGGTACTACAATCACTGTTGAAGATTTATTTTTCTGTGTTCCAGCTAGAGCTAAATTTTTGAAAAAACCAAAAACTGAAGAACAGGAAATTACAAATATTGTTTCACGTACAATATTGGCTCATCCTGATATAAATATGACTTATACTGTTGATGGAAAAAAAGTTTATGCATCAGTTGGCAAAACTAAAAAAGAAGCAATGTTTTCAATTTATGGCAAAGAGTCTGTTAGTGAAACTTTAGAAGTTTTTGCTGAACGTGAAAATGTTAAAGTTGAAGGTTTTGTTGGAAAACCAACTTATTCAAAATCTAACAGAACTTATCAAACATTAATTGTTAATGGTAGATATGTTATTAATTTAACAGCGCAAACTGCAGTGTCTAATGCTTATGGTGATTTTTTGATGAAAAGGCAATATCCTTTCTTTATACTTTACTTGTCTCTACCACTTGATGAAGTTGATGTTAATGTTCATCCAAATAAACTTGATGTAAGATTTTTAAAATCATCACTTATATATTCAGTTATTTTTGAGGCCGTATCTAGAGCATTAAATAAT
>CAZYYI010000095.1:0-4326 GCA_964651835.1 uncultured Lachnospiraceae bacterium
TATTCATAGGTTTTCCTCCTTTTGAAGTTATATAAATGAATGTTCGTGCTAGCTCAAAGTGCAGAGGACCATTCATAATTACGATAGTGAGTATAACACTTAAATTTCTTAAAATCAAGCGTTTTCTCTAAAATATTTTATTTTTTATCACTTTTTGTTGATTTTTTTGCTGGAAGCTCGTTATACATACTCTCAAAAAGATTTAGCTTAAACTCGCTATCCTCAATACTTTCAATATAAAGCATTGGTTTAGCTGAAATATAAGGAATGATTAACTCTGCATTTGGTAACATATTTTTTGCACTTTCTACTGGTTTGATTAGCACTTTATTATCATAAATTCCGCCTACTACTTTGTCTTTATAGTAAAGCACATACTCACCCATCATAGCCCTTGAACTTGCACCAATTTTAAGCAAATTATCCATAACATATTTATGATATTCTTTGCTTGTTGACATAATAATACCTCCAATACTTAAAATGCGTTTACTATATATGTTAGCTTACCTGCATCTACACTTGCAACATCAAAGCGAACTTGCATATCTTTGAACTCACTTTTATTCATCAAATATTCTGCACCACGCCTGATGTGATACATTTTTTTAGTATCAATTGCTTCATGACCTTCGCCGTATTTATCACTGCTTCTGGACTTAACTTCACAAATAACTAGCAAATCTTCAAGCTTATTTATTAAATTTTTATAGTGATTTTTTAAAATTTTGCTATCGACGCCATCTTGCTTTAATTGTTTTTTTAATAAATTTTCAAGATTTTTCTTTTGAACTTTAGCTGGCAAAATTGCAACAATATCAAGTTCCACGCCTACGCAAGAAAAGTTGGTATATTTAATTTTGTACCCATTTTTTTTCATATAACTTTGGGCAATCTTTTCACCCTCTTTCCAAACGCGTTCATTAAACATACTATTTTTCCAAAAACTTTAAAAAACTTTTTCTATGAATTTTGGTAATTCCATATTTTTTAAGTGCTTCTATATGAACTGCAGTGCCATAACCCTTATGCTTTTCAAAACTATATTCCGGATATGTTTTTGCATACTCTTTCATCAAATTGTCACGTTCAACCTTTGCTAAAATACTGGCTGCACCAATGTTGTAGCTTAATGCATCACCTTTGATTATCGCTCTTGTTTTAACATTAACATCAAGTTTATCAACAGCATCAACAAGTACAATATCAGGTTTAATTTCTAGCCCCTCAATCGCATTTTTCATACACAGTTTAGTAGCATTCAAAATATTGATTTCATCAATAACTTCAGGCTCAACCATACAGATTTTATAAGCAATTGCTTTTTCTTTGATTTTTTCCGCAAGCAGTTCCCTCTTTTTTTCGGAAACTTTTTTACTATCATCAATGCCGTCTATAATATCGTCTAAAGGCATAATTACAGCCGCAACGCACACGGGGCCAGCAAGCGGGCCTCTGCCAACCTCATCAACGCCAGCTATAAGCTTAGCACCTTTTGCAAGCTCTTCTTTCTCAAACTTAAGTTTATCTATAAACACTTTTTCTTTTGCCATAAAATCCTCTACTAATAATTTTTGTAGTGCATTACTTGCCAGCTTGTTTGAACATTATGTTTTTTATCGAACCAATCTTTTACAAATAATTTTTCAAAACCTAGCTTTTCAAAAGCTTTTATACAACTTTCATTTTTAATTGGAGCATACATCGTATCAAAATAAAAGTCACTGTTTTTATGTTCATTTATTATAAACTCAGCAAGTTTACCTATAAGTCCTCTGCCCCTAAAAGCCTCATCCACCAAGCCCCTGCCAAGCTCGAAACAATTTTTATTATTTTTACATTCAAACCATACAATGTCTTCTTTTTTCATTACCGAATAACAAGTTAAACACGCAACAACTCTTTCCTCTGCTCTTGCAATGTAAAGATATGGCAAATCAGCTTCTACAATAGGTTTTGCAATACCTATTTTTAAAATAGTATTATTGCCATAAACCATTGTTGCTTTTTTTGATAATTCAATTGCATCATTTAAATATTTTTTATCGCATTTTTCAAAAACAAAATTTTCCATAACTTTCCTCAATTTAGTCAAGAGTTACGCCGCCAAACTTGCCGTTTCTAAAATCATCAACAAAGCATTTGCCTGCTCTTGTATAGTCAATTTCACCGCCACGCATAATGTAGCCACGCTTTTTACAGAACCTATCATAAAGCTCAATAAATTCGTCTACATCAAAATCAACATCAAACTTGTTTTTGATATTTTCTGGGTATTTTTCAAAGAGAATTTGCATAACTTCAAAACCCATATCCGCCATATCAAATTCTTTGTCAGAAAGGCAACCAATATAAGCTAAATTTTTATTTATGGTTTCATCAAATTTTGGCCAAAGAACACCCGGAGTATCAAGTAGCAAAAACTCATCATCAATTTTTACCCAACTATTAACCCTTGTGACACCCGCAATGTTTGAAGCCTTTGCCTTTTTGTAGCCACAAAGAAGATTAATTATAGAACTTTTGCCAGTGTTTGGCACACCAAAAACTAAAACTTTATAAGTCTTTTTAACGTTTTTATCCTTGTTTCTTTGTATTTTTTCACTAAGTAGATTAACTATTGCACTTCTTATTTTTTGTTTATTTGATTGGTTTATTGCAGAAATAGTAACAGTTGTTTTACCCTCTGTCTCAAACTGCTTTTTTATTTCAGTTAGCCTACTTTCATCAGCCAAATCTACCTTATTAAAAACATATATTATTGGCTTATTATGAACAATTTTGTTTACATTCGGATTCAGGCAAGAAATTGGTGCACGGCTATCAAGAACATACAAAATGCAATCAGCCAAGCTGATTTTGCTTTTTTCAATGTCTTCAAGAGCCGATTTCATATGACCTGGAAACCACTTTATTTCTTTCATAAATCCTCCAAAAAATATTAGTTATGTTTTAATAATTTATAAGTTATCAAATCATAATTAATATTTTATTATTTGATAACTATTTTTATAAATACTGAAATAATCAATATTTAGAACAATCAATTTTAATTTAATAAATCAGGTCTACGAGTTTTTGTAATCTCAATAGATTTTTGCTTTCGCCACTCATCAATTTTTTTGTGGTCACCAGAAATCAAAACTTCTGGCACTTCAAGCCCCATAAATTCACGAGGTTTGGTGTACTGCGGATACTCAAGCAAATTATCTGTAAATGTTTCAATCTCTGCACTACCCTCTGAAAGTACACTTGGTAGTAGCCTTGCCACACTATCAACCAATACCATTGCTGGAAGCTCACCACCAGTAAGCACATAATCACCTATTGAAATCTCTTCATCAATAAGCAAATCTATAATCCTTTGGTCAACACCCTCATAATGTCCACAAAGCAAGATTAAATGTTCAACATTTGCAAGACTTTTTGCTTTTGTTTGAGTAAACACACTACCCTTTGGACTGAGATATATTTTATAAGCATCTTTGTAGCCATCAATTGAAGTAATTGCATCATAAATTGGTTGTGGCATCATAAGCATACCTGGCCCGCCACCAAAAGTATAGTCATCACATTTTTTATGCTTATCTTTTGAATAATCCCTAATATTAATTACATTAATCTCAATTTTATCATCAGCAACTGCTCTTTTAATAATGCTTTCCTGCAACGGTTTAAACATTTCAGGAAACAGAGTTAAAATATCAATCCTCATAGTCAGATACCTCTTGAAGTTTTGACTTATTGAGCTTTAACTCTCTTTTATCCTTATCAAAACTTTCAATTACACCCTTTACATTTGGAAAAATTAATTCTTTTCCACTGCTATCCTTAACAAAAATAACTTCAGCAGCACCATAGTCTTGAACATCAAAAACCTTACCTATATTTTTTTCATTAACAATAACATCGCTACTCTTTAACTCTTCAATCAAAATTTTATCTTTAAATAGCTCTGCATCAACATAAAAATATTTGCCAATATAATTCTTGGCTTTTTCAAGGTCAATGTCATCAAGTTCAACAACAACACCATCTGGCTTTTTGAAAATTCTTTTAACAGCAAACTCCTCTTCTGCCTCGTTATAAATTTTAGTTAAAAGCGACAAGTCAAAATCTTTATCAAACTTTGTTGATATCTTCATTTGACCCTTTATGCCGTGCAATTTTACTACTTTGCCAAGTTCAAATTTTTTCATAATTTCTCCTAAAAAATCAAAAACTTTTTAAACATTTTTTTGCTTAAAAAGTTTTTAACTATTAATCTTTTAAAAGCTGAATATGCACATCACGGAGCAACTTTTCATCAACTGTGTTTGGAGCGTT
>CAZYYI010000096.1:0-4309 GCA_964651835.1 uncultured Lachnospiraceae bacterium
GAACCCTCCTCTGGAGTTTTGGAGACTCTCATTCTACCGATGAACTACACCCCTAAGCACAAAAGGATTATATCATATTGAAATTTTAATGTCAATATAATTAATCCTCTTGAATGATTATCTTATTTTTCAAGTAAGTCAAATTCAGCAAATACTTTTGCAATGATGTCAGCCGCCTCTTCAAGTTCTGCTTCTGTGTGAGTAGCTGTATATGTGGTTCTTACCAAACATTGTCCTGGTGGGGTTGCTGGTGGAAGAACTGGGTTTGCATAAACGCCTTCTTCAAACAATCTTTTGCAAACTGAAAGAGTTACATTTTGGTCATAAGTAAATAATGCTATAATTGGAGCTTTGCTATCTGCAAATTTAACTCCCCTTTCTCTCAAACATTTTCTCATATACTCTGCAACATCAGTTAAATGTTGTACTCTTTCAGGCTCAGCTTCAAGTATTTTTAATGCTTCAAGTGTTGCAGCAAGGCAACCTGGTGTTATTGATGCACTGAAAATAAATGGTCTTGAAGTATGTCTTATATACTCTGCAACTTCATGAGAACAACCACAATAGCCACCCATACTAGCAAGTGATTTTGAGAATGTGCCATAAATAAGGTCAACTTCATCAACTAAATCAAAATATTCAGCAGTTCCAGCACCGGTTTTTCCTAGTACACCGAGTGCATGTGCATCGTCAACCATAAGTCTTGCGCCATATTTTTTCTTAATTTCAACAAGTCTTGGAAGGTCACAAATATCACCTGTCATTGAAAAGATACCATCAGTAACAATAAGTATACCTGCATCTGCTGGCACTGTTTGAATTTTTCTTTCCAAATCATCATAATCAAGGTGGTTAAATCTTACCATTGTTGCATAAGAAAGTTTGCATCCATCATAAATTGATGCATGGTTTTCTTTATCGCAGAAAATATAGTCTTTTCTGCCAGCGATGGCTGATATAACACCAATATTTGTTTGGAAACCTGTACTCATTGTTACACAGTCTTCCTTTCCAAGAAATTTAGCAAATTCCTTTTCAAGCTCAATATGAAGCGATGTTGTGCCATTTAAAAATCTTGAACCAGAACAGCCAGTTCCAAATTCCTCAGTGGCTTTAACAGCAGCAGCAATAACTCTTGGGTCACTTGTTAGACCTTGATAGTTATTTGAACCTATCATAATCTTTCTGCCGCCTTCCATATTAACTATTGTATCTTGCTTTGATTCAAGCACATGAAAATAAGGATAAATACCCATTGCCTTTACATCTTTAACAAGCGTAAAATCTTTACATTTTTGAAATAAATCCATTTAATGTTTCTCCTAAAACAATTACTGACAATAGTATATAATATTTTAACTTTAACTTCAAACAAATTTAGTTAATATTTAAAATTTTGCAAAAATTTGTGCATCAATAAAAAAAGCCCTATAATATAGAGCAAAAATTTATTTAAATTTATCCTAGCAAAAAAGCCACCTATTTGGTGGTTTTATTTACCATTAACAAGCTGCAGTGGTGGAAACTTCTGATTTTACATCATCAAACAGGTTTGCACTTTCACTGCCAGTATTCTCTTCTATTTCTTCATATTCAGTTTCGCCATCAACAATCATAACACTTGAAAGTGAAATTTCATAAGCCACACGAGTTTCGCTAGTGTTATCGTCAATACGTTTTTGATATTTTCTACTCTGTATTCTGCCTTGAACTTCTAGTTTTTCACCAACTTCAAGATCACGAACAAATCTGGCATTTCTTCCCCAAGCAATGCAAGGTAGATAGTCACTTTTGTTATATGCTCTGTTTACAGCAAGTAGCACATCACAAATTTCTCTGCCAAATGGAGTTGTTCTATAAATTGGTTCTTTACAAATATAGCCAACCAAATTAATTTGGTTAATCTCATTGATTTCATCGGCATTTACAAGTTCTTTAACAAAAATTGTGAGCATAAGTTTGCTTTTGCCATCTTCAATTTTGTTATAACTTCTAAACTGACCAACAATCCCAATTTCATCGCCGATATTAAAATCAGAAATAAGTCGTTCAGAAATTGTTACTGGCAACACATCGACTTCTTCAGAAAGTCTTGTTACTTCTAAATACATTTCAAAAAATCCCTCGCCCATAACAGTATGCGAATACATTGGTAACTCTTTAATTTTTCCTTTAAGTAAAACGTGATTGTTGTTTTCATATATTGTATTCATAAAAAATTCCTTTAAGTTTATTAATTTTAATTTTTACTAGTTGTTTCTAATTACTTTATTTTTTGTAAGCCATTATTATCGATATAATATCCGCTGTCATATACAAGTTCTGAAATCTTTACCATTTGGTAACCTTCGCTTTTAAGGTACGAGATAATAAGAGGCAGAGCTTCAATTATATGGTCGGAGTTGTTGTGGCACAATATTATTGAACCATTTTTTACGCTTTGTTTAACTCTTTGTAAAATTTCAGTAGCAGAAAGTCCTTTCCAGTCAAGACTATCAACATCCCATTGAATAGTTTTAAGCCCAAGACCATCAGCAACATTAATGAGTGTATCATTATAATCGCCAAATGGAGGTCTGAAATATTTTACAGATTTACCGGTAATATCTGTTATTTGTTTCATTGAGCTAGAAAGCTCGTCCCTCATTTTAGCTTCACTTAATGTACTCATTTTAGGATGTGTACTTGAATGCGTGCCGATATCAAGCCCCGCATTATCGATATACTTAACCTTATCAGCATTCTGTTCTATCCAAAATCCTACTAGGAAGAATGTTCCGCTTACACCATTTTCAGTAAGGGTATCAACAATTTTTGTTGTTTTATCTGATCCCCAAGCCGCATCAAATGTTAGCGCTACTTTCTTTTCCTTTGTGTCAACTGAATAAATAGGAACCTTTCTTACAGCATATCCAAAATAAACAGTTCCAGTGCCTGTAAATGCAACAATTGATACTAGCAAAACCATTAATAGTGCTGTTGCTGCAAGCTTACCAATTGACCTTAATTTTGTGCATACAATTTTCATACAAACTACCTCTCTATTCTACTACTATGCTATAAATTCACCAAATTAAATTATCGAAAATATTGTTGAATAATATTTCATTTTGTCGAATTTTAATGAAAATAAATATAGCTAATTATAGTAAAATTATATTTAGGTAATTTAGCATTTATTACTAAAATTTAAACAATAAAAATTTAAATTTTAGCTGCTTAAGATAACAATTTACTTTTTAAATGTTCAATAATTTTAGCCTCAATTCTTGATACTTGCACCTGAGATATTCCAAGCAAATCTGCAACTTCGCCTTGAGTGCAACCACGAAAATATCTTAAAAGTATTATCTTTTTTTCTTTTTCTGGCAAATTTAGTATTTCATTCTTAAGGATAAATTTATCAAGCATATCATCACTTTTGTCAAAAACTACCAGTTTGTCTATAAGATTTTGACTGTTTGAATCATCTTCGTCAATTTTCGCTTGAAGAGAAACCACACTTTGCGTAGAATCTAATGCAACTACAACATCTTCAACCTCTACATTAAACTCGCTAGCAAGCTCATCTAAACTAGGAGTGTTTCCTGTAAGTTTTTTCTGTTTTTCTATATATGCTTTTAATTTAATAGCTAAGCTTTTAATTGACCTAGATACTTTTATGCTTCCATCATCACGCAAAAAACGTTTGATTTCGCCAGAAATCATAGGCACTGCATAAGTAGAAAACTTTACATCAAAACTAGGATCAAAATTTTTAATAGCTTTTAAAAAACCCACACAACCTATCTGGTAAAGGTCATCATAATCTACTCCCTTATTTAAATAACCTTTAACAATAGCCTTTATTAGTGGAAAATTTCCAGCAATGAGCTGTTCAGTTGCCTCTTCATCACCGTCTTTAGCACGCACTATAAGTTCATTTGTTTGGGCGGCATCAATAGGTTTATAATTTTCCATTAACCCTTTATAACCTTCCTCATATGAACAACCAAACCCTGAGGCTTATTTGCCTCAACGTCTAACGAGTTCATAAATGAATCCATTAAAGTAAAGCCCATACCTGAGTGTTCTTCTTCAGACTTGGTTGTAAAAAATGGCTGCAGGGCCATATCAATATCACCAATACCAATACCTTTGTCAGATATAACTATATCAATGGTATTGCCAGAAAGTCCAACCTCAAGTGTGATGGTTCCGCCCTTATTTTCATAACCATGCACAATTGAATTGGTTACCGCTTCACTGACCGCGGTTTTAATATCATTAATCTCAGAAAGTGTTGGTTTAAGTTCGGTGCAGAACATAG
>CAZYYI010000097.1:0-4262 GCA_964651835.1 uncultured Lachnospiraceae bacterium
ATGAATCCTAGCCAAAAAGATGTAATAATTAATAATATTATTTCTGATAAGGTTATAAAATTGCTTAAAGATAAGAATAATAAAACTAGCAAATAATTTAGGAGATTTTATGAAAGATATGCTTATACCTATGGTCATTGAGCAGACCAATCGTGGTGAAAGGTCATATGATATCTACTCAAGACTTCTTGAAGATAGAATTATTTTCCTTGATGGTGAAATAACTGACCAAACCGCAAACCTTATAATTGCACAACTTATTTACCTTGAGGGTAAAGACCCAGATAAAGATATTATGATGTACATTAATAGCCCTGGTGGCAGCGTTGTTGCTGGTATGGCTATATATGATACTATGAACTACATAAAGTGTGATGTAAGCACTATCTGTGTGGGACTTGCTGCAAGTATGGGTGCAGTGCTTCTTTCAAGTGGTGCAAAGGGCAAACGTTTTGCACTTCCTAACTCTGAAATTATGATTCATCAGCCACTTGGTGGTTTTCAAGGTCAGGCAAGTGATATAAAAATTCACGCAGACCATATTTTAAAAACTCGCAAAGTGCTTAATAGAATTTTGTCTGAAAACTCTGGTATGCCTATCGAAACTATTGAAAAGGATACCGACCGTGATAACTTTATGACTGCTGAAGAAGCTAAAAAGTATGGACTTATCGACAAAATTTTTGCAAAAAGAGGATAATTTATTTCAAGATATACAAAAGATAAAAAACTTTTTGCATATCTTGATTTTATTTAGGAGATTTTATGGATAATAATGACAATCAAATTCCACCAAGGATTGCTGGTTCTTGTTCATTTTGTGGCAGACCTCGTGGTGCATTTAAAGAAATTGTAGAAAACCCAACAGCTACTGTTGGTATCTGCAATGACTGTATAAGAATTTGCAGGGAAATTCTTGAAACTGAAGAGAGAAAGCGTCAAAAGGAACAGCCTTTTGTTTTGCCAAGTCCAGAAAAAATTAAAACTGAACTTGATGAGTATATCATTGGACAGGATAAAGCAAAAGAGGTGCTTTCTGTTGCGGTTTACAATCATTATAAACGTATTAATTATATAATTGAAAAAAGGCAAAAAGAAAACACAAGTGTTGACAAAACCAAAACAAAAGTTATGGAAGATGTTGAGCTTGAAAAGAGCAATGTTTTGATGCTTGGTCCAACTGGTTCTGGTAAAACACTTATTGCAAGAACACTTGCAAAAATTTTGGATGTACCTTTTGCTTCTGCTGATGCCACAACTTTGACAGAGGCTGGCTACGTTGGTGATGATGTTGAAAATATTTTGCTTAAACTTATTCAAGCAGCTGACTACAACATCAAAAAGGCTGAAAAAGGCATTATTTATATCGATGAAATTGATAAAATCGCCAAAAAGAGCGAAAATGTTTCAATAACTCGTGATGTTTCAGGCGAAGGCGTGCAACAATCACTTTTAAAGATTTTGGAAAGTACTGTTGCAAATGTTCCACCACAAGGTGGCAGAAAACATCCAAATCAAGAGTGTATCCAAATTGATACCACAAACATTTTGTTTATTCTTGGTGGTGCGTTTGTTGGTCTTGATGAAATTGTTAAAAAACGTACTGAAAATTCTAGCCTTGGTTTTGGCGGCAGCGTGAAATCTAAAGAGCAAATTAAATCTGATGAATTGCTTGCCAAAGTTGAGCCTCATGACCTTATCAAATTTGGTCTTATTCCTGAATTTATTGGACGTGTGCCTATCGCTGTTTCACTTAATGAGCTTGATGAAAAAGCACTCAAAAAGATACTCACTGAGCCAAGAAATTCACTTGTAAAACAATACAAAAAATTGTTTGAAATTGACGGCATTAAACTTGAGTTTACTAACGATGCTATTTCTGCTTTTGCAAAAAAGGCTATTGAACTCAAAACTGGTGCAAGAGGTCTCAGAACTATTATTGAGTCTGCAATGCTTCCAGTAATGTACTCAGCTCCAAGCAATAAAAATATCAAAAAAATTGTTATGGATGTTGAAAGTAAGGGTAGCTTAGAGGTTGTGCCTAATATTACTGAAAAGGAAAAGGAAGAAACAGAAACTGTTGCATAAAAATATAAGCAACCAACTTGGTTGCTTTTTTTTGTCGCTCGTGTTAAGATTAATTCAAGGTAATTTATGAAAACTATTAAACAAGCTGTGTTTTTAAAATCAATTTCTAGTGCTGGGGCGTACCAGTCTTTTGACATGCCAGAAATTATTTTGGTTGGCAGAAGTAATGTTGGTAAGTCTAGTATTATCAATATGCTTGCAAATAATTACAAGCTTGCAAAGGTTTCATCAAACCAAGGTAAAACAAGGCTCATTAACTTTTTTGAAATTAATAAAGAATTTATTTTGACAGACCTTCCAGGTTACGGCTTTGCACTTGCAAGCAAAGAGGAACAAAACCGCTGGAAAAAGATGATAGACGGCTATATTATGACCTCAAAAAATATTAAGTGTGCAGTGCTCTTAGTTGATATGAGGCATAAGCCAACTGCCCAAGATTTGCAGATGTTCGACTTTTTAACCTATAATAATATACCAGTGACTATTGTTGCGACGAAATATGACAAGGTGAAGTCATCTGAAAGAATAGCAAAAATTAAAGATATTGCAGCGACTCTTAAAGTGGCAAGAGATAATATTTATCTTACAAGTTCAGAGACTGGCTTTGGCAAACAAGAGCTGATAGACAGAATTTATCAATTTGTGGAGGTGGCAGATGAAAATTTATGCGATTAGCGACCTCCATTTAAGCAATAGCTGTGACAAGCCTATGGATATTTTTGGTGGCAAATGGGAAAACCATACCGAAAAAATCAAAGAAAAGTGGAAGGCTAAAGTAACTGACGAAGATATTGTTTTGATTGCTGGTGACATCAGCTGGGCGATGAAACTTGAAGAAGCTGAAGCAGACCTAAAGTGGATTGATGACTTGCCGGGCAAAAAATTTATTATTCGCGGTAATCATGAGTATTGGTGGAAGTCTATTTCAGCAGTGCGTGAAATTTTGCCAGAGTCTATTTGGGCAATTCAAAACGATGCTGTTAAGGTTGGTGAGTTTATTATTTGTGGCACAAGGGGTTGGACAGTTCCAGAAAAAAATAAACCGCTTTCTGATGAGGATTTAAAGATTTTTAATAGGGAAGTTAAAAGGTTAAAACTTACACTTTCTGCTGCAAAAAACTTGCAAGTTAATGACGAAAAAATAATTTGTATGATTCATTATCCTCCATTTGCTGGTGACGGCTCAGAAACGGAGTTTACCAAACTTATGGAAGAATACTCAGTGAATAGTGTTGTATTTGGGCATATTCACGGCAAAACAAATTGTCCACTTCAATTACTTAAAAATGGCGTTAAATATTATTTTACTAGTTGTGACCATATTGATAATGAAGTTGTAAAGTTGTATTAAAATGTAATGGTTTAATTTGATTCTAATTATTGATACTAAAATTGGAGATTACTAAAGCTAATGGTTTTATATATTATTTCGCAAGTTCTAATATTTGTTGGAACTGGAATAGATCTTGTTTCTAGACTACTAAAAAGCAAAAAATGGATTTTGATATTTATGGTTACTGCTAGTGCTTTTTATGTCGCTTCATACTTATTTATAAATAGTCCATTAGCAGCTATTATAAATGCAATAAACCTTGTTAGAACATTAGACTATATTTATCTAAATGAAAAAAAGAAATCATTAAAGAGTTATATTGTTCCTATAATATTGACAATAACTGCATCTAGTGTTTTTGTTGCAGTATTTTGGACAAATGCCTTTGACTTGTTTATGATTGCTTCACTTGCAATTTTGGCAATTGGTCTTGCATCCAAAAACTTACTCACTATAAGAATTGTTACTATTGTAAACTCTGCAATTTGGGTATTTTATAACTTATTAATTGGTTCACCTATGGGTGCAATCTGCAGTGCGTTAAATATTGTGTTAGCACTAATAGCGATAATTCTTTATGATATCATTGAGCCTAGAAGAAAGAAAAATAAGATAGTACAGCAAGTAGTAGAAATTGAACAAGTTAGTGAAGATAAATAAAATGACGAAATTTGTAGTTTTTTATAACTGGAAGAGGGTAAAGCCCTCTTTTTTTTATTCATTTTGCACAAATTTTAGTTTTGATAATAATTTCGGCTGGTTTGCGAATGCCGAAAAATTGGGGGTTTGTGTGAGTTACTAACAAAATTGTTAATAACTTTGTTAAAAAAGTGGTCAAAAG
>CAZYYI010000098.1:0-4244 GCA_964651835.1 uncultured Lachnospiraceae bacterium
CAGTACCTGTCATACCAGAAATCTTTTTATAAAGCTTAAAGAAGTTTTGGAAAGTAACAGTTGCAAAGGTCTTGTTTTCACCTTGAATTTTAACACCCTCTTTTGCTTCAATTGCTTGGTGCAAACCATCGCTGTAACGTCTGCCTTGCATAACACGACCAGTAAACTCATCAACGATAAGCACTTCACCATCACGCACAATGTAATCTCTATTTTTATCCATTAAAAATCTAGCACGAATGGCGTTGTTTATGTTATGGTTGATGTCAGTATTTTCAACATCAGAAAGGTTTTCAATTCTATAATATCTTTCAGCCTTAATAATACCATCTTCATTAAGGTTGATTGTTTTTTGTTTTTCATCAATATCAACATCAGATTCTTTAAGTGATTTTGCAAACTTAGCTGCAACAACATATTGGTCAGAAGACTCACCTGATGGTCCACTTATAATAAGAGGTGTTCTAGCTTCATCAATTAAAATTGAGTCAACTTCATCGATAACAGCAAACTCTAATCCTCTGCCCACACGCTCTGCCTTGCTTTCACACATATTGTCACGCAAGTAGTCAAAACCAAACTCACTGTTTGTGCCATAAGTAATATCGCTGTTATATGCCTTTCTCTTTTCCTCAGCATCTTGATTTGAATATATATATCCAACACTAAGACCCAAAAATCTATGAACTTTACCCATAAGTTCTGCGTCACGCTTTGCAAGATATTCATTGACTGTAACAACGTGAACAGGCTTGCCAGAAAGTGCGTTTAAGTATGCTGGAAGTGTTGCGACCAAGGTTTTACCTTCACCAGTATTCATCTCGGCAATACGACCTTGGTGAAGAACAATACCACCCATAATTTGCACTCTGAAATGGCGAAGTTTAAGCACACGAGTACTAGCCTCACGCACAACTGCAAAAGCATCTGGCAAAAGGTCATCAAGTGTTTCACCATTATTATATCTTTCCTTCAAAACAGAAGTTTGCTGTGCAAGCTCCTCATTTGTGAGCGCAAGATACTTTTTAGAGAGTGCCTCAACTTTATCAACAATTTTATTTAATTTTTTAACACTTTTATTATTATCAAAATTTTTGATAGCCTTAATTAAACCCATTTTAACTCCTTAACAAAACTATATTATATGTTTTTTTATTATTTGTAAAGTCAAGCTCAACACAAATATGCAATATTTATCAAATTTTTTGACAAATTTTACAAATTTGGCTTAAATCTAGTTTTTGCAAAAGTTAAAGTTACAATCTTTTTTAGTTTAGCACTCTTTAAAGCCTTTGCACATTCACTAAGCGTTGTACCAGTTGTAAATACATCATCAATTATCAAAATATTCTTACCTTTTATATTTATCTTTTCATCGTCATTAACTTTAAAACTATCTACCAAGTTCTTAAGTCTTTCCTCTTGATTTAGCTTGACTTGATGTTTGCCATCAGTCACCTTTTCAAGCAAATTTTTAACTGGAACATTAATCTTTTCACTTATAATATTTGCAAGCAGTTCCGCTTGGTTGTAGCCACGCTCTTTTAATCTCTTTTTTGTTATTGGAACAAAAGTGATATAGTCAATGTTATCAAAAGTTTCAGCCTTTGACATCATAACTTTGGCTATATATTCTGCATAAAACTTTTTGCCTTTAAATTTAAAATCCTTAATAATTTTTGCAGCAGCGTCATCATAATAACAACAAGAAATATTTTTATCAAAATGATAATTAAAATCTTTGCAGTAATCACAAAGAAGCGAACCTTCAATTAACTTTTCACCACATTTACTACAGATGTTTCCACCAATAAATTCAATACCAAGCAAACACTCTTTACAAATTTGAAAGTTTGAGCCATCTGGAATTTCCTTTCCACAAGCTATGCATGAATGAAATGGCATTAATACATCTTCAATTTTATTAAAAATTTTCAAAAATCTTTCACGAAAACTCATAACTATATTTTAATTTTTTGCTGTAATTTGTCAAACTTAATAGCAGTCAGTTGACAATAAAACAAATTAAAGTTATTATAACTGAGGAGAAAAACAATGATAAATATAGCAATTGATGGCTACTCTGGTAGCGGAAAAGGCACACTTGCAAAGGGACTTGCTGAACATTACAATTTAAAACATCTTGACACAGGTGCAATCCTTAGAGCAATGGGACTTTATCTTTTTGAAAATAATTTAAAAAATCCTAGCATGGAAAATATTGAAAATAATATCAAAAATTATAACATAAGTATAGAGTTTGAGGGTGACAAGCAAATCACCTATCTTAATGATAAAGATGTTTCAGCAGATATCAGACGTGAAGAGATTGGGCAAATGGCATCTAAGGTTGCAGCAAATAAAAGTGCTATGATGAAGCTTATTGAAATAAGCCAACAGTTTGCAAAAAATTATAACTGCGTTATGGACGGCAGAAACATTACAAGTGAAGTCTTGCCAAATGCAGATGCTAAAATATTTTTAGACGCCAGCCTTGAAACAAGAGCAACCAGAAGATTTCTTGAATTAAAAGAAAAAGGACTTTCCCCTAACATTGAAGATATCAAGGCTAGCCTTGCTGAACGCGACTATCGTGACACTCATCGTGAATTTTCACCAATGATACAAACTGATGACTCAATATATATTGATAATTCCAATATTAATGGTGATGAAACCATCAAACTTGTAATAAGCAGAATTGATGAAAAATTAAAAAATAAATAACTATATTTTTTAGCAAATTATATCATTTAATTTTCGTCTTTAAAATACTTGAAAAAATACTCAAATTATGTTAATATTTAAATATATGGGAGGAAAATTATGACTACAATTGATTATGTTATTGGTGGAATTATTATTGCAGTTATTTTGATCGCTATTATTGTTGGTATAGCTGGCACTGTTAAAAAAGCAAAAATCCGTGCTGAAGAAAAATCTCGTGAAGTTGATGATGTTGAAATCAAACACGGCGTTCGCTATACCCCAGAGGCAACCATTGTTGATGAATACGGAAATGAAAATGTAACTTATATCAAAGGCGATATTTTGATTAAACCTAAAAAATCTATGAAAGTTGGTAAAAAAGAAGCTATCAAACCTGGCAAATGGACAATACTTGCTGCCAATGATGCAGAAACTTCTTTCAATGTTCGCGTTGGCCTTTATGTTAAAGAGTATAAACACGGACAAGAAATCATCCTTTCTGAAGGCGATGAGATCTGCCCTACCAGCACCACAATTATACTTAGATAATTTAAAATGCAAACAAAAACAGCCAAATGGCTGTTTTTTTATTTTCTACTTATTATTGATTAAAAGTTAATTTAACTAGTTTACAATAACTTTTACAATAATTAATTTTCTAACTACCTTGACAAATTATTATTAAATCTATATAATATATTAGTTAATAAATCAGTATGTAGAGGCTTTATATGGAAACAGGTTTTGATTGTAATAAATATATTGAAGAACAAAAAAATGGTATTAAAAAACAATTAAGCAAATTTGAAAAAGTTTATCTTGAACTTGGTGGCAAACCTTTTGATGATTACCACGCTAGTAGAATTCTGCCAGGATATAGTCCAGATACTCAGTTACAAATTTTGAGCGAATTTAAAAAGATTTCTGAATTCATTTTTTGCATTAATAGTGAAAATATCCAAAATGACAGAATTAGGTCTGATTACAACTCACTTTATATTGATGATTGTTTAAATCTTATTGATACTTATAGAAAGTTAGGTTTTAAAGTTTCAAGCATTGTATTTTCACTTTACAAGAATCAACCAGAAGCCGTTAACGCTATAAAAATGTTAAAAGACTTGGGTGAAAAAGTTTATATTTCTAGATTTGCTGAAAACTACCCTTTTAATATTGAAGGTGCTATTGATGCATTTGAAAAAAGCAATTATATAAAAACTACTAAGCCTTTGGTTGTAGTTACATCATCTGGTTCTGCATCTGGTAAACTTGGAGTAACATTAGGTCAAATTTATAAAGAGCAAATTAAAGGCAGAAAAGTTAGCTATATTAAATATGATATCTTCCCAGTTTGGAACTTACCAGTTAATCACCCTATTAATCTTGCATATATGGCAGCTACTGTAGAATCAAATGATAAACTTGTTGTTGATAAATACTACAATTCCAAACACAAAAAAATTTGCAACAATTTATAATAGAAATTTAGACGCGTTTCCTTTAATTAAAAATGTACTTAAAAAACCATCACCTTC
>CAZYYI010000099.1:0-4236 GCA_964651835.1 uncultured Lachnospiraceae bacterium
CACCGCCGCCTCTTCGCCATCGTCCGCGCCCTCTCCTGTGAGGGTCACAGCGGCGGTCAGCGCCCCGGTTTCACCCATATCCAGATCCAGCGCCTTGGCCGCCGCGATTGCGGGAGCGACCTCCTCGCCAAGCACGATCTCGCTCTCAATGGCGGGCAGCGCGGGCACCTCTTGCACCAAGGACCAGCCCTCGCCCAGCAGATCCTCGCTGGTCAGCGTGTAATAGAGCATCTCCATGCCGCCTGTGGCGTCCTTCTCATACAGCAGGCCGAAGCTGTCGGTGGGCTCGTTGTTCCCATCCAGAAGCTGGGTCACGCAGGAGTAGTTGAACCGGCCCGGATAGCGGATCTCGTTTTCGTTGAGCCAATGGACAGGGCCAGTTCCATCCGCCGGGTCGTAGTAGCCGATACGCACCACGCCGTTGCTACGCCGGTGCTCCCCGCTCTCCTTCGTGCCCCAAGGATAAGAGGCCAAGATCAGGTTGCTGTAGATCGTGTCGTCCGCTCCGATCAGATAACCCTTCAGGTTGATGAAGGACACCATGGTGTTGGTGCCGTATTTCAACGCGCTGTCCAGCACCCCGGCGCTCCATGTCTCGCCGCCGTCATAGCTGTCGGCGTAGCTGATGGTCGCATTCTCGTTGCGGCAGTAAATCCGCAGGAATGTGCCGTCTGCCTCGTTTTCACTCACAGGCAACTCCACGATCTGGGATTCGCTGGTCTTGTTGGCCTGCCCGTTGGGAATGCGCTCACCGCGGTGCCAGGTCACGCCGCCGTCATCAGAATAAACGCTGCTGGCCTTCTCGCCGGTCAGGTTGTCATAGATGGGGAAGATGATGCGCTCCCCGTTCTCGCCCGCCTCCGTAACAAAGCCGCGGCCGGGACACACGCCGATGAAGTGCTCCGTGTTGTACTTGATCTGGTCGCTGATCAGGTGGGGCTCACCCCAGTCCAGCGTCCCGGCCTCCTCGTTGACCGTAGCCTTGCGGGCCATGATAAACGCCGTGGGGAACACCTTCCACTCCGACTCGGTGTAGAAGATATTATTGTGGATGACCTTGGAGCTGTTGCGCTGGAGGGCCAGAACAGGCTTCATACCGCCCTCGTCATGATCGTAGTAGGTGTTGAAGAAGGCGTCTACATAGTAGCCGGTCTCGTGGTCGTCAGCGTTGGCGCAGATGGGCCACAGCTTGACCGTCTTGCCGTCCACGGTGTAGTCCGCGCCCGCGCCGGCGTTGTTGATGTCCACATAATAATCAAAGGTGTAGCCGTGGAGGTTGTTATCGTGGGCATTGTCCATGGAGTAGTCGCCGTTGACGGGGGACTTGCTGATCCGCAGGCGGCCCTCAGCGTCAAAGCCGTTGCCGATCTTGCCGCCGTTCACATGGGGCGCTTGCGCGTCCACCAGCAGCCAAACAGAGCCGTCCTTGGTCTGTACGATCGCCGGATCGATGAAGGAGGCGCTGGCGCTGCTGTTCACGGTGGAGGGGAAGTCCGCGAAGTAGTTGACGACCTCCCAATCCCAAGTCTCGCCGCCGTCCTTGGAGATGGAAACGATGGTGTCCAGATTGGCCGGGGAGTCCGCCGTGGTGGTCCATCGGATGTCGCACGCCGCCACGATCCAGCCGTTTTTCAGCGTATACAAAGCGGGGATACGGAACTGGCTGTTGGTGTCCTCCCGCACAAGAGGCTGATTCTGGCTGGTGCCCTTGAACACGGTCTGGGCCATGGCAAAAGGCGCGTTGCCCTCTTTGTAGAGGTTGATCCGGTACTGGTCCGTTGCGCCATACCAACGGCTGCCGGAGGCTCTGGTGCCGTCCCAAGCCATATAGTAGGTCGTCCCGTCGTCCACCCAGCTCAGGTCATGACCGCCGTCGCTCCGCGCTACCACGGTAAACTCTGTGGCTGTGGTGCCCCGGCTCAGGGTCCCCGCGCCGCCGGTGATATAATTGCCCTCGGCTGCCACCGCGGCAAAGGTATACTTGCCTTCCGCGGTGCGTGTCACGTTCCAAAGGTGATTCGTGGCAACATCGCTGAAGGAAACCGTTTCAGCCCCGGCTGCCGCTTCACTCGTACACTGATCCAAGATAGTTCTGCTATCCGTCCAGTAATGCATACTTCTGGGGGTTTTGCCCGCTTCCGTGGTACTGCCCACGATGGCGTAAACACCCTCAGCCAGCGCGCCTTCCGCCAGGCGATACTCAAGGACCGTCTCCAGCTCGGCGGGAGGAGCCTCCTTGCCCGACACGACAGGCTCGGGATCAGCCGCCGTCCAGATGTAGTATGTGCCGTCGTTGGGGTCCGCGGCGGGAGTAACATAGAAGACGGTCTTGTCATCCTTGAACACGCGATTGTTGCCCGAAGCCTCCAAGCTCAGATACTTGGTCGTGTTATATGCCTTGATGGTAAATGCATTGATCGCGGTATTGCCTTCCGCCTTCTCCAAAACAAACAGGTGAAGCGGGCCATTGTTTCCGCAAACCACACTAACCGCGCTGCACTGGTTCGTCACACCGTCGGAATAGTGCATCACAGCCTGACGGCCACTGTTTCCGGTATCGAAATTGATCACATAATTCCCCGCTGTAATGCCATCCGTGTTCAGGGTGACCGTGCTGCCGCTGTCAACCCCGGAAGCCGCGTACAGTTGGATCTTGGTGGTGTCTCCGGCTTCGTCGGTAGCGTCCCACCAGCGGCTGTTGCTGGTCCCGCCGGTGAAAGCAAGATACGTTATGATCTTCCCGGCTTCCACAGCCTCTGCCGGGGTGTAGCCGGGATCCATCTTCCACTTGGCGGTGAGAGCCACGTCGGCGGTCGCCTCGGTGTACTTGGTCTCGCCGTCAAACCAGCCCATAAAGGTGTAACCCTCCCGCTCGGCGGGGGTGGGAAGGGCAGTCCCGTACATAGCCTCCATGGGAGCAATGGCCTCCGCTCCCTCATAGCCGCCGTCAAAGCTGACAGTGTACGGTCCAACGCAGTAAATGCGGTAGACATTTGAGCCCGCCGACTCCGCCTCAACAAAGTACGGGACCGCGTCCGCCTTATCCGCGCTGAACACAGCGCGATCCTGACCATTGGACGTTTGGTTCTCAGCCGTCAAATAGTAGGTCGTTCCGTCCTTCACATAAGAAATCAGATACACATTGCTGGTCTGTTTCTCAAGCTGGATCGAAGCGGCGTTTTGACCGCCCTTCAATTTGTTTGTGAGAAGAACATCGCCAACCTTGTCAAAATTCAGGTATCCGGGCCCCGGTGCCCAGAGGCGGTAATTGCGGTCGGCGCCGCCCACGATTTCCGTGGCCGAGACCCAATTGCCGCCATTCTGGGTTTCCACCGTGTTAGGATTCGGCACGGAACCATCGCTGATTGTCCACGCGCCACCTTCCATATTCACCGACTCAAAATAGTACCGCGTCTTCTCCACAGGGGGCTCCGGCTCGTCGGGGGTCTCCACCGCTTCCTCCACCAGCGCCACCTTGGCGACGTGGGCGTACTTGTCGGTACTGTCAGCCGGATAGAGAACGTACCAGCAGTTATCTTCGGCTTTAGCCGCGATCAGATACGCGCCACCCGCATTGACCTGAGCAGTCCCGGTGATCCGCACATAACCGGGGATCTCCTCGGAGGAAGTCTCGCCCGCGCCCGCCAAACGGAACAGCGCGAAATTGTGCTTGACCCCACAGGAATTTGTGCAACGATTAAAAACCCTGACATTGTTGCCTGTGCTTTCTGTGTGGAAATGAAGGGAGCTGCCATCCTTCAATTCAAACCACTTGCTGTCAGACTGTTCTATCAATCTGACAGGAGTGCCGTTCGCGCTACTCATATTCGGGATCACGTTAGTTCCCCCGGCAATATTGAGATACACCGCGGTCTCCGTTCCGGGAACGGTGGCGGAGACCGTATACCCCGACCCGTTCGCCGTAAAGGTATACAGTGCGTTGCTCAGGTCGACCCGATCACCGCCAAAAGTGGCGCTGGTGCCAAGCTCAGCCTTGGCCACCATCACGGTCTCTGCCATCTCCTCCGCCTCCGCGACTTCCGCCGCCTTGGACGTAACGCGGACCGGGGCCGTTACGGCCTCTTCGCCCATGGCGACTTCCGCCACGGGCGCGTCGTCACGGTCAACGCGCGCCGCCAGCGCGGTCATGGGCAACAGGCCCACCACCATCACCGCAGCCAACAAAGCCGCCAGCGCTCTGCTTGTCAATTTACTTCTCATACTCGATCACTCCTT
>CAZYYI010000100.1:0-4204 GCA_964651835.1 uncultured Lachnospiraceae bacterium
GTTGATTTAAGTACGCAGTTAATAAAGTTCATATCAAACTCTGTATAAGACTTTTCATTTTTTGAACCAGTTTCAAGAGTAACTGTGGTTATCTCACCTTTTTTTGTAATTCTTACAACCCTGCCGATAACACCACCAGCTGTTCTAACAGTATCACCAACATGAATACCTTGAAGCATTTGTTGATATTCCTTATTTCTCTTTTTTTGAGTGATTGTTGGGAACACAAGCATAAACACAAGAGCAACAATCATAACTACCCATAAAACGATGCTTGAAGCACTCATTGGCTCTGCACAAATTAAATTAATCATAAATATTCTCCTTTAATTAATATATTAAGTCTAACAAATAAATTAATTTTTGTAAACAAAATATTAGCTCAAATTAAATTATATTTGGCTTGTTTTGTAATATTTTATAAAAAACTATTTATAACCTGTCTTTTTTAAATACTCTTCTCTAAACTCAAGCAGTCTATCTTCACGAATAGCCTGTTTAATCTGTTCCATCAAATGAGTTAGGTATCTTATATTATGAATTGACAAGAGCTGTGCACCTAAAATTTCATCAACATTAAATAGATGTCTTAAATACGCTTTTGTAAAGTTTTTGCAGGCATAGCAGTCACATTCATCATCAAGAGTAGTAAAATCTTCTTTATATAGTCCGTTTTTGATAACAACCTTGCCCTTGCTGGTTAAGGCTGTACCATTTCTAGCATTTCTGGTTGGAAGCACACAGTCAAACATATCAATACCACGAATAACACCTTCAATTAAACAATCTGGCGATCCAACACCCATCAAATATCTAACCTTATCTTCTGGATATTTTGGTGCCATTGCGTCCATCATTTCATACATTTTATCTTTAGGTTCACCAACAGAAAGCCCACCAATTGAAAACCCAACAGTTGCCTTTTTCTTTACATTTTCAAGAGCTTTAAGTCTTAAATCTGCAAAAAAGTTACCTTGAACTATAGGAAACAATAATTGCTTATCGTTTTTGTGATATGCTATACATCTGTCAAGCCACTTCTCTGTTCTATCAAGCGCAGCTTCTGCGTACTCTCTGGTAACACCATAATCAGAGCATTCATCAAAAGCCATAATGATATCAGCACCAAGTTTGTTTTGAATTTCGATAGACTTTTCTGGCGTAAAAAAGTGAGATGAACCATCAAGATGTGATTTAAACTCTACGCCGTCATCTGTAATATTGTTAAGGTCTGAAAGTGAAAATACTTGAAATCCACCAGAGTCTGTTAAAATTGGATGATTCCAATTCATAAACTTGTGAAGTCCGCCAGCCTTTGCAACAAGGTCTGCACCCGGTCTAAGATAACAATGGTAGGTGTTTGCTAAAATAATTTGCGCCTTTATCTCTTCAAGTTCTCTTGGCTCAACGGCCTTAACAGTTGCCCTTGTTCCAACAGGCATAAAAACTGGTGTTTCAATATCTCCGTGAGGAGTGTGAAGCACACCAATTCTGCCAAATGTGTTTGATGATTTTAATTTTTGCTCAAATGAAAAATTTTTGTTTTCTGTCATAATAATTCCTTATATTTAAAAGAAGAAACAACAATCTCCAAAACTGAAGAATCTATATTTTTCTTTAACTGCGGTTTTATAAAGTTCAAGTGTCTTTTCTGTTCCAACAAATGCTGACACAAGCATAACAAGTGTGCTTTCTGGCAAATGGAAGTTTGTGATAATAGCGTCAACAAATTTAAACTTGACGCCTGGATAAATAAAAATATCAGTTTCTTTATGCACATCATGAAGTACGCTCATCTCGTCCGCAGCACTCTCAAGTGTTCTGACTGTGGTTGTTCCAACGGCAATAATTCGTTTACCCTGTTGTTTAGCTTTATTTAATCTGTCTGCAACTTCTTTGCTTACTACAATTTCTTCACTATGCATTTTGTGGTCTAATGCATTTTCCTCATTTACTGGTCTGAATGTTCCAAGACCAACTTGAAGTGTAACTTCCTCTATCTGCACGCCTTTATCTTTAATTCTTTGCATAAGCTCATCAGTAAAGTGCAAACCAGCAGTTGGCGCAGCACTTGAGCCTTTGATTTTTGCATAGATAGTTTGGTAATCCTCTGCATTTTCTAGTTTTTTATGAATATATGGTGGGAGTGGAATTTCACCAAGTTTATCAAGGTGTTCTTCTAAACTACCGCTCTCATATTCAAAGCGAATGATTCTTCCGCCAATTTCCTCTTGATTACCAATGACTTCACAAGACAAGTTTTCAGAGAATATTAGTTTTGTTCCAACCTTTGCTTTTTTGGCTGGTTTCATCAGAACTTCGTATTCATTAAGGTTAAGCCTTTTAAGCAAAAACACTTCTATCTTAGCACCAGTTGGTTTAAAACCGTATAGCCTTGCTGGTATTACCCTTGTGTTATTTATGACTAGCACATCATTTGGAGTTAAGTAATCAATAATATCTCTAAATACTTTATGCTCGGTTTTATCATTTGCTTTGTCATAAACAAGCATTCTTGCACTATCCCTTGGCTCTGCTGGTGACTGTGCAATCAACTCATCTGGCAAGTCATAATAAAAGTCCTTAGTTTTTAAAATTTTATTTTCCATAAATTCTCTACTTTTTTAATTCTACTTTTAATAATTTACAAGTATTTGCAATTTCTTCTAAGTTTTCAGCAGTTTTCATATTTTCAATCGCATACTCTTGAATTTGCTTTAAACTTGAAATAACCCTACCAAACTTTTCTTTCATCCAAACTTTTCTTGGAAAAAGTGAAATATGGAAATGAATATCCTTTCTTTCACCTTGAACAAGTATAAACTCTTCAGCAACTCCTATACCTTTTAATGCTTTCAAAACTTTATCCAAAAGCATTATAAAATCTATTTTTTGTTTATCTGTAAATTCATTTATACTACTTAAATGTTGTTTTGTTGAAATTATTATAAAACCATTAATTGGAACTTCAAAATCCTGACAAACATAAAAATTATCATTTTCATATAAAATTTCACCAAATGGTTTAAGTTCACCATTTAAAATTGAACACGCCATACAATCTGAAAAATTTTGTGTTGTTCCTGTAATATCAACAATTGTTTTATTTTTAATCATATCTATCCTTAATTTACAAAATCGGTAATATTGTAGCCAAGATGTTTGTAAGCTGGCTCGAGTGCGATTCTGCCTCTTGGTGTTCTTGAAATAAAGCCTATTTGAAGCAAATATGGCTCATAAACATCTTCAATGGTATTTGGTTCTTCACCTGTTACTGCACCAAGCGTGTCAAGACCAACTGGTTTGCCCTTAAAGGTTTCAATCATAACAGTGAGCATTTTGCGGTCAATTGCATCAAGCCCGATTTCATCAATATCCATTTTGTTAAGTGCAAGATTTGTAATTTCCTTATTAATTTTGCCACTGCTATAAACATCTGCAAAATCACGTACACGCTTAAGTAAACGGTTTGCAATTCTTGGAGTGCCACGGCATCTAGAAGCAATAAGTTCAGCAGAGCCATCATCGATTTCAGCGTCCAAAATTTTTGCAGAACGCTTTACTATTTGCTCAAGTTCCTTTGGTGAATAAAGCTCTAGTCTGCACATAACGCCAAACCTATCACGAAGAGGACTTGCTAGCATACCAGCTTTGGTTGTTGCACCAACAAGTGTAAAGTTTGGTAATGAGATTCTCATAGATCTTGCAGATGGACCTTTGCCGATAACAAAGTCAAGTGCGTGATCTTCCATAGCTGGATACAAAATTTCTTCAACGCTGTGATTGAGTCTGTGGATTTCGTCAATAAAAAGCACATCATTTTCACCAAGATTTGTTAGAAGTGAGGCTAAATCACTTGGTTTTTCGATGGCAGGACCAGAAGTTTGCTTAAAATTTGAACCAAGCTCATTTGCAATGATTGCTGCAAGTGTGGTTTTGCCAAGTCCTGGAGGTCCATACAAAAGCACGTGGTCAAGAGCCTCGCCACGCTTTTTTGTTGCTGTTATATAAACCATTAAATTTTCTTTTACCTTATCTTGACCGATGTAGTCTTCCATTGACTTTGGACGAAGCACATTTTCAATAATATCTTCATTATCCATTTTTGACGCAGAAACAAAGCGTTCCTCCTCGCCGCCATTCATAGAACTTGAAACATATTTATCAAAATAAGAGTTATCGTAATTATCCATAATTCACCTAT
>CAZYYI010000101.1:0-4040 GCA_964651835.1 uncultured Lachnospiraceae bacterium
TAAAATAATAAAAAAAATAAAATTATGTATATTAATTTACTTATTTTTATTTTTAAGTTATAATATTATTATTAAAACACAAAAGGTAATTATGCATAAAAATAAAGAGAAACAAATTAGCTATTATACTGATGAGCTAAATGATGATTTTGGTGGAAAAGTTGAAAAGCAAAAAGTTATAGACAGCAACTTTAAATTTATCCACAAAAATATTTTTTGGCGTTTTTTTGAATGCATAGCTTTTTATCCTATTGTTGTTCCTGTTTTTTGGTTTTATACCAGAGTAATAAGAGGTATAAAATTTGTTAATAAAAAGAATATAAAAAAAGTAAAAGGCAAAAATTATTTTCTATTTGGCAACCACACTGGCTTTTATGATGGTTTTATACCTAATTTAATATCGCTTCCTAAACGCACAAAAATTATAGTTTCTCCTCACGCAGTGTCAATAAGAGGTATCAAAAACTTTATACAAATGCTAGGTGCTTACCCACTACCAACTGGACTTAACGGCATGCATAAATTTGTGGAAGGCATCAATTATTATAATAAACACGACTGGAATATTACAATTTATCCAGAAGCACACATATGGCCTTACTACACAAAAATTAGACCTTTTAAAGATAACTCATTCGGCTATCCAGTTAGCACAAATTCACCAGTTTTTGCTTTTTGCACAACCTTTAGCAAACCAACTGGATTATTTAAAAAAGCAAGAAAAGCAAATATAAAAGTTTATATTAGTGAACCATTCTATCCAAACTTAGATGTGCCAAAAAAACAAGCTCAAAAAGAACTTAGGGATAAAGTTTATAACTTTATGACTGAAACTGCAGCAAAATATAGTGACTATGAAGTTATTACTTACCTACCTGCATATGAAACTATAAACATAGAAAATAACAATCAGAATGAAAAATAAGTGCATATTACACCTTTTGGTAATATCACTTATTTTTTTATTTATATTAACTTTTAAATTCACTATTGACCGGCACAATAAGCTATGATATAATTAATAAGAGGTCGATATGAATTTAACAGAGACAAAAGAAATGCAAGAATTTTTTTCTAATTATAAGTTTCCTAGAAAAAGAGATGTTATTATTGATTGTTTTAAAAAGTTTGCAAGTCTTGAAGTTAAAAGCATTGATGATTTTTTAAAACTCAATCAAACATTCCCATTATTTTTTTTGGATAACTTTAAATATTTTGATATCGACCAAGAACAGCAACTTTTAATTCTTGAACATTTAGATAAATTTACATATTTTCTTAATGAATATTTAAATGATTTAGGCATTACTTCTAGAAAAATGTATGCAGATATTCTTGGTGAAGTTTTACCAAATGGAAAAAACACAAATATTTTGGATGTTGGTGCTGGTGAACTTGCACTTTCATCACTACTTATTCATGAAAAAACTGATAAGCAAGTTGATGCAATTGATATCAATGAATTTTATATAGAAAAAAACTTAATGAGTAAATTTAATATTAATCTAATTAATATAAGATTTAAGCCATTAACCAAAGTCAAAAAGTACGACTTAATCACTGGTTACGCTCCTTGCAAAGCAACATTAGCTTTGGTTAAAAATGCAAAAAAACATAACAAGCCTTATTTATTAAAATATTGTTTATGCGGTTTGCCTGAAGATATAAAATATTCAAATCCTAATGAATATTGGAAAAATTATTTGTCTGAAATTGACCCTAATGTTAAAGTTTTTGATGGATACATTTACAATCTTGACATTACAAATAGTCAGTTCGAAAAATTAATTGATAAATTTGGAAGCCAGCAAAGTCTTTTAAAAAATGAATTTAACAAAGAAAAAAGTGTTAATGATTTGATATTTGATATGTTATTTGCAAAACAACCAAATTTATAACAACATTATTATTCAAATAAAAAACAAGCCATTTGGCTTGTTTTTGTTTTATATTTTTAATTATTCATTGCCACGCTGCTTAGCATTGTTTTGTTGAAACTTTAATCTATTAAGTTTGGCAAGCTTACCTTCCTTAGTTTTTTCAAACTCTTCATTAAAACTTTTAACAATACTAATAGCAAGTTTATTGAGTTTTTGAGTCATGTTTTTATCATTTTTATTTTGCTCAAATTTAATATCAAGGCCTTCTTTTGCAACTTCAAGAAAAGCCTTTAAGACTTGTTCTGGTTCATTTACAAAATTACGTAAATTTAAAAATTCTTTTTTTAAAAACACCTTTGGGTTATGGTAAATGCTGTGAGCAATATTTTTTATTACTGTTCTTTCTTCATTATAAAATGTTGATGGAGTTATTATAAAACCAGACCTTGAAATAAATTTTGAAATATAATTTCTAACACCACTAGATTGTTTTGAAACAGTAACATACATTTCAGAAAGCCCATCTTCAATATCGCAAAAATTCACACTTTTGACATTATAATAAACATTATCTGCCCTTCTTTTCAAAATGCTAATAACTTTAAATTTAACTTCGTCAGTAAGCTTTCTTTCCATACCCTTCCCTCAGACTTATATTAACATAACTTATATTCATTGTCAATATGCAATATAATTAAAAATTAAAAAAAGACAGAAAATTTTCTGTCTTTTAATTAATTTAAGCGTTTTCAACGTCAGCACCATTATCAAGTTCTGGTTCATAAGTTGTAACTTCAGTTGGAGTGATATCACGATATCTCTTAAGACCAGTACCAGCAGGAATACGTTTACCAATAATAATGTTATCTTTAAGACCAACAAGATTATCTACGCTACCTTTGATTGCAGCATCGGTAAGCACTCTAACTGTTTCTTGGAATGAAGCAGCTGACAAGAAGCTATCTGTTGCAAGTGCTGATTTTGTGATTGAAAGAAGCACACGTTTAGCTGCAGCAGGTTCACCGCCTTGCTCAAGCACTCTTTCGTTTTCTTGTTCAAACTTGAACATATCAACATAATCGCCAGGAAGCATGTTGGTATCACCAGCATCCTCAACCCTAACTTTTCTAAGCATTTGACGAATGATGATTTCAAGGTGTTTATCATTAACGTCAACACCGCTCTTATGATAAACTTTAAGGACTTCGACAATCATATAATCTTGAGTGTCTTTAACGCCTCTAATTTTAAGAATATCGTGAGGGTTGATTGGACCTTCAGTAATTCTTGAACCAGGTTCAACAGTACTACCAACAGCAACTTTGAATCTTGCACCATATGGTGTACCATAAACAACTTCTGTTCCATCATCTTGAGTAACAGTTACTTGTTGTTTTGGTTCATCAATCTTAGAAACCTTACCAGAAATTTCTGAAATAACTGCAACACCCTTAGGTTTTTTAGCTTCAAAAATTTCTTCAACTCTAGGAAGACCTGCGGTAATATCGTCTTGAGTAGCAGTACCACCACCGTGGAACACGTTCATGGTAAGCTGTGTACCAAGTTCACCGATAGATTGAGCGGCAATAACACCGACAGCTTCACCGACTTTTACTCTGCTTCTGCAAGACATATCACGGCCATAACACTTAGCACAAACGCCATATTTAGATTTACAAGTAAATACAGTTCTGATTGTAACTTTTGTGATACCAGCCTTTTCAACAGCTTCAGCTTGTTCTGGAGAAATCATCTCATCAGCTTTAACAATAACTTCATTTGTATTAGGATCAACAACATCGTTAACTGTGTATCTACCAACGATTCTTGAAGCAAGAGATTCAACCATACTATCTTCATCATAGATAGCTGTGATATCCATACCTCTAACCTTTTCACCAAGTGTAGCAAAGCAGTCTTCATCATCAATAACGACTTCTTGAGCAACGTCAACAAGACGTCTTGTTAAATAACCAGCGTCAGCGGTTTTAAGCGCTTTATCGACCATACCTTTACGACCACCACGAGTAGCGATGAAGTATTCGATAACGCTAAGACCATCACGGAAACTTGAACGAATAGGAACTTCAATAACCTTACCAGATGTGCTCATCATAAGACCACGGATACCAGAAAGGTCGCACATGTTATCCTTAGAAC
>CAZYYI010000102.1:0-3945 GCA_964651835.1 uncultured Lachnospiraceae bacterium
GTTGATGCCCTTGGTCAACAGGCGGTCCAGCTCGCTGGAGTCGGTGTAGTTGCTCTTCCGGTATGCGTTGGCCGCCGCCAGCAGCTTTTCATACGTCAGCTTGGGCAGGCCGCCATCCTTCCACCAGTAATCCTCCGTCCGGAGAATACTGGTGACGTCCTTATAGCTCTTATTGATCAGAGCATACTGGATCTCCTCCCAAGGAATGGTGTCCCAATCCCTCGGCAGGGTATACTTGGTACGCAACACATTCAGCGCGGCTATCCAGTCCGCCTTGAACGCCGCCACGCTGGCATATTCGTTATCCTCTTCCTGAGAGTCCTTATAGCGGAACCAACCCACGTTGGCCGGGCTACCCTTGGGCGCGGCGTAGCTGATCATGTTCTGCACCGCGTTGGGCAGATCAGCGTCCGTCATAGCGTCCAGCGCGTCGGGCACGTCCCCGGTCGCCACCAGCATACCCGCTTCAATGAAGTCTTTCCAAGTGGCGATGGGACGCTTCCCATCGTTCCACCACCAATAGGTCTTCCCGGTGGTGGGGTACTTGCCGGTGATAATGATCTCCTGCACTTGGGCAGGGGTGATCGCCTTCAGTGCGTCCTGATCCAATCCCGCCGCACTCAGGATATCGTAGACATCCTTCAGCGCGTTCATCATCTCTGTGCGGTTCTTGAACTTCCGTCCGTCCTCGTCCTTGCGGAACTGGTTCAAATAACCATCCAAGAGGGACGGAGTGTCGTTCAGCAGCTTGTCCAAAGCGTCCTTGGCCGGGTGCTTGTCCCCCGTCTCGCTCTTTGCCTTGTCCAGCGCCACAAAGATATCGCCTAGATCATAAATGTCCACTGAGATGGTCAAGCCGCAGTCGTCCAGCCGGCACCAAGTGAAGCCCTCGCAGTCCGTCTCGCTCATCAGAACACTGCCGTTGAAGATACCGTCTACCGCTCTTCCCGCCTGCATACACAGAAGGATGTGCCGCTGAATCTGGTGCCAACTCAACTGTACATTGCCATACTTATCAAGCACACTGTCCCTGATGGGGCTGTTGTACAGCCGCGTCACCAGATCCTGAAGATAAGTAGCGCAATACACATAGTTTGCGGCTGTAAAGGTCTTCCCAGTTACATCCGACCGCAAGTTCAGGTCAGTCACTGTAGCACGCGTAAGGTGAGACAACAAATTGCCATTTTCACCTCGCGCAATCGTAGTCGCTTCCGCTAATACCGTATTAAGCGTCGCCTGCAATACAAAACCATCTGTACCTTGGCGGTCTGCATATTGCACGTCATCCGCGTAGCGGAAGTTGTTTTTCAAGTCCAGTTCTCCGCCCGCTGAACGGTCTTGTCCGGAAGCAATATTAGCCCCATAAATATCAGACAAAACATAGTTTATTTTCCACAACACACCACTCGCCGTAACATCAATATCTAAAATGTCAGTATTGTCGGAAATCGTTTTCATAAAGAACACTTTCGTGTCGCTTTCAGGATTCAGATTATGGTCTTCCGTATCAAACGCATTTACATCGTAGACATAACCGGTTTGGACCGCCGGCTCTCTCGTCCGCTTGACCCCTTGCCAAGCGCCTGTTGACCGACTGGCTCTTTGATATTGATACTGGAACGAATAAACCGAATCCTCTGTCGATGCACGATAGCCATACCGCTCAACCTTCAAGCTACCATCAATCACAGTATAGTGTGCATTCGCCAGCAAACTCGTCCCCGGCTCATACACAGCCTTCACGATGAGCACATCCTGCCCGTCGCGCAGCATATTCTCCATCGCCGTGAAATCCGCCAGCTTGAAATACCACCCCGCGTCCTGATCGGTCACGGCGTAGGTATACCATTTCATCTCCCCGTCCGCGGGGTCAACAAACGTCCCCACCATACCGGCTCCGGGGTCCATGCTTCCCAGCTCGCCCACGCCAAAGGTGGTCCAAACGTCCTCCGTTTTTACCGAATCCTTGTGCAGGATCCAGTTGTCCTTATCGATATCCTGATTTTCATCCTCCACAATGGCCCAGCCGTAGATGTAGGGGTAGAGGTAGCCGTCGTACTCCTCCTCGCCGTCTATACCGATCACCGGCTTTGTGCTGAAATACCGCGTAGTTACCCCTGTCGCCTCGTCTTTCACCTCAGTTTGGGTGGTCACATGGCGGTAGAAGGCATAGTCCAGCTTATTGGTCAGCGGGAAGTTTTCGCCGTTCTCCCGCTTGAGACTGTCATCAGCGTCCTTGTCCGGCCCAACCTCATAGGAGTAATTCCCACGGTAGGTATACTGCCGTTCCAAGGAGCCCACCCGATCCTTATAGACCTGATCGGTTTTCAGGGTGTCCAGATCCGCCGCCGCCGCAATGCGGTCGCTGGTGCGCAGATCCTCATGGATCATCACCCGTTCCACATACTCATTGACCGCCGCGCGGACGTCTCCCACAGGGTCCACGACCAACGCGCCGATCAGGCTGTCGTCCCAGTCATAGAAAAGCACAGTCGCCCCACCGCTGCCCGTAGGCTTGCGGTAGGTCTCCGCGTTTTCCAGTCCCAGAACAAGGGTCCCCTCCGCCTGACTCAGCAGGTTTTGGAAGAAGGAGTATTCCTCTGTCTCCGGATCGTTCGTGGTCGCATACTTCGGGTTCTTCTTCGCCAGAACCACCCGGCCCTCTGTTTTAGGCACAGTCAGCTCCATCGTCTCCATCTGGTCGGCGTCGTTCACCACGTTATAGCTCCGGGAGCCCTGAGTGGCGAGAGCGGGAACCGTTGCCTTGGGTTCCTCCACCCCCAGATAGTAGTAGAAGTGGGTGGAGTCTTGGGTCACATTGTCGTCGATCATATTTTGGGCATACCAGACGCTCTGGTGGACGGAGGAATCCGCCACCTCCTTGTCAGAGTCCGCATATCTATCGTAGTTGTTTTGGCCGTTCGCCAGATAGGTCAGCGGGAACTGACCGGGTCTGGGCCCGTTAACGTCGTCTCTCCCGTCCAAGCCAACCCAGAAATCACAGCTGCTTTCCACGGAAACATCGGTGTTTTTGAATCGGTTGAGGTCGTACGCAAAGCGCACCACGACCACAGGGGTCTCGGTGTCGTAAACCACGTTATTGGTCGTCGTCGTGCTGGCAGTCAGGGTGAGAAGCGCGGTATTGGTATCGACGTTCACCTTCTCGATCAGCGCGGTGGCGTTGGTCATTTCATCAGGATGGGCGGTGTCCAGACGGACAGAGACCGCCTTCCCACTGATAATGCCGCTCAGGTCCGTGAAGATATTGGGCTGGTCGGGGTCTTTCAGGTTAATGCCCCGGGGATATCCCTCTGTATATACCGTATCAAAAGCCTTGTAGCTTCCCAGTGTTCCGGTTGCGCCAATCGCCTCCCATGTATCATAGACCGGCTTTCCGGTTCCCCAAGTCACCGGAGACAGGGCGTCCAGATTGATGTAGACCGCCGCCGCCGCGGATTCGAAGGGGTAGTTTTTCACGTCGTATGTCGTAGCGGCGATGTTTGTGCCGTTCTTTTCATCATCCTCCAGAACTTTGATGTAGTCTTCCTCACTCACCGTTGTATTCGGATCGTCTTTTAGTGTAATGACGCGGGCCGTCTTGACGCGCAGGGATAGCTCGTAAAAGCCGGTAGGCTTGTTCTTGTCCACCACCACGTTGCCCACAACGGAGACTGTCGGCTTGGGCGCGGGCTTGTCGGGCACGACCACTGCGCCGGTGGCTGGGGCCGCCGACGCGGTCCCCACCATCGGTATGCACACCAACACCGCTGTCAGGGCCATTGCCCACCAGCAGCGCTGCCAGCCAAACGCTCTTCTCTTTGTCTCCACAGCGATCACCTCATTTAAGGTAGCCTGAAAAATCTGATGATTCTTTTGTCCCTCCGCCGTACCAAAATCAGGCGGACTTACACACTTTTTTCCAATTATTTCCATTAAAAAGACATT
>CAZYYI010000103.1:0-3902 GCA_964651835.1 uncultured Lachnospiraceae bacterium
TGATTAAGACTGATTTTGCAGGATTTCTAGGTGCTCAAAATGGGGAAGATGCAAAAACAAAAGCAACAAATGCTTACATTAATGCAATTAATAAGTATCCAGTTACAATTATTTCGCATCTTGGTTCAATTTTAGATGTTGATTTTTATAAGATTGGCTGCGCTTGCAGAGATAAAGGCGTGCTTATAGAGATAAACAATAGACACCTTACTTGGAATGAAGAGCAAATTAATGATTTAATTGCCAGCGATTGTTTGTTTGTTGTGTCTTCAGATGCGCATTCAAGAGAAGAACTTGCTGATGTTGATGAATCGTTTGAATTCATCAAAAAATATAATATTCCAAGTGAAAATGTTGCAAATGTTCATTTTGAAAATTTTGAAAAGAGCGAAAATGAAAGATTATTTGAAATAGAAGAATTGTATAACAAAACTAGAATCGAGCAACATGAAAAGAAAATTCATGAAAAACAAGTAATGCAAAGTAAAGAATTTTCTGGCAAACTTTCTGAGGATACTGAAAATATGCTAAATAGCATTGCACTTGAAAAAGGTATAAAAATTGATAATAATGAAGATGATGATGAACTTTATCTTTATGAAGAAAAAATAGATGAAGAATTAATCAGAAAAGCAAAAAAGGTTATTGAAGAAAAGCGTAAAAAAGAACTTGAAAGTCAAGCTGAAGATGTGATTTTGAACGAAATGGTTGATGAAAGCGAAGTGTCAAATGTTGATAACGAGCAGATTGATAGTTCAGAAGATACTGCTATAAATGATAATAATGAAGCAAAGACAGAAGTTGAGCCGTTAGATAAAAGTAATTTTGCAAGCATAAGTTCGATACTTGAGGCAAGCAGGCAAAACAAAAAAAATTCTTAATATTAAATAAAAATGTCTGAAGTCAGGCATTTTTTATTGTTTTAAAATTAAAAAATGGCTATAATGGTAATTGGAGAATTATTATGGCTATATCTAAGCAAGCAAAACTTGAGATTATGAAAAAAAATATTTTTAAAAATAATACCAAAGCACTTGTGCAGGGTATTATTATTTCTGTTGGAAACTTAATAATCTCAGATAAAAAATTGCAACTTTGCTTGTCTAGTGAAAATGAAGAACTGATAAACTTTTTAAAAGATAAACTTGTTGAACTTTTTGGCGAACTAAAGTTTAATGTTGCTAAAGTTAATAGAAACTTTAAAAATAAAGAAAGATTTGACCTTACTATTGACGGACTTAATAATGACATAATTTTAAAAGAGCTTGGCATCATAAAGAGTACTGAAAATGGATTTGAGTTTTCTGAACTAGGTGACAAGGGTTTTATGAAAAATGAAAACACTATGCTTGCGTTTTTTACTGGAATGTTTTTAGGTTCTGGAAGTTTAAGTGTTCCATCTTTAGATAATGAAGAAAAAAAGAGCTATGGTTATCATTTTGATATTTCTGTAAGTTTAAAAACTCAAGCTGACATTTTGGCTGAGATTCTTTCAAACTTTGATATTTTCCCAAAAACTGTTGAAAGAAATGATATGTTTATTGTTTACTTAAAAAATTCTGATACAATTTGTGATGTGCTTGGACTTATGGGTGCAAGTAAAATAGTTTTGGACTTGCAAAATCAAAGAGTCACTAGAGATGTAAAAAATCTAGCTAACAGACAATCTAATTGTATTGCAGCCAATATTGATAAAACTGTTGAAGCAGCACTAAAGCAACTACAAGCAATTGAAGTTATACAGAGCACTATTGGTATTGAAAATTTGCCAGATGTTCTTGCAGAAGCTGCACTTTCAAGACTTACTAATCCTGAAGGTTCACTTTCTGATTTGCTTAAAACTTTAAGTGTAAATATAACAAAGGGTGCACTCGCTCAAAGATTTAATAAAATTATTAAAATAGCAGAAGATTTAGGAGATATGGATGAAAAGTAAACTGATTTGCAAGCCTTATAGTGAAATTCGTGGTAGAAAGTTTGATTTGGATAATGCAGATATTAAAAGTGTAAATTTTAATGATAAAACTTTCAAAAAAATACATTTACCACTTCGTGAATTTTTGAATACTTTTGTGCATTTGCATTTGCACTCTGAATATTCACTTCTTGATGGCGCTACTAGGATTGAATCACTTGTTAAAACTGCTCGTGATATGGGTATGCCAGCTGTTGCCGTCACCGACCACGGAAACATGTACGGCGCAGTTACTTTTTTTGATGCTTGCGTTGCACTTGATGAGGCATATTACAAACAACATGGTACACCTATTGTTAAACCAATTCTTGGCTGTGAATTTTATGTTGCAAATGATCACTTAGTAAAAGAGGGCAGAGAAAAATTAAATCACCTTATTTTGCTTGTAAAAAATGAAAAAGGATATCAAAATATTTCAAAACTTAATGCTATTGCTTTTCGTGATGGCTTCCATTTTAAACCAAGAATTGATTATAAACTTTTAGAGCAATATTCTGAGGGACTTATATGTCTTTCTGCTTGTATTGCTGGTTCAATTCCTCAACTTTTACTTAAAGATGAAGATGACGAAGCTGAAAAACTTGCACTTTATTTGAAGGGTATGTTTGATGAAGGTGATTTTTATATTGAAGTTCAAGACCACGGGCTTAAAGAACAAAAGTATATTTTGCCAAAACTCTATGCACTTGCTAAAAAAATTGGCGTTAAGACTGTTGCCACAAACGATGTGCATTATCTACTTAAAGAAGATGCACTTTGTCAGGATATTTTGATGTGTGTTAATATGCGTAAAACCATTGATGATCCTGATAGAATGCGTTTTGAAACTGAAGAGTTTTATTTTAAGTCTTATGATGAAATGCGTAAGCTTTTTGAAGAAGAATCTTTAAAAACTACTTTAGAAATTGCAGACAAATGCAATTATAACTTTGAGTATGGTCATTATCTTTTTCCTAGATACATTCCAGAAAATGGCGATGACCCTATGACTTACATCAGAAAAATCATTGATGAGGGTGCTAAAAAGAAGTATCCAGTAATGACTGATGAAATTAAAGAAAGAATTGAGTATGAGCTTGGCATAATTTCAAGAATGGGCTTTATTGAGTATTACTTAATTGTGTGGGATTATATAAAAGCTGCTCGTGAAATGGGTATTTCAGTTGGTCCAGGTCGTGGTTCTGGTGCGGGTTCTGTTATTGCATACCTTATGGGCATCACTCAACTTGACCCTATTAGATTCGGTCTTTTCTTTGAAAGATTTTTAAACCCAGACCGTGTATCTGCACCAGATTTTGATGTTGACTTTGAAGATTGTAGAAGACAAGATGTCATTGATTATGTTAGAAGAAAATATGGTGATAAAAGGGTAATTAAAATTATTACTCTTGGCATGATGGCTGCAAAAAACGCTATCAAGGACGTTGGTAGAGTTCTTAGAGTGCCTTATGCTGAAACTGATAAAATAACTAAAGCCATTCCAAATACTGTTAAAAGACCTTTCATACTTAAAAAGGTTTTTGGTTTTTATGAGCCAAAACCTAAGGATAAGGATTACGGCGTGGATTATGCTGTACCTGAACTTATCGAAATATATAATAACAATCCAGATTTAAAGAGAGTTGTTGACATTGCAATCAAACTTGAAGATATGCCACGTCAGACTTCTGTGCATCCTTGTGGTGTAATTATTGGTGCTGATGAACTTGATAAGTATGTTCCGCTTTCAAGGTCTGGCGATGAAATCACCACCCAGTATAATGGTGGTCAAATGGAACATTTAGGTCATTTAAAGATGGACTTTTTAGGGCTTTGCAACTTGTCCGATATTAAATTTGCCATTCAGTATGTTAAGGAAAACAGAGGTATTGAAGTTGATTTTGAAAACAATACTTATGATGATCCTGATGTATTTAAAATGCTTGCA
>CAZYYI010000104.1:0-3871 GCA_964651835.1 uncultured Lachnospiraceae bacterium
TTTTTTTCTTGAACCGAATGAGTCCAAAAGGAGGAAATATTATGAGGAAATACGAAATTCTTTACATCGTTGACTTTGCTTTGTCTGATGAAGAAAAAGAAAAGGCTATTGCTGATGTTACTGCTGTTATCAGTGCACAGGGTGGCAAGTGCGAAGAACCTGAAAAATGGGGCAATCGTAAATATGCTTATCCTATCAACTACAAGCAAGAAGGCTTTTATGTGCTTATGAATTTTGAAGCTCCAGACACAGCTCCAAAAGCAATCACAGCAAAACTTAATATCAACAAAAATATCGTTAGACATATGATTGTTGCAAAATAACGAATAGGAGAAATTTATGAATAAAGTTATTTTAGTGGGCAACTTAACAAAAGACCCAGAACTTATCACAACAAACAATGGTGTATCTCTTTGCAGATTCAGCCTCGCAGTTCAACGTAGATTTACTACCAGCGATGGCGAAAGAGAAGCTGATTTTATCAACATTGTTGTTTGGCGTGGTCAAGCAGACAACTGTTACAAATATCTTAAAAAAGGTAGCAAAGCTGGCGTTATCGGTTCTCTTCAAACCAGACAATATGAAGGTCAAGATGGCACAAAAAGATACGCTACTGAAGTTGTTGCTGAAGAAGTTGAATTTTTAAGCACCAAGCAAGCTAGCATGGGTGATGAAACCGTAGCTGCTGCTGGTTCAAAATCAACTGGCAAGTCTGATACTGTTTCAAAATTTGAACCAATTGATGACGACAATTTACCATTCTAATTTAAAGGAGAAAATATATGGATAAAAAGTTCAAAAAAGATTCTTCTTATGATGATAAAAATCCTAGCAAATTCCGCAAGGAAACTAAAAAAGTTTGCGCTTTTTGTGCTGAAAAATCTGAAGTTATTGATTACAAAAATGCAGTTAAACTCAGAAAATATATGACAGAAAAAGGCAAAATCATCCCTAGAAGAACTACTGGTGTTTGTGCAAAACATCAAAGAGAGCTTACCTCAGCTATCAAGAGAGCTAGAGTTATGGCTTTACTTCCTTACAGAACATTATAATTTATGTAAGATAATAATTTATCTCACTCAATTTATGAGTGAGATTTTTTTAATTTTAAAATCGGTATTGACAATAGCTATTATCCGTGTTAAACTTTTGCTAAGTGAGGAAAAATTATGAAAAAATGGCTTGGGACTTTAGATAATATAACGGACGATGATATTGAAAAATATAGTAGTGATGAAATTTTCAAAGATGTAAAACATATTGGTAGTTATGCATTTTATGGTTGTAAAAAATTGAAATCAATTACTATACCAGATGGTATAAAAAGTATAGGTAAATGTGCATTTTGTCTTTGTGAAAATTTAACTTCAGTGAAGATTTCAGGAAGCGTAGAAGATATTTATTCTTCCGCTTTTAGTGGATGTAAAAATTTATCATCTATTATTATGTATGATGGTATAGTTACGGTTTGGGACAAGGCCTTTTCTCATTGTGAAAATTTGAAAGAGATTTATTTTCCAAAAACTATTAAACATATTTATGATAATGCAATAAATGAATGTGAAAAACTTGAAAAAGTAAGTTTTCCTAGCGGAATGTATGAAATTAATAACTGGGGAAGTATATTAGTTGATTGTGATAATTTAAAAGAAATTGAAGTGTATGATATTGGTCAAACTATTCAAGATAGCAGAATTAATGATAAACTTATTTCAGTAAGATTCAAACCACTAAATTATTCAAAATTTGAAAATAACAATCAAGTTTCAAGCGGTGAGCAGTTAACCATTGGTGAAAACGAAACTTCAAGTGGTGAGCAGTTAACAATTGATGAAAAACAGAAAGGTGAAGAGTAAATAAAAAATAAAAGTCAAGGTTGTTGCCTTGACTTTTTCTTTGTTTAATTTTAACCTTGACAAAAACAATGCCTATGTTTATACTTTAATTATTGTTTAATAGTTTTACTATTAAAATTAGGAGCGATTTATGGCAAAAGAAAAGAAAAGTGAAGATATTAAAGAAGTTGGTGGCAGAATTCTGCCTAACAATTTTGATGCAGAACAAGCAGTGCTTGGCAGTGCGCTTATTGACGGCGATGCAGCGCTTATGGTTGTTAGCAAACTTGATGAAATTGATTTTTACAACGCAACTCACCGCAATATTTACAAAGCCATAAAAAAGCTTTATGCTAATCAAGTATCTATCGATTTTTTAACAGTTTCTGATGAACTTGAAAAACAAAATCTAATTGCTTCTGTTGGTGGAATGGCGTACATTCAAACACTTTCAAACATTGTGCCATCTGCAGCAAGTTGTGCTCATTATATTGATATTGTTAAGCGTGATTCTGTTTTAAGACAAGTTATCTCTGCTTGTAGCAATGTTATTAACAAGTCATTTGACAAGGGTACTGAAGAAAATATTATTGGCGTAGCAGAAAAAGCGATTTATGAAATTGCTGAAAAAGGTCAGTCTGGCGAACTTGTTAAAATTGAGACTCCACTTGATGCAGTAGTTGGCAAGTTTGAGGATATTGGTAAAGACCCATCCTCACTTCGTGGGCTTAAAACTGGTTTTTATCAAATTGATAAGGTTATCAACGGCTTGCAAAAGTCTGACTTAATTATTATTGCAGCTCGTCCGGGTGTTGGTAAAACATCACTTGCAATGAATATTGTTTCAAATGCGGCTCTTGAATCTAAAGCTAAATGTGCAGTATTTTCACTTGAAATGGGCAAAGAACAGCTCACTCAAAGAATGCTCTGTTCTGTTGCAAATGTTTCAATGGCAAAAGCACTACGCGGTGAGCTTGATGAAAATGATTGGGAACGCATTATCAAAGCTAAAAACAAATTGCAAAATGCAGATATTTATATTGATGATAACGCTATGAACACACCATCTCAAGTTATGAGTAAGTGTAGAAAACTTAAACGTGAAAAAGGGCTTGATTTAATTGTTATCGACTATATCGGTCTTATGAAAGCCGATGAAAAATTTGATGGTGGAAATCGTCAAAATGAAGTTGCAAGTATATCAAGACAACTTAAAATTATGGCAAAAGAGCTTAATGTTCCACTCATTGCACTCAGCCAGCTTAATCGTTCAGTTGAACAGCGTCCAGATGGTAAACCGGGCAAACCTAAACTTTCAGACCTTAGAGAATCTGGCTCTATCGAGCAAGACGCCGATATGGTTTGGTTTATTCACCGTGATATGTCACAAAAAGAAATTGATGAAAACAAGTCTGGCGACTATACTGCTGAAGTTATCATTGCAAAATTTAGAAATGGTCAAACAGGCAGCGTATATCTTGATTGGGACGGCAAACGCACAAGCTTTGTTAATCGTGAAAAGGATGCAAATGAACAAAGTTTGGTTGAACAATACCAAATCAATCAAGATGCAAAAAATAAAAATAAACAGCGTAAAACTCTTGAAGATTTCAAGTCTTCAATTGACGGCGTAATCAATGAGATGTCAACTTTGGAACTTAATAATTTGGATATCGGTGAGCCAGAGGCAGATGATGATTTAACTGGCCTTGAGCCTCCGCCAGAGGTTTCTGGGATGTTGGCAGGTAAGGACTTTAGCAATGCTAATATTGGTGACGGCTTGGAAGATGAATTATTTTAATTAAAACTACCTTTTAGGTAGTTTTTTTATTGTAGTAGTAAGCAAAAGTTGATTTATTAATTGTTGACATTAAAAATAATGTTTGTTATAATTATTTTATATAAGGGGGATAAATGGCAAAAAGGCTCGCAATTGGTATTTTTGTAGTTCTTGGCACCTTTGTACTTTTGGTGTCTGGTTTCTTTTTGGTGCTGTTTTTAGCCCCAGGTTTTTCTATGTTTGGCATCAAATATAT
>CAZYYI010000105.1:0-3839 GCA_964651835.1 uncultured Lachnospiraceae bacterium
ATGAGCTTGCAAAACTAGTTGATGTGGAAGTAGTCTATCAAGATGAAAGGTTGTCTACTGTTAGTGCTGAAAGGATTTTGATTGAATCCGGTATGCGTCGTGAAAAACGTAAAGATAAAATTGATAGCATTGCAGCAACAATCATACTTCAAACATATCTTGATAAAAAAAGCAATAGCAAAGCTTAATAAAAAAGTTAAATAGGAGATTTATTATGGCAGATGAAGAAATTTTAAAAGATAAAGAACTTCCAGATTCTATTGAACAAATGGAAGATGACGATGATGATATTGTAACATTACTCTCAGCTGATGGCGAGGAAATTGATTTTGTTGAAATCGCAGGCATTGCTTACAAAGGTTCATTCTATGCAATTTTGCAACCAGTTGAACTTCTTGATGGTATGGATGATGATGAAGCACTTGTATTCAAAGTAACTCGTGGTAAAGATGGTGAAGACAAGTTTGAAATTGAACTTGATGATGCTGTTATTGACGCAGTTTTTGCTGAATACAACAAACTTCTTGATGAAGCCCTTGCTGAAGATAACGGCGGAGACGATACTAATAAATAGTAAAATAAATAATTTAAAAAGACATATTTTTTGATATGTCTTTTTTTTATGTCAAAATTAATAATATTGACAATAACCTAGCATTTGTATTATAATATAACTATCAAGGGAGGAAAATTATGAGAAATTATGATTTTGCAAATAAAAGTGAACTTGTAGAGGGCGATACTTGGACTTGGGCTGATCCTAATGGAAGCAGGTCTTTTAAATATGTTAAATGTTCAGATGGTTTATATACTATTGAAGAAAATGGCAAGTTGTGGGATGAAAAATTTTCAAAAGCAACTCTTGTGCCAGATATCCAAACAATTGTTGTAGATGTAGATGATAAAAACAAAAAATTAATATTGGCAACAACTCCAAAGTTTGAGTCAAATAATGTTTTAAACATTGATATGAATGCAATGTTTGATCTTCTTGAGTATATGTATGATTATCTGGCAGATGAAAATGTAATAAAATGTATTTGCAATGGTTTGTTTGATGATGTTAAAAATAAAGATTTTTAGCTTGCAGTATTGGAACTTGGATGCAAAAAACAAAATCTTGATGTTAAACAATTAAATAAAATTAAAAATAATATTGAAAAAGCACTTGAATTAAGAGAGCAACACTTAAATATTTTTCCAAATGAAAAGGGTAAAAATTCACCATTATATTTTGTTAGGGATATTTTAGGTTTAAGTAAACTTGATTTGCGTTGTCAAATGAAATTTCATAATACTTATTTATATTCAAGTATACTTAAAAATGAAGAATGTTATGTTTATACTAATATTAAAGTTGTAAAAAATGATAAAAATTTAACAGATGAAGATATTAAAAATATAATTCATGATATGTTGTATATTAAATCTATTGATGAGTATGGTACTTTTAAAGATATGGTAGATATGACTGAATTGTCATCAAATTTAGAAAAAGTAGCACAAAATTTAAACTTTGATGATATAAAAGAATTATTTAAAGTTATTAATTTTAGGACTAGTGGTCATGGTAGTTCTTCAGAAGAGGCTGATATAATAGATTATGATAATGAGCGTGAATTTTTAAAATTTAATAAAAATCAATATGAAGATGCAAAGAAAAGGATAGAGAAATTTATTGAAAATGCACAAGCTCGAAATAGTCAGCCAAATAATGAATAATTGCAAAACTTAATAATGCAAAAACCACAGACATATTCTGTGGTTTTTTTATAATATTAAATTTTAATTTAGTATTTACAACATTGTGATTTAGTGTTATAATTATGGCATTAAGGAGAACTGAAAAATGGGGAAATTATCAAGAGAAGAGGCTTTGGTTGTTTTACAAAGATTAGGTTTTCTCATTCCTTTTGAAAGCGTTGAAGCGTACCACGGTAGAGCAGAAAAACCAGATGAAAATTGGCATGTTATTCCTAGTTTCGTTTCAAAAAACTTTAAGTATGGTTATCCTCTTCTTTGCACTGGCACAAAAGAAACTGCTGAAATTTTTGCAAATTCGACATCATCAAAAAGTTCAGGCACTGAACCTAAAATTTATAAAATTGTAACTGACAAAAAAGGTTCAATGCTGATAAATAGAAACTTTGATTTAAGTAAACTAAGCGAAATTCAAATAGGAGCATATTTTGATGCTATTTATACTCTTGGCACTTTTGATTTATCAAAAATGACACCTCCACCTTTTGAGTATAGAGATGCATTTATGAATATCGTAAATTTGCTTGTTGAAGAGGTAACGAAAAGTGACAAAAGCATTATGACTTTTGATTTTGCAAGTGATGTTTATGATAAATATAATATAAAAAAATCAGGTATAGATAAAGATTACTTTATCAAAGTTGCTGGTATTATTAATACCAAAGTTTTAACAAGAATTAATCCAATATATTTGCTTTTTAGATATTCTATTATTTCTAATGAAAAATATAAAGATAAAATATATTTTGATTCAAAAGACAATTTGATTGAATATAACACTAATGAGGACGAAGATATAAATATTGCGCCATTTGATAGGGAATATTTTACATCATATCTATATGAAAATAATATTATAGGTTTTAAAGATGATATTATTTTCAATAAGGATGCTTATATTTTGTTTGCAACTGAAAATGTTATGACAGAAAAAGACTTTAAATTAAAAGAGGAACGCAGGCAGAAAGAGTTTTTTGAATTAAGCAATTTAATTAAGTCTTTAAAAGTTAATAGTGAATTCATGAATATTTTTAATAGCTCAAGTCCTGAAGAAATTGTTGCTATGTTACAAGCCTATCCGCAAATTAAAAATTTGTTTGATAAAGATGCTGGTAATTATGAAGGTTTTACTGTGGGCGAACACACAGAAACAATACTTAGAGTTTTAAAAGATTCTTATGAAGATGACCTTTCAAGTGAAATTTTGCCTTATATTAGATTAATATTTGCACTTCACGATATTGGCAAAGGTGTTTCAGTTGAAAGATTTGAAAAATATAGACAAAGTGAGTATAATGTTAAATTTGCTGATGAAATATTAAAAAATTTACATTTTGATAAAAAATTTATTGAGCTACTTAATTTTATAATTGGTACTTCACAAAAATTTACTACTAATATTTTCGTCAGAGAAAATCTTGATTCAAAGGATAGATTCTTAATGGAATGCAAAAATAAACTTACTGAAATTTTTGGCAAAAACATAACAGAAAAGGAAGTTTATGAACTTGCAAAAATCTGTACAATACTTCAAACCTGTGATAGCGGAGCATATACTCCTTATGCAACAACAAGAGATAAAGTAACAGGTGTATATTATAAAAATGATAATAAATGGTTTGCAGAACCATTTGCAGTTCCAACCGACTTTGTGCAAAGAAAATTAAGATTTAAATTATTAAATGGCGAAATTTCAAATGAAAATAATAGCCAAAATTCAGAGTTTGGGGAAGAATAAAATTAATGGATAAAAATTTAAAATTAAGACAAATCACAAAAGCAGATGACACGGCACTTGAAACTATTTCATCTTGGTTTGATGGTTGGTGGGATAAACATATCTGGAGAAAGGACAACATCAAAAAATACATAAGCTATATGACACAGGAAAATAGGATTCCGATGCTATTTGTTTTGGAAGACAATGGAGTGCCTGTTGCTACGGCAAGCATAGATACTTCAGATGAAGTATTGCGACCAGACCTTTATCCATTTTTGGTTAATGTTTTTGTTGAAAAAAGTCATCGTGGCAAAGGTTACAGCTTGATGATTGTAAATTATGCTCTTGAAAAAGCAAA
>CAZYYI010000106.1:0-3796 GCA_964651835.1 uncultured Lachnospiraceae bacterium
AACTTTTGAATACATTGCTGTATTTTGAGTCAAATTCAATAAGGTCACTTGCAATACCAAGCACGCCACGCATATTAAGTTTTGATTGCACTGTGCTTGAAACATAGCGTTCTTTCATACTGGTTACTGGCAAGAATGTTACTCTACCAAACTTATTTACTTTTAAATAATTGATAAGGTCTTTTGCGTCCTCTTCATTCTTTGTAACAATATTTTGAACACTTGCACCAAGTGCCATTTCAATAGCAACTTCTAAATGTGATGGAACTTTCATCAAACTTGCAACAACGCCAATAACCTTTCCACCAACAGATGTTCCACTTTTTGCCTGCTCTATAAGTCTTTTAACGCTTACATTAAAGCCTTCGTTATACTCTTTCATTTCTTTTAAAAGATTGAGTCTACTGCTGTCTGTGTGGAATTTTGCTTTCTTTTCATCTAAAGTTTCATCAATTTCATTAAATTGCTGGTTATACTCATTGATATTGTCATAAATTTTTTGTTTTTTAGACTTAGCTTTTAAAATTTCTTCTTTTAGCTCTCTAGTGCTATTTTCGGCACTAGATTTTTTACTTTCAATTTCACTTTGCTCTTTTTCAAGATTGTTAAGCAAAATCATAACATCGTTTTTACGCTCACTAAGTGAAGTTTCCTCAGCCTGAAATTTTGAAAGTGCTGACTTGATATCACCAGAACGCTCCAAACTTGAATAAAGCTCAGACTCGTAACTTTCAGCATCAGCCTCACCAATGCTAAGTTTTTCAAGTGTAAGTTTGTAATTTTGTTCAAGTACTTTTTGCTCAGTTTCATCTTCAAAAAGCAATTTTTCATACTCTTTTTTATCATTTTGAAGTTTTAAAATCTGTTCACTATTTTTATTTTGAACAAATTTACCCTGTTCAATTCGGGTTGTTAATTTTTCATTTTGCTCTTTTATTATAGAAATCTTTTCGTTAGCAAGCTTTATTTCACCATTTTGTTTTTCAAGTGCAACAGTAAGATTCAAAAGTTCATCTCTAAGTTCACTTATTGTATCATCAATACTTGCAATTTCAGTCTGGTTAATTTCATAATCTTTTACAGCCTTTTCAAACTCTGCTTGTTTTAAGGCAAGTTCTTCTTCAATAGACTTGATTACATCATAAATTTTTTGTTTTTCACCACTTGCATTGTCATATTGATAAACATAAATATTAATTTCAAGCTCTTTAAGTCTATTAGATAATTCTAAAAATAACTTAGCATTTTCTGCCTGAGCTTTAAGTGGTCCAAGCTGTTTTTCAAGTTCAGCAATAATATCATTGATTCTGGTTAAGTTTTCATTAACACGAACAAGTTTGTTTTCAGATTGGTTTTTATCTTCTTTGAATTTAGAAATACCAGCAGCTTCTTCAAATACATTACGCCTATCTTCTGGCTTTGCTGAAAGTATGCTATCGATTTTACCCTGACCGATAACACAATAGCTTTCTTTACCAAGACCGATATTTCTGAATGCTTCAATAATATCTTTACGTCTGCAAACATTTTTGTTGATTAAATATTCACTATCGCCATTTTTATATAATTTTCTGGTTAAAATAACTTCATCATAATCAAGGTCAAAAATCTTTTTGCTGTTGTCAAAATAAAGCGAAACTTCACAGTATGACTGTGCTTTACGCTTTTCAGTACCATTAAAAATAACATCAAGCATAGATGAACCACGCATAGACTTTGCACTCTGTTCACCCATAACAAAACGTATAGAATCAGCAACGTTACTTTTGCCGCAACCATTTGGTCCGACAATTGCGGTAATACCTGGTTCAAACTTGATTTCTACCTTATCGGCAAAAGATTTAAAACCATAAATGTCAATTTTTTCAAAATTCATAATGTTTTCCTATATTTTCTTAAGATTATTTATTGCTACACTTGCAGCATTTTCTTCAGCAGTTTTTTTGTTAGAGCCCTTGCCATTGCCCATTTTTACGCCATTTATAAAGATTGTAGCGAGGTATGTTGGGCTATGAGCCTCACCAGTTTTATTTACTTTATAACTAATTTTTGCAGATGGCATCATCTCTTGAAGTTTGGTTTTGGCGTCATCTTCATAGCCCTTAATTTTTAGATTGCCAATTTTTTCACCAAGCATTTTATTAAAATATTGTTTAGCAGCATCTATTCCGCCATCTAGATAAATTGCTCCGCAAATTGCTTCAAACAAATCACACTTAATGGCTTTTGACTCTACCTGATTTTTGCTTTCGCCAACACCTTTTCTCAAAAACTTATCAAGCCCAGTGTTTGTTACAACTTCGGCAAGTGGTTTTTCACTCACCACTAGTGCTCGCATTTTAGATAAGTCGCCTTCACTGCTTGAAAATTCTAAAAACAGCCTTTCAGTTACAATTAGCTCTAAAACTGCATCCCCCAAAAATTCAAGCCTCTCATTAGATTCAACCCTATGCTCATTAGCAAAACTTGAATGAGTGAGTGCTGTTTGAAGTGTCTTTTTGTTTTTGAATTTGTAGCCAATTATCTTTTCAACATTTGTAAGGTCTACTAAATTTTTCACTTACTTTCCCTCTACAATACTAGAATTTTTTATGCCCTCACGCATTTTACTGGTAAAATTTGATTTGTAAATTTCAACTACTTGCAAAACTGCAGTATAAATTGTTTTTGCCTTGCTTGAGCCGTGTGACTTAACAAGTATTTTATCAATACCCAGAAATGGTGAACCACCAACTTCCGTGTAATTAATTCTTGCTTTGAGATTTTTAAAGGTCTTTTTAAGAAGCAACGCACCAAGTTTTGCTTTGAGTCCACCTTTCATAACCTCTTGTTTTAAAACAGCATTAAAGGTGTTGAGTGTGCCCTCTGCTGATTTCATTGCAACATTACCAGTAAAACCATCTGCTACAAGCACATCATATTCACCTGAAAGCATATCTCTTGCTTCCATATTGCCAACAAAGTTGATTTCTTTGGTGTTTTTGAGTAGTTCAAAAGTTTGATGTATCTGTTCATTTCCTTTGTGATCTTCAACACCATTAGAAATTAAAGCGACTTTTGGATTCTTTATGCCAAGCATTTCCCTAACATAAATTGAACCCATAATTGCAAACTGCTGCAAATACTCTGGTTTGCAGTCAACATTTGCACCACAGTCAATAAGTAAAGTTTTGCCACCTGTTGCTGTTGGCAAAAATGGTGCGAGTGCTGGTCTTTTAACACCTTCCATTCTTCCTACAACAAAAAGTCCGCCAGCAAGAACAGCTCCAGTGCTGCCACAGCTAATCATACCAACAACATCTTGTTGCTCTTTTAAAATTGTGAGAGCTTTAACAAGTGAGCTATTTGTTTTTCTTCTTATAGCCATTGTGGGACTTTCATTACAAGAAATAACTTCTGGCGCATCAACAATTTCAATCTTATTACCATTATAACCTAGTTCTGCAAGCACAGTTTCAATTTCACTTTTATTACCAGTTAAAATGAGCTCTACCTCATCAATCAAATTGACAGCAGTAACTGCACCTTTAACAATTTCATCTGGCGAGTAATCACCACCATAAACATCAATAACAATTTTCATAATTAGCTCCTAAGCAATAAAAAAATATTTATCCACCATTATTATAAACTTTTTTTTAAAATTGCACAATTAAAAAAAGGGCTAATTGCCCTATTTATTGCTATAAACTGAAAAAATTAATAATATTTAAAACATAAAAAAATTCGGCGATTGCCGAATTTAATTTAACTATTTTTGTTTGTCAGCTTTAACGGTAACTTTCTTTTCCCCGTC
>CAZYYI010000107.1:0-3725 GCA_964651835.1 uncultured Lachnospiraceae bacterium
TTGCTTAAACTTTTAAAAGAACAAAGCTATAATAGTCTTGATGAGATTATCCCAGCTGATGACCTTTGCATGATAATCAAACTTATTGATGAAAAGAAAATCACAAGAAATATTGCAAAAGAACTTTTTGAAAAAGTTATAAGTACAAAAAAGAAAGCTATTGATATTGCAAATGCTGAAAATATGATTGAAACAATTTCTGAAAGCACAATAACAAATATTGTAGACACTGTGCTTGCTGAAAAGCCAGAACTCAAGGAACAATATAATGCAGAGCCAGACAAAATAACAAACTTTATTGTTGGTCAAGTTATGAAACAAACCAAAGGCAAAGCCGACGCAAGTTTTGTTAAAGAATATGTAGCTAAATGCATGCAATAAAAATTAAAACAAAAAACACATCTAGTTTTAGATGTGTTTTTGTTTTGCTTTTATTTATTTCTAATTTCTTTCGCCTGATCTTTTAGTTTTTCTATATACTTGCTCAAAAGTTCATACGAATGCAAACTGCTGTTTAAAACTTCAAGTATTTCAGAGTCAAGTTCATCAACACTTTCGGCAATTTTCAAAAGTTCTTCGCGTTCTTTGTTTAATTCTGCAAGAGCCTGCAAAGCCATATTTAATTTTGCATCAATTTTAAGGTATTCTTCAAGTTTATCTTTCTTTTCCATTTTGGTTATCCTCCGACCAAATTGTGTATTGCGAGTTATGCCAATCACCACTCCAAGAGCCACTGCCAGCATACTTAAAGTCATCAAAATCAGGTGCTTTAAGTATCTTACTTTGTGGGTTTTGTTCAATAAAGTCATTTAATGCTAACCAGTTTGGTGAACAACCACAAGTAACTTTTTTTATTGGTTTATCTGGATATTGTTTATTGTAAGCTTTAACAAATGCATCAATACCTTCCATAGCCTTGTCATAAATGGCTTTACGTTTGTCATCATTACCACTATAAATATTATTAAGTTCAAAATCATTAACAACTGCATAACCTTCCTTTCGGTTAACATAAATTATTCCAAAACTAACAATATTGCCATTAAAATCACGAATTGCCATTGGCTGAATGTCAGGGTGGATTATCATTGCACGCATTGCACCACCTCCAGCGCCATAAAGTGTTGCACAGCAATTAGTGTAACAACCTATTGCAAAGTTTGCTGGGTCGCTTTTTTCCAAAGTTTCATAAGTGAAAACTGATGATGTATCATCAAGCTGTGCTTTTAAAATTTCTGATGAATCGGCAAGCATTTTCTCGTTCAATTGTTTTGTCCTTTCCCTATATTCATCTAAGCTTGCAATTCTATTTTGACTTATCTTTTTGTTTAAAATATCTTTAACGCCACTTTTTGCTCTCTCTTTATCTATTTCAACAGCTTTATCAAAATGCTTTTGTTCGTAGATTGAATGCTTAGCAAGTTCTTCTGCCAGCTCTCTTGATCTTTCATTTGTGATATTTTTAAATTTTCGCTCAGCAAATTCTTTTTTCAAAAGTTCCATAGTAGGAGCAAGCCACTTTAATCTATCAATGCCATTTTCAGCAGTCTTGTAAGAAAGTACTTTAAAACGGTTTTCTTCTGTAGATGGTAAACCAATACTTTGGTTTTCTATATTAGTAATATCTAAATTTGTTCTTTCTAAAAACCAAGAATAAACCCTCGGTAACAATTTTAGTTCAGTGGCAAGTTGACTAAAATTGGTTTTATTTAAAATAAACTTTAAAAATTCCTCATTAAACCCTTCATATGTTAAACCTTGCAAATTCATATGCATGTTATTAATCTTGAGTTCTTTGCGATTAAATGCACCTTGCAAAAATGTGTATGCAACATCTTTAACTGGAACAGTTGTCAGTTTTCCACTTTGATTAAGTTTAATGGTTTTGGTTTCTGGTTCAAATGCACCAAGCACAGAACATAAAACATAATAATCTACCAAATTTGCTTTTAAAGCTCTTCCCATATTTACATCTAAACTATCAGGTCCTGCAAGATTGCTAATATTATTTAATTGACTTTGCGAAACATCTTTATAAACAGCTTTAAGTATCTTTTGATTTGCAATTAACCCAAAACTTACTGGATCTATATTTAATATTTTATCAGAATATTTTGAATAAACTGAAACATTTTTGAGACTTTTACAATTATAAAATACATCATTTCCAATATAATCGACACTTTCTGGTATTTTTATATTTTTTAGCTTTGAACAGCCATAAAAAGCATGCAGTTCAATATTTTTAACACTTTTTGGTATTTCTATATTTTCAAGACTTTCACAATTAAAAAACGCCTTTGCACTAATCGCAGTTATGTTTTTTGGAATTATTATATTCTTTAGTGAAATACAATTTGAAAACATAAAATTTGTAATTTCCTTAATACCTTTAGGTATTACCACATTATCTAGTTTTTCACAATTAATAAAAATACTAATATCAATCAACTTCAAACTGTTTGGAAGTGTTACACTTTCAAGATTAGAACATTCACTAAAAACACCCTCTCCAATTGTTTTAATACCCTCTTGAATTTCTACATTTTTAAGTGATTTACAACCACAAAATGCGTAATCTTCAATTTTAATAACGCTACCAGGTATATTAATATTTTTTAATCCAATACAATTTTTAAATGCCCCATCACTGATAAATTTAACACCATTCGGAATAATTAAATTTTCAAGAACCTGACAATCTTTAAACGCTTCATCACCAATCGTTGTCACACTTTCTGGAATATCTACAGTTTTTAAAGAAGTACATTCATAAAATAAATAATCATCAATATCTTTAATTTCTTTTGGAAGAACTACACCTTCAAGAGATTTACAATGTGAAAATGCACCTACATCAATAGATTTGATACTATTTGGCAATTTTATATTTTTAAGTGATTTACAATTATTAAATGCATATTCACCAATATGTAAGACACTTTCAGGAATTTCAATATCTTTTAGAGATTCACAATGTCTAAATGCATTTTTTCCTATTGATTTTATGCCATTTGGAATTTGTATACTTTTAAGTTCTGAAAGACCTTGAAACGCACCAGTGCCAATTTCTGTAACGCCTTTCCAAAATTTTTTTGGATTATTTTTAAGTAACTTTAAATCGTCTTCACTAACAAAAAATAATTTGCCGTCAATTAATTCCATTTATGTTTTCCTCTATAATATTACTTTTATTATAAAACAAACCTACCTCAAAGTCAATACAGCTAAATTTTTTAAAAATAAAAAACCACGGGATAATCCCGTGATTTCTTTTATTATTTGATTAACTTATTTTGCTAAAAATTCATTAATTTTTTCAACAACAAGGTTTACGTCAACGCCGTGTACAGCACAAGCTTCTTCCAAACTTTCCATCTGGCTCATTGGGCAACCAAGGCAATGCAAACCAAAACCAAGCAAAACATCTTTAACATTTGGATTAAGTCTTAACACTTCACCAATTTGTGTAGTCTTGTTAACTTCAACTTTCTTCTTTCTCATTATCTGTTCTCCTTATATTTATTCATAGCTTCCATAAGCATTTTAAGTTCCTTTTCAATACGCTTAGACTGACTTGCAGAAAGCCCCTCTTCACTTTTACGCATAAGTTTTTCAGCACGTGCAAGAGCTGCATTAAACTCAGCACTTGTGTTAATTGTAACTTCTTCATCAAAAACTGGTTTTTTAGGTCTACCACGCTTTTTCAAGGTTTCACTCATATC
>CAZYYI010000108.1:0-3665 GCA_964651835.1 uncultured Lachnospiraceae bacterium
CAGATGTTTTGGGTCACAAAGATGTTAACACCACCAAAAAGCACTATGCTGCTATATCTGACCAAATTAGGCGTAATGCTTCTACAGCAGTATCTTTAAGACAAGAGGCTTAAACGGCGAAAATGGACTAATTTTTTTATGCTTTTATTAAATAAAAAAAGCAGGCTAATTACTGAAAATATCAGCACTTGCCTGTTTTTTGTTTTAATTGTTTCCAGGTTGATTTTTATTTTCTTGAATTCTTAGTGAATCAAAGTAGCTCATATATTCATCAAGCTTTTTACTATGATCAAAACAATAATCATCAAGTTTTTGTTTATCATTGTCTAACAAATATATCCTTTTAGCTTCAGACAATTCATCTTCAAGCGTTTCAAGAAATTTACTCATATATTCTTTATCATTATAAAATTTGCTAATCATAAAAAGCCTAAATGCATGATTAACGCTTTTATCAGCTTCTAAAAGTTCTAATGTTTTATCATTATTCAATGGTGTAGAATTTTTTGTTATTCTACATTCAAAATCATAAAAAGAAATTGCAGTACCATAACTTGGTAAACTATAAGCGATACCAAAATCATTATATAGCCTATATACAATCATTACATCATAATGTTGTCTTAAAAATTTTACGAATTCCCAGTGATTAATTTTGTTAATATATTTCATAATTTTTCCCACCACTTTATATTATACATATTATAACATAAACTTGTCTATTTGTAAATACCCAAAATAAAAAAACAGCGACTCTGCTGTTTTTTTATTGTTTAATATTGAATTCCCCAAAGAACTAAGTGCTTTGCAGGTCTGCCGCAGCAAACACACTTGCCAGTAAGGGTCTTTTCATTTTCCAAAATACATCTTGATTTTGTGCCACGAATTTCTTTAATTTTAAGTTCACATTCTGTGTCACCGCACCAGTCAGCTTTAACAAAACCTGGGTGTGAAGTCATAATGGCCTTAAATTCCTCAATTGTTTTAGCGGTATATGTCATGCTGTCACGTCTAACAGTAGCTCGTTTTAAAAGGTTGTTTTGAATGTCTGACATTAATTTATTAACTTCAGCCACTATATCGCAGTCTTTTGAAATTTGGATTTTTTCCTTAGTGTCACGCCTTGCAAGTGTGATTTGTCCGTTTTCTAAATCACGTTTACCAATTTCGATACGAACAGGAACACCAAGAACCTCACTTTCTGCAAATTTAAAGCCAGCTGAGGTATTATCATCATCATTGAGTTCAACTGAAATGCCAGCAGATTTAAGTTTGCTATAATAGTCATTTGCAACTGTCATAACATCATCTTCAAGCTTAATAGGAATAATTTGAACTTGAGTTGGAGCAATTTTTGGAGGAAGAATCAAGCCGTCATCGTCACCATGTACCATAATAAGTGCCCCAATCATACGGCTACTTACACCCCAAGAAGTTTGATAAACATAGTCAAACTTATTTTCTCTATTCAAAAACTTGATGTCATATGCTTTACTGAATTTTTGACCAAAATAGTGAGATGTGCCAGATTGAAGAGTTACGCCATTATACATAAGTGCTTCAACTGAAAGTGTGTACTCTGCGCCTGCAAACTTTTCTTTTTCAGTCTTTCTTCCACAAATAACTGGAATTGCAAGATAATCTTTAAAGAAAGTTTCATAGGTTTTAAGCATATCATCAGTTTCTTTTTTAGCTTCTGCTTCGGTTTCGTGAATAGTGTGACCCTCTTGCCACCAGAATTCACGGCTACGAAGGAAAGGACGAGTTTCCTTTTCCCATCTCATAACGCTGCACCACTGATTGTATTTAAGTGGCAAATCTCTATATGATTTTACAACAGATGCATAGTAATCGCTGAAAAGTGTTTCACTTGTAGGTCTGATACACATTCTCTCTTCAAGTTGTTTGCTACCACCAACGGTTACCCAAGCTGCCTCTGGTGCAAAACCATTAATAAGCTCACCTTCCTTTTTCATAAGGTTTTCAGGGATAAGCATAGGCATAGCCACATTTCTGTGTCCAGTTTCTTTAAACATTTTGTCAAGAGTCTGTTGCATTTTTTCCCAAATAGCATAGCCATTTGGTTCAAGGATAATACAACCTTTTACATTTGAGTATTTTGATAGTCTTGCATTGCTTACAACATCATCATACCATTTCGCAAAGTCAATATCTCTGCTTGTAATTTTTTTGTTTGCCATAATTTCTCCTAATCTAAGATTGCTTTTATTCTACGAATACCAGAAGAGCTACTCTCTTCCTTAACAATTTTAAAGTGATGAAGGTCACCAGTATTTTTTGCGTGAGGTCCACCACAAATTTGCTTGTCTACATCACCAATGGTGTAAACCTTAACTTTGTCACCATACTTGCTATCAAATATGCCGTGAGCACCTTGAGCTCTTGCTTCATCAAGCGTAAGTTCTTCAGATGTTACATCAATCTTGCGTTCGATTGCTTTATTTACAAAGGCTTCCAAAGTCTTAATTTCCTCTTCCGTCATCTTATGGTCAAGGTTAAAGTCAAATCTAAGTCTTTCAGAAGTGATATTTGAACCTCTTTGTTCAACTTGGTTGCCAAACATAACCTTAAGACCTGCAAGCATAATATGTGTTGCTGTGTGAAGTTTTGCATTTTCATAAGAGCTGTCAGAAAGTCCGCCTTTAAAGGTGCCAGCTGATGCACTGCGGCTGAGTTCTTGATGTTGAATACTAGCTTCATTAAAGCCATCTACATCAACGGTATAACCCTTTTCTTTAGCTAGTTCAACGGTGAGCTCTAATGGGAAACCAAAGGTATCAAAAAGCCTAAATGCAGCTTTGCCACTGATTTCATCTTTAACAACTTCATCCTCTTTTGCAAATTGCTTGTGACGCTCAATGCCATTTATAACCTTATCAAATTCTTTGTATCCTTGGTCGATTGCCTTTGCAAACTTATCAACTTCATTGAAAAGTTCAGTTATTACGAAATCGTGATTTTTTGTGAGTATATCATATTCATCACCAAAGTAGTTTGTATAGATATCAATAACATCAGCAAAGTATTTGGTATCTAAACCGATCTTTCTTGCGTGATTAACTGATCTACGGATAAATCTTCTAAGAATATAGCCTTGACCAACATTTGATGGCTTAACAGCTTTTTCATCAGCAAGGATAAAGAGTGTACTTCTTAAATGGTCAGCTAAAATTCTATAAGACTTGATAGTTTCATCAGATTTTTTGACTTCTGCTTTGCTATCGATAAAGTCAATAACCTCTTTGAATGAACCAACATCATAGCTACTTGAAACCCCATTAAGTACACAAATAGTACGCTCAACGCCCATACCTGTATCAATGTTTGGGTTTTCAAGAAGTTTCGCCTTTTCACCAACATTGTCAACTTTAAACTGCATAAATACATCGTTCCAAATTTCATTGTACTTTCCGCAATGACAACCTGGTCTGCAGTTTGGTGAACATTTTGGCTTGCCGCTGTCATAGAACATTTCTGTATCTGGACCACAAGGACCAACACCGCTTCCAAGTGCCCACCAATTATCTTCTTTAGGATTAAAATAGATGTGGTCTTTAGCAATACCGCAATCCTGCCAAGTTTTTGCTGTAACCTCATCACGAGGTGCAACATCATCACCCTCAAATACGGTGACGGACAATTTT
>CAZYYI010000109.1:0-3567 GCA_964651835.1 uncultured Lachnospiraceae bacterium
AGCCCGGCACCGGCTGTATCAGCCAAATCAGCGAAAACTGCTGGGAGGGGCGGTACTCCCCCGTGTGGCCGGACGGAAAGAAGCATTCGAGGAATGTGTACGCCAAGACACGGGAGGAGTGCGAAGCCCTGCTGCCGGGGCTGATCGCGGAGATGAAGGCGGAGATCCGGGCCATCAAGCAAAGCGGCGACCTGGGCGCCATTCCGGACGGGATCAGCGACAAGAAAAAGAGGATCGCAGCCTATATGAGGGAGCACCCGGAGGTCACCAGCAAACGCCGCATCGCAAGAGAGGTGGGGGTGGGGAAAGATACGGTGAGGAGGTATTATGAGGAGATAATAAAAGATATTTACTCGCAAGGACTTGCCATATAAAGGAAATGAACCAACAACAAGATACTTGCAAAAAAGAGAGAATTTTGCTACAATATACAAAACAACAGGGGGGTGGTTATCTTCTATTTCTATTTTTACTTTGATGAGTTACATTATATTGAAGATATTCAACAGGCATTCAAAAATGTGTGCCTGGATAAGATGTTGTCTGATGGTTATTTTGATATGAGTGTATACATATCTGGCCGGATAAAAAAGGAGGATATGTACGCAAGTCTTTTGGCGCATCATTCGAGATATGCAGTTCTCTATCGGGGGGCCTACCCAAAACAAGAAAACGCTGCGGCACTCTGGAGAGAAAAGGTGGGCAACCAATCAAACAAGGAAGATTCTAATGCAACGGCAGTTGCTGAGATAACCTATGAAGAGTCTTGCGCCATTGTAAACTGGGTCTATAGAATATTCAAAAATGCACAGGAAAGAGAAGCATTTACGGAGGAGCTTTTTAAACAGATAAAAGAGTTGCATGGCATTCAAAATAGTGTCCGCTTTTCAAGAGGAGTTGTATACAACGAAGAAAAGGTGGAATTGCATTTTCTATCCTCGGTTTCAGAGGTAAACACCTTCATTTCCTCACTTGAAGAAAGGACTGGAACGCTGTTCTTTCGTGGTCACTCAAGTGCTAATTATATTCTTCAACCGTCTATAATGCGGACACCGCGCTTAGAGCAGAATGAAAGCAAATTATACCATGAGCTACTAATTAACTGCCCTGCTGACTTTGAAAAATGTCATACACATTTGGAAAAATTGGTTAAAATGCAACACTATGGTTTGCCGACCCGTTTGCTTGATATAACAAGAAATCCATTGGTTGCATTGTATTTTGCGTGTGAAAGCAATCTTGGAATACTTGGAGAACTTGTCCTAATATCTGCGGAGAGCAATGATATTAAATACCCGCAAAGTGATGTGGTATCCATATTAGCGAGTTTACCGGTGTTTTCGCATCAAAAACAACAAGAGTTTTATCGTTTGGCCAAAGATCCTCGAGAGTCTACACTTTCATTTAATATGCAAGTGGAACGGCTAATCCATGAGATTCGGCTGGAAAAACCGGCATTTCAGGGCGATATTAATAAAGAAGATATATTGAATAATTATATTGTCTATGCGTTAAAGAATAATGGCCGAATTGTAAAGCAAGATGGTGCGTTTATTTTGTGTGGCTTATCCACTAAGGCAGGTTCTTTAGAGAATTTTAGATATAAGGAACACGGGAAGAAAATAGTTGTGCTTGTGGAAAAAAAGAAAAGTATCCTTGAACAGCTGGAAGTATTCTCAATTAACCGGGCCACTTTGTTTCCAGAAATCCAGTGCGTTGCTGAGTATTTAAAGAATAAATATATGGAGTAATTCTTGACCAAAAGTCCTCTGGAGTGTTAACTCCAGAGGGCTTTTGGTCAGAGAACATGAAGTCCCACACCAGCCTAATCTTGTTCCTAAAATTCACTTTCTTAGATGGTCTACTAAACAAAGGCATTAAATATTGCATTGAGGAGCTCGTTCATTTCTTTCCATTGCGACTCGCTAATTTTCTCGCCGCTTAAAGCTTTATCCATCTTCTTATTAAATTTTTCCTGAATGTAGCTTTTTCTCATAACTTCACCCTGGTAGGTGTGTGTCTTTTGAACAAATCCGCTCCAATGAATAGGGATAAACTCACCTTTCTCGGTCAAGACATCCTGACCGAGAAACATTTCAATTGAACATGCTTTACCGTTAATATTTATTTTTTCGTTACCGGTTGGCCCGAGGGTAGGATAATCTTCGGCAAGCTCCAGATTAGGGAGATGAATTGCTCTAAAATTATCCGGGATGTTTACTTTTTCAAGATCAATTAGTTCGGAAAGCCCCGCAGAATCATTATCGTATAGTGCAATAACACGATTTTGTATACCAGAGGCGATAAACGCTTTGAAATAGTGGGTTAGAAAATTGGTACTACCCTGAACCTTATATTCCGCAAAGTCAATAAAGGAGTAGAATTTGGCCATGTATGGGTAGAGTATACTCATGGATTTCGATATGACCTCAGCGTCGTATTTCCCTTCAGTCAGTATTATTGTTTTCTCGGTGGTATACTCCTCCGGCATTGGAAATTCATCGCACCAGCCGCCCATAAAAAGATTTGTATAATCTAACTTTATGATTGTCTCTGGTTCAAAGGCCTCTATAATAACTCTGAAGATATTCCATGGATTGATATTAGCATAATCCAAGCCGAAATAATTATCGCCAAACGGGAACGACTTCAGGACAATCTTTTCTGCTACAGTTTGCGCCTCGCGGCGTATGATCTCAAAATTAGGATAGCAGTTTTTGCCGTAATCGTATTCATCATTAGATAGCAGTAGAGCATACTTATGAACTGCATCCGACCAACTCTCGAAAGTGTAGTCTTCTGTAAGTTCCATTTCATAATCGCCAAAGTCAATTTTTGCTGCTTTATCTCGCTCAAAATCCTCTTTCGCTGCCTTTAAAGTATTACCTAAGGCGTCCAGACATCTTCTTGCCCGGCCCACGGAAGCATAAAAGCAGTATCTTGTTAACTCCTCGCCATCGTCAAACTCAACGCTGACTTTGCGGTCTGCTTTAGTAAAAAATAGGAGTAAGTCACCGAAAGAATTTTTACATGTGAGATAATCATAACCGCCAATGCGAAGAGATACGTATTCTCCCATAAGCTTGCTCCCCTCCGTGTTATAGGCAAAAAGTTCAATGAGTTTGAGAAATGTAGATTAATACAAATTATAGCATTAATTTGAAACCTTGTCATCCTTTACATTGTGATGGCCCAAAAAGCTTTTATTACTATGATTTCTGTAACGACGCTTATCTCATGCGTTACATAACACAAAAAACAAGCCCCCAAGAATGATGCTCTTGGGGGCTTTTGGTCCGAGCGACTGGAGTCGAACCAGCCTGATCTTGGTCCCAAACCAAGTGCCTAACCGATAGGCTACGCCCGGATATTCAATTGACGGCAGGGGAGCGAGATTTCCCTGACTGTGGGTATTGCTGTGGTCAAGTGGCTGATTGGGATAGTCTGGGGAGTAAGCCAAAGCCTATGTCCACTACTGCCCAAAGGATTTCCGGGTGTGCGGTTCGAAGATGCTGGATAAGCACTCTACACTCCCAAACCAAGTGCCTAACCGATAGGCTACGCCCG
>CAZYYI010000110.1:0-3499 GCA_964651835.1 uncultured Lachnospiraceae bacterium
ATTTATTGCGACTTTGATGATTAGTAAACACATCAAAGTATAAAATATACCGAAATAGTATCGAAAACAAGAATGACCTATAAAAAGTGCAATCAATATATTAATTAATTTGTAGAAGGATAAAAACAGAGAGGGGTTGCTTCTCTGTTTTTTTATGGTAAAATTGCAAGTTTATATATTTACTTGCTGATAATATTATTTTTTAAAGGAAAACTTATGAAATATTACAATTACAATGCATTAAAAAAAGAAATTAAAAACAATTCAAATGATTTATCTTTTATACTTAGTCAAAATTCAAGTTTTAATCCAGCTAAGCTAACTATTGTTGATCAAGAGCAAGGTGTTGATGAAAATTCTAGAATCTGTATTTTTGAAACAATTGAAGATGTTGATAAATTTGATGGGACTGTTGTTGATGATAAAATTAAAGTTTTAAAAGAAAATTCAGATAAAGTTTATATTCATTGCTTAAATGATTTTGCTGCTGATTACGAAGTTTACCTTAAAAATTACGCAACAAAAGATGAATTACATTATTTTGAGAGTTTGCCACAAGAATATAAACAACAAGAAATTAATAAATATTACGATATTGAATTAAAAAATATGCTTTTGGCTGAAGAACAAAAAAGAATTTTTAAATCTGCAAAAGAGTTAGATGAATCAAAATTTTCTGATATCTGGTTGGTTATAAATCCAGATGTTTATGATAATTTAGTAATATCTACAGATGAAATATTGGCAGTAACAACAAATAAAGTTGTTGCAGATAACATTGCATCAAGGCTTGGTGAATTTTGCTATACAAGAAAATTAGTAGGTGCTATGGTGAGTGATAGAAATTTTGACTCAGTCTATGCAAATACTTAATATATAAATAAAGATGTATCTTTTTAGGTTATTATCTATTTTAAATGTATGTATTGATTTTTAAATCAAATCGTGCTATAATTTATCAATCAGGAGAAATATATGAAAAAATATAATTTTGTTGATTTTGTGAATGAAGTTAATAGCAATTTTGGTAGTGATTTCTATGATTTTAGGAATGATTCAATGATTGCTGTTAAAAATTCTTCAGATAAGGAATCTCTCGAAATTGAAATGTTAATTTTTGACAATATGGATGAGTCAGAAAAGTTTATTAATTTAAAAAGAGAGAATATTGAATATATAAATAACATGTCGGCTAAAGAATCATCAAAATATGTTAAACCTTTAAATGAATTTACTGAATCTTTTGAGTCAAGCCCTGAATTTTTAGGATTGCCTGATGTAAAAAGTTACTATGAAACTCTTTCGCCAGAAAGCAAAAGGTATTTTGTTGAAACAATGTTTAAATTTCAATTTTTAGATTCAATGATGATACCTACAAAAGAAAAACTTTGCAAAAGTGCAGAAACTTTAAACAAAGATGATATGAATAATATTTGGCTAATTATTAGAAATGCAGATAGAAATAGAGGCTTTTTTAAAGACACCATTAAATATGCAACAACAAGTGCTGAACTTGCTGGCTATTTTATTGAGAATGGTGCAGGGGATTATTTTGTTAAACTTACCCCAGAATTAAGTAGCCAAAAAACCAGTATTCAAAAACCATATGGAAAAGAAAATATTTAAAAAACAGCCTACTTAATTAGACTGTTTTTTTTGTTCTAAAAATTAGTTTTAAATTATAATTATTGATAATAAATAAATACCTACCAAATGTATGGTAGGTATTTTGTTTACTATCAATAATATTATGTTGTTGGCTGAAGTTCAGCTAGTTTTTCTTCAAGTTTATCGATTTGCTTTTGAAGTTTTAAAATGTCTTTTTTAATGCTTGATGTTACATAATCTCTAGATGAAAAGTAATTATTTAGTGCGGTATGTGCATCAAAACTAGAATGATTGAATGGTGAAGAGTAACTTGCAATTGCTGAATGTGGATTGTGGGTTGAAACAATTTTATCATATTCCGCATTTAGTTTTGCTAGTTCAGCTTTTTTACTTTTGATTTCAGATTCAAGTTCTGCAATATCTAATTTTTTCATATAACACCATCCCTAAATTTTATTAATTGTTTACTGGACCAGTTGGTTCATCATTGCCATTTTGTGTCTTTAATTTTTCAACTGGCTCAATGCCAAGTTCTTTATCAATTCTTTTTAAAAGATTATTATAATGTTTAAAGAATTTACTATGCAATTCTTCAAATTCTTCAGGAGTGTCAATTTTCTTAGCACTAATATCAATTAAAATATTAATGAAGCCTTGATTGGCAAAAGTTGAAATCATTTGTTTAATAGCAAAAATATTGCCGGCATTATTTAATTCTTCAATTTCTGCTTTTGCGGTTGGATTATCGCAAAAAAGTTTTGAATCTAAAATATCTTTCAACAATTGATCTGAAATTTTGACAGAAATATTTTCAGAATTCATAAGTCATACTCCCCAAATTAAATTTATATACACATCAATTATAATCATTTTTTTAAAAAATGTCAATACTGACTTTTAAATTAAAAATAAAAAGAAAAAGCGGATGTTGTTTCCGCTTCAAATTATGACTTAAATACAAATATGATTCCACGCCACATATCAACAAAAAAGTTTTTGATGCCAGTGAAGAAACCATCACTAAAAAGCTCGGTTAAAGCTTCTATTCCATAGCCAAGTCTACCAAATAAAAAGTATAAGGTAAATAATGTTGTAAATATAATATATATTACTAATAATATAATTCCTATTATTTTTAATGCTTTCATATTTTCTCCTTTGCAATCAGCTAACCTAGCTGTTCATTCATAGCTTTTCTTTTTTCAACAAAATTGTTTGAATAAGCTACGCCGTTAATTTTTAAATCATTTAGTATAAGTATCATTCTTGAAGTACTTACAAAGTTATGTGCCTTATATTTAGAGTTAAACCTATTAAAGTTTACAGTCTTTGGATATGGGGTAGGAAGTTTAAGTCTTGGTATAACAAGTTTGGTAACCTTGCCTTGTTCATTTGAAATATTAATTCGTTCACTTGTAAGTCTTTCTCCACGCTTTGCAGCTGAAACAACTTGTGGTCTATCTTCATCATTATATATATTAAGAATGACTTTTGATTTGCCAAAATGTTTTTTTGTAAATTCACTTTGTTTAATAACTCTGGCAATCATATAACTTTCATATACTTTGTGAAATGGTATAATTTCATCTGAGTTATTTATATGTTCAGTTATCTTTTTAATATTTGTTATAGCTGATACAACATCTTTATCACTATTTTCTATCATATCTGACATATAGTCATTTACATACAAACTTTGCAAAATTAAAAATCTTTCACCTTTAATATTTGATAAGGTTGCTCCACCTGAAAAATATGATTTAATATAGATTTCAGCAAGCAGGTTTACATTTGGCGAAACATTTTCATAGGTATCAAAAAATTCTTTAGTTTGCTTTCTGAACATATAGCTATAATTTTTGATTTGGTCTATATAGAATTCTAAAAAACT
>CAZYYI010000111.1:0-3480 GCA_964651835.1 uncultured Lachnospiraceae bacterium
GGTAGAGCACCACCTTGGTAAGGTGGGGGTCGCGGGTCCGATTCCCGCCAGTAGCTCCATATAAACTAAGTATTAATTTTTTGAATATATAAGGAGGTTATATGCCTGCAAAAACTAATGTGATTTATACTCCTGAAGTAAAATCATTTCCAATCAAATTAAATAGTTTTGGCAATGACTATTGTGTTATATATTTTCATGGTCTTTTGGGTAGTAGTGAACATAAACATGTGCTACATTTTATTGACGACTTGAACAAGAAAAAAATTGACAATTGCAGTTTTGACTTTTTTGCTCATGGTGAAAGGAAAGAAAAAGAAAATATTTCTGATTTTGACACTTACAAATATGTTGAAGAAACTAAAATGGTTATTCATACTTTAAAGAATGTTGGATATAAGAAGTTTATTTTTATAGGCGAAAGTCTTGGTGGATTTTTGATTCAAGTTTTACAGTCTACCAAAGTAGATTGTATAGGAATTGTTTTCTTGTTTTCTGTTTTTGATTTTACTAAAGCTGGCGAACCGAGTTATGATAAAATTTTGGAGTGTTATAAAAATAACTTACCATTAGAGATTTCTAGTGCATCGGGTGCTAATAAGGCAATGTTAAATCATACTTTGCTTTATGGGATTGTTAAATTTCAAGAACAAAAAGAAAACCTTATTGAATTTCAAAGAAATATACCAAAATTAGTTATAAATGGTTATCATGACTCGTCTTGTGCTTATGAGTCAGCTGTGGAGTTTGCAAATCATTTTGATGATGCAAAACTTGTACTTTTTGATACAGAGCATAATGGTTATGATAAAGATACAAAGAAGTATTCTTACGAAAACACAGCTAAAGTAAATAAAGAAGTGATAGAGTTTATTGAAGCGATAATTGCAGTGCGAAAATATTTAAATAAAAAAGATTAAGTTTCAGATTTTTCATAAAATCAAAACGAAGTAATCAAATAGGAGACTTTGTTGTTAGTCGACACATGTAAAGTAACTAAAAAGTCTTCTTTTTGAAATTCGGACTATAAAAAAGGATAGAATTACTCTATCCTTTATTTTTATATGACTTTTTATATTCATTGCCAAAATCGGCAAGAGCATCGATTATTGGTCGCATTTTTTCGCCAAGTTCAGTGAGTGAATATTCCACACGCAATGGAATTTCAGCAAACACTTCGCGTTTCACAAGACCATCTTCTTCCATTTGTTTTAGATTTTCAGTCAACACCTTGGCACTGATTCCTTCAATCCCATATTGAAGAAATTTGAATCGTTGAGTGCCTTCCAATAGATTTCGTAAAATCAATGGTTTCCATTTATTTCCAATCAATTTCACAGCAGTTCCCACAGGACAAGCAGGCAATTCATTCTTGCTTAACATATAAAACCTCCATATTTCCAATACTTACCAAAAGTAAATTAGGTTACAAAAAAGTGCGTATGAACAATTGGTAAGTATATGTGTTATGATAACACTGACAAACAAAAAAGTCAAGTTTGTTAAAAAAATAAAAAGGAGAATTTTTATGAAAAATTACAACAAAATTAGTGTGGCAGAAGAAGCGCGCACCGAGCTCCACGATCAATTAAAATTGACAGGTGCAGAAATAAGTATCAACATACTTCCAGCAGGGACAACTATCCCTTTTGTTCACTCACACAAGCAAAATGAAGAAATTTATGGAGTTTTAGAAGGCAAAGGTAGTATTGTTATTGATGGTAAAAATGTAGAATTAAAGGCTGGCGATTGGTTGAAGATTGCACCATCTGCAAAAAGACAAATTTCTGTATCAAAAGATTGCGAAATGAAATATATTTGCATTCAAGTTAAAGAAAATTCTTTAGAAAATTATACAATGACAGATGCTATAGTTTACTAAATCAGCAAAATATAAAAGACAACAATTTGTTGTCTTTTTAATTTTATGTTAAAATGATAACGAGGTGAAAAAATGATTATTTCAACGGGCATGAGAACAGACATTCCAGCCTTTTATTCAAAGTGGTTTTTAAACCGTATTAAAGAGGGCTTTGTGTATGTCAGAAATCCATACTATCAAAATCAAGTGACAAAATATTTATTGCATCCAGATGTGGTGGATTGCCTTTGTTTTTGTACAAAAAATCCACTTCCTCTTCTGCCAAATTTAGATGAGCTGGACAAGTTTAGACAATTTTGGTTTGTAACAATCACACCGTATGGAAAAGATTATGAGCCAAATGTGCCCGATAAAATGAAAGTTATTGATGGGTTTAAGCAAATTTCAGAGCGGGTTGGAGTGAGTGGCATAGGGTGGCGCTATGACCCCATTTTCATAACTGAAGAGTATACCTTGCAAAGACATGCTGAAGAGTTTAAAAAATTATGCCAACAACTTCGTGGATACACAGATTCTTGTGTTATTAGTTTTTTGGATATGTATGAAAAGGTAAAGCGCAATGCGCCAGGCATCCGACCACCAAGCAAAGAAGAACAACTTGAAATCGGGAAGATTTTTTCAAAAATCGCAAAAGAAAACGGAATCACAATTAGAACATGTTGTGAAGGAACACACCTTGCACAGTTTGGGATTGATGTGAGTGGTTGCCAAACAAAAGAGGTTATTGAAAGGGCGATTGGCGTGCATTTAAATCCACCAAACAGAAAAAACGCGAGAGCAATATGCAATTGCCTTTTGGGGCAGGATATTGGAGCATACAACACCTGCGGACACCTTTGTAAATATTGCTATGCAAATATGGATAAGCAACTTGTTATTAATAACATGAAAAAGCACAATCCGAGTTCTCCATTTCTTATTGGAGATTTGCAAAAGGGCGATAAAATAACAGAAGCGAAACAAGTTAGTTTTATTGATTTGCAAACAAGTTTATTTTAGGGACGCAAGAATAACACGAAACAATTGAGTATTTTATTTTAGGGACGCAAGAATAACACGAACAAAGTGAGTATTTTTTTATATCAAAAAATCAAAATTTTGTTGCACATTTATTTGAACGTCTTGCCAATTTTTATTGGTGGAAAGTTCAGCATTGCTTCCAGAGAAGAAATCTGCTGTGGCAACGCCTTTTAGGTGGTACATGAACCAAGCGGTCATATAACCATCAGCGTAGCGTAACATATCGCTGTGGTCTTTGTCCTTTTCTCTTGCTATGATTTTTGTGACATTGTTAGGCATAGCGTCGTAGTTTTCTTTCAATCCCCACAATGGGCATATTCCTTGACCTTCGGTGGCATTTTTATCTTGAGTTGTGCCGGCATCAAACTTTTTCGTTCCAGCCACCATAAAACATGGGATGTTGACCTTGGACATATCGTAACTCCAATCCAAGCCCAATTGATTTGCTTGTCCCCAAAAAGAACTTGGCATACTTGCAGTAAAGACAGTTTTGTATAGGTTTCCATTCGACTGATTAGTAACGGCGTTTATTGCACCGACACCGCCTTGAGAATGTCCGGCAATACCGATATTCTCGG
>CAZYYI010000112.1:0-3472 GCA_964651835.1 uncultured Lachnospiraceae bacterium
GCTTTAACAATTGCATCAACAAATGTGTCATAGTTTTCAGCAAGTTTTTCAACACCAAAGCTCTTTTTACCAATAGCTGCGTGTACGATACCGAATTTATCAACTCTGTATTCAACCTTACCAGCTTTAACATCTTTAATAGCTTTTGCTACATCCATAGTAACAGTGCCACTCTTTGGGTTTGGCATTAAGCCACGAGGTCCAAGAACTCTCGCACATCTACCAACAATACCCATCATATCAGGGGTTGTGATACATGTGTCAAATTCAAGCCAACCTTGATTCATAATTTTATCAACGATTTCTTCAGCACCAACTACATCAGCGCCAGCTGCTTTAGCTGCATCAGCTTTGTCACCTTTAGCGATAACAAGAACTCTTGCAGTTTTACCAGTACCATTAGGAAGAACAACAGAACCACGAACTTGTTGGTCAGCAGATCTTGGGTCTACACCTAAACGGATATGGATTTCAATAGTTTCATCAAATTTTGCAGTAGCTGTCTGGGTTGCAAGTGCTAAAGCATCATTAACTTCATAAAGTTTGCCTGCCTCGATTTTCTTGGCAGCATTTTCATAATTCTTTCCGTGTTTCATTAGCTGCCTCCTTAACCTTCAACAGTAACGCCCATAGAACGAGCAGTACCTTTAACCATACTCATAGCTGCTTCTAAACTTGCAGCGTTAAGATCTGGCATCTTGATTTTAGCAATTTTTTCAACCTGAGCTGTTGTCAGTTTGCCGACTTTTGTTTTGTTTGGAACACCACTACCCTTGCTAAGTCCAATTTCTTTCATAATAAGAACTGCAACAGGTGGGGTTTTAAGGATGAAGTCAAAACTTCTGTCCTCATAGATGGTCATAATAACAGGAATGATCATTCCGTCTTGACCTGCAGTTTTGTCGTTAAAATCCTTAACAAATTGACCGATATTGATACCGTGAGGTCCAAGGCTAGAGCCAATTGGAGGACCTGCAGTAGCTTTACCAGCAGGAATTTGGATTTTTACGACTGCTTTAATTTTCTTTTTTGCTGCCATAAAATTCTCCTTTATCCCAAAATGGAATAACGTGGTTTACTTGAGGCATAAAAAATTTACCTCTCCCACTTATATATTAACGGGCGGCAACCCGAAAATACCAAGTTTCAAGATCAAGCAAATAACTGTGTTACTGCTTAGGTTTCCACACTCATTTAGATTAGTCTAAAATTTTTTAAAGAAACGACGCATAGTGCAATATTTTAGAAGTTTAATCTAAAAGCTCAAATTGGCTAAAGTCAACATCCACAGCAGTAGGTCTGCCAAACATTTCAACTTCAACTTTACATTTTTGAGCATCACCATCAACTGAAAGCACAGTTCCAACAAAACCATTGAGTGCGCCATCAATAAGTTTAATCTTTTGACCAGCTTCAACCTTGATATCAATGTTAACTGGTTCAAGTCTCATCTTTTTAACTTCCTCATCAGTAAGTGGAAGTGGTCTACCTTGTGGACCAACAAAACCTGTTACACCACGAGAGTTAACAATTGTGTGCCACAAACTGTCAGTATAACGCATTTTAATCAAAATGTAGCAAGGAAAAAGTTTGCGTTCAACAGCTTTCTTTTTGCCATTTTTTTCTTCAATAACAGTTTCCATTGGAATTTTAACTTCCAAAATATATTCTTGAAGATTGTTTTTTGCTATACATTTATTCAAATTGTCTACAGCCATAGCCTCATAACCAGTAAAGGTGTGAAGCACATACCATTTTGGCTCGTCTAATTTAGAAGTATCAATCATATACATTTCCTTTTAGCGTATCCGCTTAAATTAAATTTTTCCAATAAGAGTAATTAACCATCCAAGCAGTGAATCAAGTCCCAAAACAACAAGCATAAAAATAACCACTACAACAAGTACGGTACCTGTTTGTTTGCAGGTTTTACCAAAAGTTGGCCAGCTAACTTTTTTAAGTTCAGAAAAAAGTTCTTTAATACGATGACGCTTTGGGGTGTCATCTTTTTTAGCTTTCTTTTTCTGCACTTTAGCGGCTTCTGCTTTTGCTTTTTTGCGTTCTTGTTTGGTTGGCTTACTTTTAACCTCAGTTAACACAATGTCAGAAGTTTCAACTTCTGAATTTTCATCAGCAATAGTTTCATTTTCCTTTGCTTTTACTGCGTTTGTATTAACTTTAGAATTTTTAGCTTTCGTAGGCTTTTTTTTGTGCTTTGCCATTTAACCTCTCCTACTATTTTGATTCTTTATGAACAGTATGTTTTTTGCAAGTTGGGCAGTACTTATTAAAGCTTAATCTATCTGGATCATTCTTTTTGTTTTTGTAGCTGTCATAGTTGCGATTTTTGCACTCTGTACATTCCAAAGTAATTCTGTTTCTCATAATTTTTCTCCTCAAAAAATTAACACCTACCGCAAGGTTGGTGCTTAATTATAATATCACACCAAACTTTTGCTGTCAATAGAAAAATACAATATTTCGCAAGAAATATTAAGTAATTTTGATAATTTTTTATTATTATAAACCAAAAGCGAAATAAGGTCAAATATCTTAGATAAATATTTTTTGCTTATTTTAAGTTATAAATAGAATTATTTTCAAGTAAGGTATTGAAAATACGATAAATCTATTGTATAATCGGTTTGAGGTATTTAATTATGAAAGAAAAACACTCTAAAACTCACGAGCAAAATATAAATGAAAATGATTATTTTGATACACTTGATGTTTACGAAAAAGAATCTTTAATTACCAAAATGTATGAGGAGCATATAAACTCTTTTGATGCACCTGCAAACTTTACAAATGAAAGTCTGACAGATATTCCATTAAGCCATTTATTTGACCAAGACCCAGAGTTTGTAAATGATGTTGTATCAGCCTATCTAGATGAAGGCAGAGCTGATGAAGTTGAAAAGTTTTTCATTGAAAAAGAAAAGAGAGATGAAATAAATTATATTTACAATGCAAACAAACATTTGGAACTTGGCACCGCTGAATTTACTACTGAGCTTACTGACATACCACTTAGTAAATTACCAGATAATGATAAAGATATTTTTGGCATTTTATCTGCTTACCACGAAGCAGGTAAAGATGATGAAATTATTAAATTTATTGATAAATTTTTGGATGAATATAGTAGCTATGAACCAGATTATGTTGCATTTTTATGTGAAATTGACGTTGAAGAAATGATAACTGATGAACAAAGACAGAAAAATTTTACTGGAAATAAAGAGTTATTAAACATACAAAATTCCGCAAATCAATTATTACACTTTTTAGGTCAGGCTTATAAAGCGGGAATTGATGTAAAGTCTAGAATCATTGACTTCGCAGTTAGATATGGAAGTTTTATAAATAGCTTATTTAATGAAAACAATTTGCAAGAAGTTTATAAATGCGATGAAAATATTTTGTTTGATATTTTTGACAATATGAAATATGCAAATGGATTTTTGCTTTT
>CAZYYI010000113.1:0-3470 GCA_964651835.1 uncultured Lachnospiraceae bacterium
AAATGAAATTGGTGCCCAAAGAGATTCAGGCCAACAATAGAAAGTTAAATCATTAAGATTTTCTTTTACAGGAACTGGAACACCCCATGAGATGTTGCCAGAAAGTCTGAATGGAACAAGGGTTTTACCAGTTCTATATCTTATAGTGCCAGCAGAAAGTGGCTGCACTTTATCTTCTGGTGCAACCTCACTCTTTTCATATTCTGGGAGTGCTGACCCAGACAAAATTTCACAAGCTTTTTCACGATCTGATAGTGTCTCAAAAATTATAACAAAACTTGCTTTGCTTTTATCTTCAACTAATGTAAATGGAGGAAGTAATTTTGAAACTTTTTCAAATTCTGACATATAATCTTTTTTGATATAAATTTCAGGTTTTTTCAAAAATTCTTTAATCTCTTTAGTAACAAACTCACGAGTTGGAGTTTTTGTTTCAAGCACATTAATCCATTCTTTTAAAAGTTCTGTGTAATTTTGAAGGTTAAAGTACCAATTTTCAATCTTTCTAAGTTCTGGTTTTGTACCAGTCAAAGTTGAAACGGGATCAATAAGTTCTTCCGGCAAATATTGATGCCCAAGTTCACACTCATCTGCATAACCTTTTTCACTTTTGCAACCATCAATTGGACACTTGCCAATAACCTGCCTTCCATTCAAAAAGCAGTTTGCAGTTGTATCATAAAACTGAAAAGTTGAAAGTTTTGAAAGCGTATTATTTTTGTAAAGCAGTTCAAAAATTTCTTCACTTACCTTTTTGTGAATCTCAGCAGATTCACCAATAGCAGAAGCACCAAAAAAGTCTAGTCCAATTTCATAGCTAGCCAAAGTTTTTTTATGTTTTTGGTGAAACTCATTAACCATATCAGTGATTGTACCAGTATAACCTGCTGCTTGCATTTTGCGGAAACCTTCAAGTGATGGTGAGCCATAGCAATCTGTACCTGAAACAAAAATAACATTTTCTTTCCCGAGTTTATCTTTTAAAAATCTTGCAAAAAAATCAGCATAAACATACATACCACACACGTGACCGTAATGAAGTTCTTTATTACCATAAGGCATACCAGCAGTGACAATTGCCCTTTTTGGATATTTTGGTCTATTTGATCTCATACGCTCTAAAATTTCTAAACGTTTTGAATTATCCATGATTATCTCCTAAAATTAAAAAAATCTTCAATGTTGCTTGAAGACTCTATTATTCACAAGCAACAAAAACTTGTGCAAATTTATTTGCACTACCAAATTATTGTTGTTGGACTTTATTTAATTTAATCATAATTGTATTTTACTCTTTAAACCTAATATCTGTCAATTATTTTATTAAAATAAAAAACCACTTTACAGTGGTTTAGTTAATTTTCAGGTTGCCCTTCTTTTTCATCAGTTTTAAATTCAAAAGTCTCTTTATCAATATAGCCAACAAACTTGCCATCAATATAAATTTTATTATCTTGAATATCATAGTTAGCTTTATCTGAAAAATACATAGCAATTTCTTTATATGTATAATTATGTGAAATCATACTTAAAAATAAATTTAAGTTTTGAGTTGCATAATCTAGCAAAGCATATATTTCCGCATGAGATAAACCAATACTTACCATATACTGACAAAAATTTGTCAAATCTCTCTGTATTTCAGTTCTATCCTGAAACTTTTTTAAAAAATCTTCTAAAAATTTCATTATTTACCTCCAATTTTTTTATTACTGATTTATTATATGCATTTATTTCAACTTAAGCATATAAAGACTTCTTAAAAATCCATTTGATAATTTTGTTGTTTTTACAAATTTTAAACCAACCTTTTCAAGAGTTTTTAAACTACCAATATTATCTGGATGTGCCATCGAAATTAAATAATCAAAGCCACGCTCCTTTGCAATTTCAAGTTCCATTTTTTGAAGAGTTGTAGTAATGCCAAGACCTCTATATTCTGGCAAAACTAAATTACCACCAAGTTCTGCAACGGTATATTCTTCTAGCCCATACTCTTTTTTGAAATCTGCCATCATATTTTGAGATACATAAAGTTGTGCCATACCAACCAACTTTTTGCCATCATATGCACCATAAAGTGGAGCATAATTTTTATCATCAAACATTGACTTAAATTCCCAATCTTCATAAGGTATAAAGTATGCAGGATTTTCAAGTCCATTAAGTACAGTATCAATCAAATTCATAAGCTGTTTTTCATCTTGTTTTTCAATCTTTTTATAAATTAAATCCATAACTAACCTCTAAATATATTTTACATAATATTAATATATTTATCAATAAAAAAATGGCTTGATAAAATTAACAAACCACTTTATATTTTATAATCTTTCAGCTGGTTCTGCTGGGATTTGATCTTTAGGATTTGGAATGTAACCCATATCAGCATTTGATTCATTAATTTTTGCTCGTTTCATTTTTGCATCATATTCACCAGCGGTCATTTTTTCGCCACCTTTAATATAACCCATATCTTCATTACTAATTATCTTTTCAGCCTCTTCCTTTGAAAGTTCTTTGCCTTCTCTATTATAATAAAGGATTTCACCCAATTTTTCAAAAGTTATTACACTACCAACTTCTTTTACTGTGCAACCTAATTCTTTTAATTCTTCAATAAAATCTTTAAATTTTTCACTACTTACCATAATTAATTTCCCCTTCTTCAGTTTATAACATTATTATATCATAATTAAAAGCAAAAATCAATATATAAATTATTTTTATAAAAAAATGCATAAATTTTTTAATATATTTAAAATTCATAAATTATTTTAATATAAATATTATTAATTTTGCGTTTTTATAAATTCAACCAGCATTTCATAAGCTTTATTTGAAAGTTGTGGAAACTTGAGTTTATCCATCTTTAAAAATTCACTTATTTTAATTTTAGTTTTTTCAACTGTTCTATCATCAAAATTAAACTCATTATCTAAACCCATTTGTCTTTCTTCTAATTTTAAAAGTTTACAGACATAAAAATACTGAACACGATGAGAAGTAAATTCATTTCCATCATAGTTTTGTTTTTGTGTATAATATTGTTTTGTTAAGTACTTAATAGGTTTAACCACTGCACCATATTCTTCATAAGCTTCACGAACCGCGGCAGAATCTGAAGTTTCACCCTCATCTACTCCACCGCCAGGAAAATTATAAACCACTCTATTACCATCAAAATAATTAATTTTTAGCACATACAAAAATTCATCATCTAATATTATCGCTCTAGCCTTTTTAAATAATTTGTGCTGTTTTTCAAGTTCATACGATAACTTACGTTTAGCCATTGCATATTCATCATTCTTCATATTTTTCTCCAAATTTATTATAGCAGATTTTAATGCTTTATTACAAATAAAAATTTTATTAATTTTTTTTAAAAAAATACTAGACAAAATTTTATTTTATGATTATACTAATGTAGTAATTTGAAAAAATTACACTCCCTTCTTTGCGAGGAT
>CAZYYI010000114.1:0-3343 GCA_964651835.1 uncultured Lachnospiraceae bacterium
CCTGCTTTGTTGTTACCTTACCCTTTAATTGTTGGTGTCGTAGGGCTTGTCAGTCTCCAGATAAATGCCCTTTTCAGCGGACCAGCCCACGTTGAAACCCAACGCCTTGCCCATGTCGCGCAGCTGGTAGTAGGTATAGCCACCCCCCTGATCGTCGGTGAGAACAAACGCGTACAAATTGGCGTTCCGGCCGTTGATCAGAGTTTGTGTCTCCACCTTGGTGTAGTTGCGTTGGCCGGAGAAGGGGGTCTGCTGCTCGCTACCGTTCCGGGTGTAGCTCTGGCCGGGAGTAATGGTCACGTTTCCATCCCAGCCCACCTGGAACTGGGCGGCGGTGCCGTTGAGGATATCGGCCAGATCACGGAGCTTGATATAGTTGGTGTCGTTGCCGTTCACGTCCTTGAGGGCGTAGCACTGGAACTCCACCTTCTTGCCATCCACCGCCACGGTCTGGGTACTGGGGTGGGCAATGCCCATGGCCGAGGGAAGGACCGAGGTGATCGCGCCGGTGGTAACGGTGTCCGTGGAGAAGTATGTGGCCCCATCGTCAGCGGAAGCGCCGGTCGAAGTGCCAGTGGAGGTATCCCCCGTCTTTCGCTCTCCCCAGCGGGTAATGACGTTAAACCACTTGCCATTCTCCACCGCTTCCCGAGATATCGTCCGATCCCAAGTGGCAACGTTGTCGCTTCCCTCCGCAACGACAAGGCTGCCGTCCGTCAGTCTACGCAACACCACTACCATATCGTATTGGTTGATCTGCACGATATCCCCTACCCGGATGTCATCATAATTCTTGTGCTCCCGGGTAATGGGCGCATCTCCAAAAGCCGCGTCGCTACAGCGCAGGGCAAGCTGATTTCCACTAAACACGGCATAGTTTGTCCCCTTGGAGTAATACATATCCGAGTCATCAAAAACCGTTCCATCGGGGTACTGCGTTCTCAGCGCGTCCATCTTAGCCCGCGCCAATGCCTCCTCCACTGTCTCCGGCGCTGTGGTGGTCTGAGCGGGATTCCAGATATCACCATCCAAGGCCACGTCTACCAGAGTGCCGGGCCCCTTCACATGGTTAAAGGCTGCCGCGCTGGTGGCTGCGTGGTCTCTGGAGAAGGCGTAAATGCCCAAACCAAAGTAATCCATGCCCCAGGTGTTGTCGATCCAGAGGTATTCTCCATCGATCAGAGCCAGATTCCAAGCGTGATATGCAGTGGCCCAGCCCAGCACATAGAGACAGGGAATATCCTGGGCCACCAGCAGGGCCTGAGTCAGCCGGGCAAAGCCGGCGCACACCGCCTTCCCCGTGTCCAGGATCTCCTCCGGATTAAAGGGAACGTCGCTGTAATCCTTCAGCCCCTCATAATAGTAGTCGTAGTCATACTTGATGTGGCTGGACACCCACTGGGAGATGGCCTTGGCCTTGTCGTAGTCAGAGGTAAGCCCGGCGGTGATCTCATTGGAGAGTTTTATGATACGCGCGGACTGGGGCACCACGGAGGCCTGAGGATTTTTCCAGTTGTCCCGCAGGCTCTTGTTGCGGGCGATCAGGTCTTCCACAAACTCGTTGGGGCAGTTGACCACCTCGTTCAGACCGGGATAGGACCAAGCGTATGACATGAACTCCTCACGGCTGATGCCCTTGAAGACCCAGTTGTCCTTGGGGAAGGTCAGCTTGTGGAGCTGGGGGCAATTCAGCGTAGGCCACTGGGTCACCCCGTCGGGGATAACAAACTCCCGCAGAACGTCGGAGTTGATGTAGATTTTTTCCACGTCGTTGGGCAGGGAGATATCACTCAGGTTGGGGAAGTCCAGCGAAACCTCTTTGATCCCGGGCAAAACGGTGACGCTGGTTATGTTGGTACAGCCGTAGAAGGCATCGTAGTTGAAAGACTTCAGACTGCCGGGGATGGTGAGACTGGTCAGGCCAGTGCAATCCTTGAAGGCGTAGGGGCCAATGGAGGTGATTTTGTTGGGGAGAGTTATATCGGTCAGACCAGTACAGCCATAGAAGGCGCTCTTGCCAATTTGCGTGACACTGTTGGGAATGGTCACACCGGTCAGGTCGGTGCGGTTCATGAAGGCGTAGTCGGCAATAGAGGTGACGCTGTTGGGAATCACGATGTCGCCGCCGGGGCCTCTATATCCCTTCAAAACACCATTTTCAATGTCAAGGTAGTTCCCTCCCAACCATGTGACCTTGGTAGTCGAGGGGAAGACAAAATTAAGGGTGCTGGGCACGGAAGCAGAGACCAGACCCGTGCAGCCGGAGAAGGCTAAGGCCTTGGCGGAGGTGACGCTGTCGGGAATGGTCACGCTGGTCAGACCGGTACAGTCTTGGAAGGCGTACACGCCGATGGAGGTGACACTGGTGGGGATGGTCACGCTGGTCATGTCGGCGCAGCCCTTGAAGGCGTAGTCGCCAATGGCGGTAACAGTGTTGGGGATCACCACTCTGCCGCCGGCGCCATAATATTTCTTTAAAACGCCATCTTCGATGGTGAAGGAGTGTCCCGTCAGCGTGATCTTGGTCTTCGAGGGAAAAGCCCTGTAAGCGGTATTCGTGGTGGCGGGTACGGTGACGGAGGCCAGCGCGGCGCAGCCATCAAAGGCATAGGCGCCAATGGAGGTAACGCTGTCGGGAATGGTCACGCTGGTCAGGCTGGTACAGCCTTGGAAGGCGTACAAGTCTATGGAGGTGACGTTGTCGGGGATCGTGACGCGGGTCAGGCCGGTGCAGCCCTTAAAGGTTTCTCTGCCGATGGTGGTAACGCCGCTACCGATATTCACGCTGGTCAAGCTGGTACAGCCGGAAAAGGCCTCATGGCCGATGGTAGTGACGCTGTCGGGAATGGTAATGCTGGACAGGTTAGTGCAGTCTTTGAAGGCGCAGAAACCGATGGTGGTCACGCTGTTGGGAATAGTGACGCTGGTCAGATCGGTACAGCCTTCGAAGGCTAAGTAGCTGATGGAGGTGACGTTGTCGGGGATCACCACATTGTCGCCGGAGCCTCGATAGCCCCTCAACTCACCATCTGCATTTACAAAAAAGTAGTGGCCCAACACCGTGACCTCGGTCGTTGAGGGGAAAACGTCCCGGCCGAGGGTCGCGGCACTGGGCACAGTGGCGGAGGCCAGCGCGGTGCAGCCGGAGAAGGCTTTCTCGCCAATGTTGGTGACGCTGTCAGGGATGGTGATACTGGTCAGACCGGTACAGCCTTGGAAGGCGTAGCTGTTGATTCTGATAACACTGTCTGGAAGGGTCAGGCCGGTCAGGCCGGCACAGCTCTTGAAGGCGCTGTCGCCAATAGAGGTGACACCGTCGGGGAGGGTCACGCCGGTCAGGCTG
>CAZYYI010000115.1:0-3304 GCA_964651835.1 uncultured Lachnospiraceae bacterium
CCAACTGGTGTTGGTAAAACTGAAATCGCAAGACGTCTTGCAAAGCTTGTTAAAGCACCTTTTGTTAAGGTTGAAGCCACAAAGTTTACTGAAGTAGGCTATGTAGGCCGTGACGTTGAATCTATTATTCGTGATTTGGCTGAGGCTTCTGTAAGGCTTGTTAAAAAAGAACGTTTTGATGAGGTTGCAGAAAAAGCTAACAAAGCAAGTTTTGAAAGACTTTATAATGCACTATTACCAACTTACAGATCAAAATATATTGGCATTGATGATGCTAAAATTCGTGAAATGATAGAGGGCGACTTACAAGAACATAGAATTGATAATGAAATCATTGAAGTTAGCATTACTGAGGAAAGTAACCCAATTCAAATGATGCCAGGAATGGGTATGGAAATCAATGTGGGTGAAATGCTTGGCGGAATTCTTCCAAAGCGTACCAAAAGAAAGAAACTTGCAGTAGTTGATGCTATGCGAATTTTCTTGAATGAAGAGAGCGAAAAACTTATTGATATGGACAATGTTTCTGCAGAAGCTATTAGACGTGCAGAGCAAGACGGCATTATATTTATTGATGAGATTGATAAAATTACTGGTAAAGGCGGCGGTGGAAGTTCAAGAGGTCCAGATGTTTCAAGAGAAGGTGTACAAAGAGATTTGTTGCCAATTGTTGAAGGCTGTACAGTTACTACAAAATATGGTCCAATCAGAACAGACTTTATTTTGTTTATTGCAGCTGGTGCTTTCCATATGAGTAAGATTGAAGATTTAATCCCAGAGCTTCAAGGTCGTTTCCCAACAACCGTAGCTCTTTCAAGCATTAATTATGAAGACTTTGTAAAGATTTTGTCTGACACTCAAAACTCTCTTATACTTCAATATACAAGTTTGCTTGCAGTTGATAATATCAAACTTAACTTTACAAAAGAAGGTATTGAGGAAATTGCTAAAATTGCAGTGCTTGCAAATGAAACCAATGAAAACATTGGTGCAAGACGTCTTCACTCAATTATGGAAAGTTTGCTTGAAGATGTTTCTTATAATGCAACAGGTGATCACCCAGTAATTGAAATCAATATTGATAAAGCTTATGTAGATGAACACCTTTCAAATATTTGTAAAAAGTTTGATTTAAGCAAATATATTTTATAAAATTTCACAAACTAAAATTAGAGGTAATTTTATGATTGATGAAACTATTAATACCGTTGCAAAATTCAATGAAGTTATAGCTTCTGAAAAACAAAGTGTTTTTGATTTTTCTGCTACTTGGTGTGGACCTTGCAAAATGCTTGCACCAGTTTTTCACGAGATTGCTGAAAAATATAAAGCTCAGGCAGATTTTTATAAGGTAGATATTGATATTGCATCTGAACTTGCTGAAAAGCTTGGCATAGAGGCTGTGCCAACAATAATTATTTTTAAAAGTGGAAAAGAAGTTAATAGAAGTTTAGGTCTTATAAGTTTTGATGAACTTGAAAACTTAATCAAATAATTTATAATTTAATAAGCAAAAATGCATACTAAAATTAGTGTGCATTTTTTATTTGCTTGTAAAAAACGCAAAATTTCCTTTAAAAAATGGCTTTAAAGTGTCAAAACTAGGATTTTTTTGAAAAAAAATGCAAAAAATTTTAAATTAGGTATTGATTTTTAATTTGAAATGTTATATATTGATAATAATAAAAAAGGGGAAACATATGGAAGAAAAAATTATTTATCTTGATTATGCAGCTTCAGCTCCTATCACTGCAGATGCATACAAAAAGATGCTAGAATGTTATTCTAGCTGTGGTGGTGATACTTTGGCTCACCATCAAGTTGGTAGAGGTTCAGCTTTTGAACTTGAACAAGCACGTAAAAAAGTTGCAAAGGCAATCGGTGCAAATCCTAGTGAAATTTACTTCACTTCAGGTGGAACAGAGGCTAATAACTTAGCTATTAAAGGTATTGCTATGGCAAACCAAAACAAAGGCAAACATATTATTACTTCAGCTGTAGAGCATTCTTCAGTGCTTGAAGCTTCCAAGGATCTTGAAAGACTTGGTTTCAAGGTTACTTATGTTCCAGTTGATGAAAATGGTGTTGTTGACTATGCTTCAATCATTAAATCAATTTGCCAAGATACTATTTTAATTTCAGTTATGACTGCAAACAATGAGGTTGGAACTTTAGAGCCAATCCGTGCTATTGCAGAGCTTGCAAAACAAAATGAAATTTATTTCCACACAGACGCAGTTCAAGCTATTGGTGCAATTGGTATCAATGTTAAAGAAATTGGCGTTGATTTGCTTTCAATTTCATCACACAAAATTGGTGGACCAAAAGGTGTTGGTGCTCTTTATGTTAAAAAAGGCACAAAGATTGAAAGTTTGATGTCTGGTGAAAAGCAAGAAAGAGGACTTAGAGCTGGTGAACAAAATGTTCCTGCTATTGCAGGTTTTGGTGTTGCTATTGAAAATGCAACAACAAACCTTGATGAAAAAATCAAAGAAGTTCGTGTTATCCGCAAATATTTCCAAAGACAAGTTTCAGAAAAAATACATAATATTTCACTTAATGGTCACACATCTCAAAGACTTCCAAACAACTGTTCAATAACTTTTGAAGGTGCAAATGCTGAAGCTATCGTTATGATGTTAGACCAAGAAAATATTTGTGCAAACTTTGGTACAAACTCAGGCAAACCATCTTATGTTCTTGCCGCTATGGGAAGAACTATTGAAGCTAACTGTTCAACTGTTAGATTTACATTTGGAGCAGACATCACTCGTGATGAGGTTGATGAAGTTGTCGAAAAGCTCAGAAAGATTGTAAAAAAACTTAGGAGCTTATCTGCTGTAAGAATTTATAAGGAAAGGGTGGAACTGTAATGTATTCAGAAAAAGTAATGTATGAATTTTTAAATCCTAGTAACTTTGGCACAATCAAAGGTGCAAGTGGTGTAGGTAAAATTTCAACTCAAAATAGTGGTGAAATCTTTAAAATCTATATTTTAGTTGAAGATGGTATTATTAAAGATGCTCAGTTCCAAACATTTGGCGGAGTTGTTGCAATTGCTTGTTCAAGCGTTGCTACAAAACTTATGATTGGTAAATCAATTGATGCCGTATCAAGAATGAGTGCCCTTAATATTTATGAGGTTCTTGGAGATGTTCCAGAAAACAAAATGTACCTTGTCCAAGCTGTCGTAAACACAATGCGTGCAGCTGTTGAAAATTATAAGCGTAAAGCCAACAAGTAATCTCCCTTGTACTTGGAGGTAATAAAAAATCACCGATTAGTTTGTTCGGTGATTTTTTAT
>CAZYYI010000116.1:0-3286 GCA_964651835.1 uncultured Lachnospiraceae bacterium
TGCTGAATTTTTAAATGAATTTCAAAATAAAAAAAATAAAGAATAATATTAAAAACAAAATTTTTTGTATTAATTTTTTATAATTCTTTACACAGAGGTAGGTTGGGTGGAATCAGGTAAAGATGTCACCCTGAATTTATTTCAGGGTCTTCCCATTGTGTTAGTATTGATTGAAACAGGATCTTTTGGAAGATTCTGAAACACAAATGCCATTTTGACGTTCAGGATGACAAAGTAGAATAATGTCATTCAGAGCCGAAGGCGAAGAATCTAATTAAGAATAGATCCTTCGGGTACGTTGTACACTCTAGATGACAAGCAATGGATTGCCACGAGCCTTCTAATTCTTATAGATATCTACAAATGCGTTTTTATAATTATCTACTGCTTCAATTGCTTTATACAAATCTATTGCTTCTGATGCAACATGATTCCCCGGTAGGAATTTTTTATCTAATATTGCTGCACTTTTAGCATCCATTAATCGTAAGCTATAATCGTCTTTGCTACCATCTTCTCTTGTTATCTCACAATGAAAAGTATTACCCTCAACGTGAGATTTATTATTTGGTCTAATTGTGAATTTGCCATCAAGTGGGGTTGTTATATATACCTTCCCGTCTTCTGTTATTTCTAAGTCATTTTCTGATTTTTTATTAGCTTCGTCTATGGTCTTATCAACTTTTCGTCCTAAATCTCTGTCAGTATTCCATAATTTGATTACGCCTTCTTGGTTTGCTTTGATACTTCCAAAATTAGTAGAATTACACGAGTTATTAATATTCATAATAATACCTTTCTATTAACACACACTTTTATATAAAGATATTTTTGGGTTATTAATTGCCTAAATATTAATAACTTTTGGTAAAATCTTAAAATTTTATTTGTATATCTCTTTCAAAACGTAAATATCATTTTCACTCGGGGCACTTATATTCTTTTGATGTGGGACATACATAACATCATCAACATCAATTCCATGCCCAAGTCCTAGTGCGTGTCCAAATTCGTGCATAATTACAAAAAATATGCTCTCATCTGTCGTATTTTTTCCAGAAAACTCGTTTGCCAAACCAACATCAATCGATATCTTTTTGAACACCCCATTAACAACACTCAAATATTTGCACATCCCCTCAAATACTCGTCCCACCTTTGTCCAATGGATAACTATATCAGCATCTGTTGCTGTATTTATTATCTGAAAACTCCTATTTATACCATTATTTCTTAGTACACAGTTCCATTTTTTAATACCACGTTTGATTTCTGAATAATAAAATTCTTTACTATTAACATTCGCACTAATCGGCATGACATAAATATTTATGCAAGGTTTTTCCCACTTACATAATCTATTATTTATTTTTGAATTTTCTATGTATTTCTCAATATTTGTTGAAATAGTCATGCCTCAATCATATCAAAATATTTTTACCTTTTCCAGAGTTTAATACTTTAGAGAAGTTTCACTTATGCTTGATTTTGGTCATCTTGAGGGTTCATATATTTTGTGAAATCAAACTGTACATAACTAGAAATATCTACACCCGTTATGTCATTTACAGCTTGGGTTAAAGCACCATTTATTGCGTTATTAACCTCAGTGCATAATTTTTGTGCAAATTGATTTCCAACATTTGTTCCTACTTGCTGAATAGTTGTTTTAAATCCTTGGGCAATACCGCTATTTACCATATTTTCAGTAGCTGCAGCTGTGAATTTAGCGCCGGCTTCTAGATATTGTTCTGCCGTGCCACTTGTTGCTCCAAATGAAAAAAGGCTTCCAATTCCACTGGTTGCCGCTTTTGCATATGCTGCAAGTGCAGATTTTGTATCAGATGCAGAATAAGCTGACATAGTTGCTTTATTTGTTGATTGTTGTGCTATACCTTGTGCTGAGAAGTTTTTAATAGCTGTACCGATATTTGTAAAATAATTTGTCGCTTGTCCTTGTATATTGCTGGCAATCGATCCAAAGGATGTTTGAGCTTCTTCTTGTTTAATTTGTCCATCTTGAACTGTTTGTTGGGTTTGCACCCCTATATTTGCAATAGCAGCACTAAGCATGCCAATCTTGCCTTGGTTTGAAGTAAGTTTAGCAATCAGTTCCTGTATTTTTGCTTGATTTGGATTTGTAGCAAGTTTATTGTTTCCGCTACTTGAAGGTTTACTGATTGGATTACCGTTTTCATCGGTTCCTTGCGTACTTTCTCCATCAGATTCTATACAGCTCAAATCTATTCCTTCAAGCGAACCATTATTTAATTCTTCTATCTGTGCAAGTATATCTTTATTTTCTTGGTTATATTGTTCAATTTCCTGGCTTATAGCAGTAGCTGTCTCATTATTTGCACCGATAGTTTGTAGAATTGTGTTATTTAGAAAGTCTAGAGCTTGTTCTAATGAAATTTGACCTTCTTGTACCATGTCCATCAGTTTGTTTATAGCAACCATGCAAACTTGTGTTTGTGCTTGTATATTTTGCATTGTTTGTGCACTTTGAGAAGCAGAGGTAGCTTCTCTTGTTGCAGTATCAGTTGTTTCTTGGTTAGCTGCGGATATATTACTAAAAATAGTATTCATAATACTTTCAGTGGCCGATTGGGCATTGCCACCATTGCCGGTTCCACCTTTTATGCTCTCAAAATTCAGTTGTAAATTTGATACTGATACCATAGCTCTCCGTTGGAATACGCGTTATACTCCATATATATAAAAACAATGAATATCACTCAAATTCAGTATTTTAAAATATTTTACATTAGTTAATATAATAATATCGGTTGGGATAAAGTTCGTTGCTTCCAATCTTCTAACGCTTTTCAGTTTAAACTCATAGCTATACTATTTGCTGGTATTACTGAATGATAGTTTCTTTTTACACCATTTTTTGCTGTTCTTTTAATTTTTGTTTTGCGGAATATATTAAAATTTGTTAAATTAAAAAGTTGGTTGAAATACCTATTTTATCTGTATTTTAAAAATTAAGTGTATTTTTTATACTAATAGTTTAGGTTAATTGGCAAAAAAAATCTTGACCATCCTTAAAATAATAGTCGAGGATGTACGACATGAGAATTTATAACTAATATATATAAAGGAGAAAATATGAATATTAGAACTGGTATTAAAACAGGCTTGGCAGCTTTGACAATGGCAACTGCGCCTTTGACTGGTGCTGCTCAAAAAACAGCAAAAACTGTTGCAAACGATTCAATAAAAACTGCTCACACACTCGTTAATGATACTGTGAAAAAAGAACAAAAATTAACCCAAGGTG
>CAZYYI010000117.1:0-3251 GCA_964651835.1 uncultured Lachnospiraceae bacterium
ATGAGTGGACACTCAAAATGGCATAATATTCAAGCAACAAAGGGTAAAGCTGATGCTGCTAGGGGCAAAATTTTCACAAAAATAGGTCGTGAAATTGCTGTTGCAGTTAGGCTTGGTGGTCCAGACCCTAACATCAATAGCAAACTTTATGATGTAATCCAAAAAGCAAAACAAAACAATATGCCTAATGACAATATACAGCGTTCTATCAAAAAGGCTTCAGGTGGTGAGGAAGGTGGAAATTATGATTCTATCACTTATGAAGGTTATGGTTCACATGGTGTAGCTTTTATTGTTGAATGTTTAACAGATAATAGAAATCGTACTGCTGCCGATGTAAGACACCTTTTTGATAAATTTAATGGTAGCCTTGGCACCACTGGTAGCGTTACCTATATGTTTGAGCATAAAGGTATGGTTATAGTTAAAAAAGATGACAAAACAGTTGAAGATGATGTTATGATGATTGCACTTGACGCTGGCGCTGATGATGTAGTTTCAGATGATGAATGCTTTGAAATCACAACCGCTCCAGAAGCATTGCACGCAGTTAGCAAAGCGTTTGAAGACGCAGGCTTAGAAGTTGTTTCAAGTGAAGTTGAATATTTGCCAAGCAATATAATAAATCTTGATAAAGATGCTGCAACTTCAGTTAGCAAACTTGTTTTAAGTCTTGAAGATTTGGACGATGTGCAAAATGTATATACCAACGCCGATTTGTCTTCACTAGACAGTGAAAATTAAACAAATAACTTTGTTACTTCAAAAAAGTCTACACAGTCACTTAGGATTACTAAGCTCCTGCGTAGACTTTTTCTTGTGCCTCGTTCTTTATTCAATTTTCGCAGTCGAGAGAAGACAAAGTATATTAAAAAATTTTTTGAGTCTCGCCTTACTCGTAAGGCTATCGACAGGACAAATTGATAGTTTATTTAAATTTTGGGCATTAGAAAATTAAACAAATAACTTTATTAATGTAAAAAAATAGTTCCAATATATTTCATTTCGATATCAAAAAGTTTTTTTGATATAATTGTATCTTGTTTTATAGTGTTATATTTTTGAAATTTTATTTTTAAATTGTCATATTCTATTTTTTGTCTTTTATTTAATGATTTTATAAATTTAGTTTCCAATTCAATAAAATTATTATAGGCCATTTCTAATTCATTTTTATTATTTTTTGTATTAAAAATTCTATTTAATTGTTCCTCTATAGCTTCATTAGTGTTTTCAAAATGTTTCATATTATCCTTAAAATTACTAATTTTTAGTGTTTTTTATTTATTATATGTTAAAATATGGTGTTTTGTCAATAATAAAGTACTATATTATCGCGTTTTTATTTTTTAAAGTGCTAATTCTTCATAAATATTTTAATTGGTTGTAACATAATATTAAGGTGATATTATGATAAACAAATTGAAATATTTAAGGGAACAATCAAAAAAGAGCCAAAAGTTAGTAGCAAGTGAATTATCTGTTCCTTATTCAACATATCGTGGTTGGGAAGAATATGGTGTTGAGCCAAACATAGATACATTAAAAGCACTAGCAGATTATTTTAATGTATCGCTTGATTATTTGGTTGGTCGTGAGTTTGGTAATGATATTGGCTATGTTACAAAAGAACAGCACAAAACTATATCTGCATTTTTGTCTTTAGAAAGCAACAATCAAATTAAAGCAGCAGGTTATATTGATAGCTTAGCTGATAATGAAAAAAAATAAACAAAAACTTGTCAGGGGTTTGTGACAAGCCCACTTTTTCGTGTTATACTAAAAGTGTAACGAAGAGGGGTAGTTAAAGGAGGGGTTTTAAACACCGAAAATTAAACGATATGCTGTGTTACTAAAAAGAATTCTCAGACACTCATTTAGGTCTACTAAAATCGTGCCTGAGAATTTTTTTGTGCCTTGCCTCTCATTCAATTTTCGCCGTTTAAAGTTTCATTAAGTGTTTTATTAACTTTTCATTTTTTCAAGCCAGTCTTCATTTTTATTGACTTTAACTGCGATTTTGTTTAAATTATAAGTATGATAATATTAGGTATTGACCCGGGTTATGCCATTGTTGGATATGGCGTTATTGAAAAGGATAGCAGAGGCAATTGCAAAGTCATTGATTACGGTGCAATAAACACGCCAAAGGAAGAGGACTTCCCAGTTAGGCTTGCGATAATTGCTGATGGTATGAAAGCCATAATGAACAGATATAAGCCAGATGCTGTTGCTGTTGAAGAATTGTTTTTTAATCAAAATATAACAACTGGTATAGCGGTTGCAGAAGCAAGAGGTGTTATACTTTGTACAGCCATTCAAAATGTGCCAAAAGTGTTTGAATTTACGCCTATGCAAATCAAACTTGCAATAACTGGCACTGGTTCGGCAGACAAAAAACAAGTGCAGTATATGACAAAAACTATTCTTAAGCTTAAAAGCATACCAAAGCCAGATGACGCTGCGGACGCCTTAGCAGTTGCACTATGCCTTGCTCAAACCAACACAAAACTGATTAGCTCAGAGGTTGAAATCTTTACAAATAACAATCTCAAGAAAACTGATAATAAAGAACTAATTAAAAGAGGAAACAAAAAATGATATATTCGCTTACTGGCAAAATTTCAATGGTTGACGAAAACACTGTGGTTGTTGATACTGGCTCGGTTGCCTTTGAAGTTATTTGCTCATCATACACTGTGTATTCACTTTGTAAGAGTGCCGAAAACCAAACTTTGCTTACATATCTTCAAGTTAAAGAAGACGCTTTTTGCTTGTTTGGTTTTAAAGATAAAAAAGAAAAACTTTTGTTCAACAATTTGATTAATGTTTCAGGTGTTGGACCAAAAATGGCAGTAACAGTACTTTCAGGTCTTCCACTTGATGAACTTGTTAAAGCCATAGTAAATTCTGATACCAAAACACTTGCAGGCATCAAAGGGCTTGGCAAAAAGACTGCTGAACGCATTGTGCTTGAGCTTAATGGCAAATTTGGTGGCACTGGCTCGCTTGAAAACATACTTTCTGGTGATAATCAAAGTAAGGATACTTTTTTAAGAAAAGAAATTGCTGAGGCAGTTGAAGTGCTTGTTTCAACAGGTCTTTCTAAAAATGATGCAACAAATCTTGCAAAAGCAAACTACGCTGAGGGTATGACAAGCGAACAACTTGTTGTAACTTGCTTTAAAAATTTAAGATAGGTGAATTATGGATAATTACGATAACTCTTATTTTGATAAATATGTTTCAAG
>CAZYYI010000118.1:0-1453 GCA_964651835.1 uncultured Lachnospiraceae bacterium
CCGACATTATCAACTTTGAATTGCATAAATACGTCGTTCCAAATTTCATTATACTTTCCGCAATGACAGCCAGGTCTGCAGTTTGGTGAACATTTTGGCTTGCCGCTGTCATAGAACATTTCAGTGTCTGGACCGCAAGGGCCAACCCCACTGCCAAGAGCCCACCAGTTGTCCTCTTTTGGATTGAAGAAGATGTGGTCTTTAGCTATACCACATTCTTCCCAAGTTTTTGCAGTGACTTCATCACGAGGTGCGACATCGTCACCCTCAAAAACGGTGACGGATAATTTTTCAGATGGAATGCCAAGATATTCTTTGCTTGTCAAAAACTCATAAGAAAGCTTAATCATTTCTTCCTTAGGGCAAGAACCCATAAACCAGTTGCCAAGCATTTCAAAAAATGTATTGTGGTTGTAGTCACCAACATCATCGATATCACCTGTTCTTATGCAACGCTGAACATCAAATAGTTTTTTGCCAGCTGGGTGTTTTTCACCAAGTAGATATGGCACAAGCGGATGCATACCAGCAGTTGTAAATAGCACAGTTGGGTCATTTTCAGGAATAAGTGAGCTATTTTGAATTTGTACAAAACCGTGGCTTGTAAAAAATTTTTTCCAAAGATTTTTTAGTTGTTTATCAGTAATCATAATTTCCTCTTTATAATATTTATAAAGAGATTATAATACAACCTTCAAGAAAAAATCAATCAAAACTAATATTTTGTTTTGACATATTAACTAAAATTGTTTATTTTTTTACAAATTTAAAAAAAATTTGTATTTTTTGGTTTAAATGTTTGACAGCAAAAAAATATAAATATTATAATCATATTGTAAATTAATTTTACAAAAGAATTCTAAACTCAAAAAGTTTAGAATATAAATTAAGTATAAAGGAGAAAGAAAAATGAAAGATGTAGTTAAAGCATTTGACAGTTTGCCATGGATCGTTAAGCTTATTCTTTGCTTACCAGTTCTTGACATCGCTTGGGCTATTTACAGAATCGTTAAAGGTGTAGCTACAAAGAATATGCTTATGCTTGTTGCTGGTATTCTTTGGATCATCTTTGGATGCTTCATTACTTGGCTCGTTGACATGATCTGCACTATCGTTTGGAAAAAGCCTATCTTATTAGCATAGTTGCTAAAAGGCAAAATTAAAAACCATCAGTTTAACTGATGGTTTTTTTATTTCAAGGCAAAAATTGCATACTCTGCTGTGTTTCTGCAAAATTTTCTAGACAGTCATTTACATTTAGTAAAATCCTGCCTAAAAAATTTTACGAGCCTTGCATAGCACACAATTTTTGACTTGAAAAACTAGTAAAAAGAAAATTGCATACTCTGCTGAGTTATTAAATCACATTTAAAAATTAAATTCAACACAAAGTTTTAATTAAATCTTCTCTTTCCTTTCCTGTAAATAAATAACTTACTGGGATATCAAGATT
>CAZYYI010000118.1:1463-3149 GCA_964651835.1 uncultured Lachnospiraceae bacterium
TTTTAGATTGATAATTGCTGCAATATATGTGCAAACAATTGTTGCGGTAAAGTCTGGGTTTGAATCCATAGATACTGAAAATAGCATTTTGCATTTAGAGCCTTGTACGGTTTTAAAACTAGATATAACTTCACCCTTATGAAGCATTTTGCTTTTAAGTTTAAGTAATGCTGATTGAGTGACAAAATTTACAGTTGTTGGTTGTCCCTTAAAATAATTTGGAATGTTTTTAATTTCACATTCAATTTTTGCTTGTTTAGATTTATCTGCTACTACATAGCAATCTCTAAAGTGCATAGGCATATCTTCTGGCAAATTTCCAGTTTTGGCAAGCTTAACTGCTTCTTTGTTTGGCACAGTGAACTGCACTGCGTCTTGTACATCCGTCACCCTGCGTATTGCGTCGCTGTGACCCATACTTATACCTTTGCCCCAGAATGTGATAGGATTGGTTTTGCTTAGAGCTTTAAACAGTCCTCGCATAATACTGAATAGTCCTGGATCCCAACCACAAGACATTATTAATCTATGACCTGTACGCTTTGCAATTAGATTAAGTTTATCAAATTCTGTAGGTATCTTTTTATGAGTATCAAAGGTATTTATGCAGTCAAACATTTCTAATATCTCAGGTGTTTGCTCTTCAAGGTCTGATTTTGAACCACCACAAAGTATCATTACATCAATTTTACCCACGTAACTTGTATAGTTTTCATAAGGTTCTACTCTTGTATTATATGCCGATTTTACCAACCTTCTTGAAAAAATTGCAACTAAATTATAGTTATGATTTGATAATAAAATTTGTTCAGTTGCTTTGCCGAGGTTTCCATAGCCTACAATTCCCACATTAATTTTCATAAATTGTTTTTATCTCCTTTAGTTTTTTTATTGTATTTTGATTTGGTGAAGTTAGCGGAAGTCTACATTCACCAACATTAAAACCAATTAGGTTCATATAATATTTTACACAAATAGGATTTATATCTAAAAATAATGCATTGTTTATTTTGTACAAATATTTATAAAGTCTTTGTGCATTATAATTGTCTCCACCACCACAAAAATCACAAAGAGTTCCAACCAGCCCAGGATAACAGTTTGAGGTGACGGAAATTACGCCTTTAGCTCCTAAAGTATACAGAGGTAGAATTAAGTTGTCATCTCCGCTATATACTGCAAAATTATTTGGCAAATTTTGGCAGAGCTCAGAAATTTGTGAAATATTGCCACTAGCTTCTTTTATTCCCACAATATTTTTGATTTTGGATAATTTTTTAACAGTATCTGGCAAAATATTTACACCTGTTCTAGATGGTACATTATAAATAATTAATGGAATTTTTATACTATCTGCAACTGCTTTATAATGTTTGTATAAGCCTTGTTGGTTGCATTTGTTATAGTACGGAGTTACAACCAAAACTCCATCTGCACCAAGCTCTTCTGCCTGTTTTGATAGTTTGATTGCCTTGCTTGTTGAGTTTGAACCAGTGCCAACAATAACAGGTACTTTTTTTGCAACTAAGCAAACGCAAAATTTTATTATTTTAGCTCTTTCCTCATTAGATATTGTTGCGGATTCACCCGTTGTGCCTAAAATACATATGGCTTTCACATTGTTTGCAAGCTGAAAGTCTATTAAGTTTTTTAGTGAAAAATAGTTTACTTTTCCGTTTTTGTCAA
>CAZYYI010000119.1:0-3129 GCA_964651835.1 uncultured Lachnospiraceae bacterium
TTTCTTCTGAATAGCCCAATAATGCAGGCAAAAGTTTTAATATGCTTATGAATTCTGTTTTATCTAAATTAAATTCTTCTTGATAAAATTTTACTTTTGCTTTTACACTTTCTTCTGAATAGCCCAATAATGTAGGCACAACTTTTAATATCTTTATGAATTCTGTTTTGGATAAATTAAATTCTTCTTGGTAAAATTTTGCTTTACTTAACGCTTTTTCTTCAGAAATATGTCTTAAATGAAGAATAATATCTTTTTTATTTTCAACTTCTTGTCGAGTCCATTCAAAATGTTTTATTAAAATTTCTTCAATAGTCATAACTACCTCTTAATTCATTATAACACCAATCACAAATATGTCAAGATTTAGATTTGTAAGTAAACTTTAACATCATAGTTGATGTGTAAATTTCAGAACTAAGTCACAAATAAACTAATCTTGAAATAAAAAAATCACTTACACTGAAGTGATTTTTTTATTTCTAAATTTTAATATAATTAGTTTCATTTTTTGTAAAAATTATCTTGGTTTATGCTATTTTTATGCACATTTTGCACTATTCCAATCATTCCCATAAACACCATGATTGATGTGCTGCCCGCACTAATAAATGGAAGTGGCAAACCAGTTGGTGGCACAAGTCCCGTCACCACCGCAATATTAAGCATAACTTGAATAATTATTAATGACCCTATCCCCACTGCCAGCAAAAAACCGAATTTGTCTTTAGCACTTTTTGCAACTTTTATGATAGTTAAAAATAATAGAACAAATAGTAAAATTATAAATAAAGAACCTACAAAACCAACTTCTTCTGCAATAATTGAAAATATAAAATCTGATTCAGCAAATGGCAAAAATAAATACTTTTGTCTTGAATTAAAAATTCCCGAACCAAACCACCCACCAAGTGAAATTCCGAGTATTGACTGCACAAGTTGGAAACCTTCATCTTTTGCTGAAGCAAATGGATCAACAAAAGCTACTAATCTTTTAAGTCTATATGGTTCAATTGCAATCAATACCACTACCAAAATTGCAGCAGGTATTGCAAGCAACATAAAATGTTTTATTCTTGCACCACCAACAAATAGCATCGATACCATAAGCATAGCCATACAAATAGTTATAGACATATTAGGCTCTAAAATTATTAGTGCGCAATAAACAATGCCTATACAAAGCACTGGTAAAATACCCTTAAAAGACTTAACTTTTTCTGCACTTTTTGAAAGAATACTTGCTGAAACTATAATAAAAGCAAACTTAGCGATTTCTGATGGTTGAAAAGTTATAAACCTCAAATTTATCCATCTTGTAGCGCCGTAATTTGTGAGTCCAATGCCTGGTACAAAAACAAGTGCAAGCAAAATTACTGAAACCGCAAAAAATACCCATTTTGCCTTTTCAAGATACTTGTAATTTAAAAATGAAAAGAATATATAGCAAGCAAGCCCCACTACTATTCCAAATATTTGTTTTTTCAAAAAGAAAAACTTGTCACCGTAAGTTATTTCTGCTGAATAACCACTGCTGCTATACACAAATAAACAACCTATAGCAAGCAAAACTATCATTAAGCCAAAAAGAATATAATTAAATTTGTGTTGTTTTGCGAGCCTTACTCCTAGCATTTTCATTTAAAGACATCTCCTCGACAATCTTTTTGAAAAACGCTCCTCGCTCTTCAAAGTTTTTAAAACAGTCAAAACTTGCGCACGCTGGAGAAAGTAAAACTACATCTCCCTTTTTAGCATTTTGATAGCATAGATAAGTAGCACTTTTTAAACTTTCAGTAGCAGTAATATTTTGATAGTTTTGTCTTTTAGCAGCAAGCATAATCTTGTTTTTGGTCTCTCCACAAACAGCTACAAATTTGACATTTTTTGGTAATTTTTTAAATAGTTCATCAAATTCATAACCTTTGTCACTGCCGCCAAGAATCAAAAATATATTTTGCTTAAAACTAGCTGTTGCAACCAGTGTACTATCAATATTGGTAGCTTTGCTGTCATTGTAATACTCCACCCCATTTATTGACCTAATATACTGAATGCGATGTGGCACAGCCTCAAATTTGCTTATACCGCAAAGAAGTGACTTATTTTTTGTAATCAGCCAAACAGCAAGCACACTGCAAAGCACATTTGATAAGTTATGTTCACCAACAAGTTTAATATTTTTAATGCTCACAAGTTTTGTTTCTTTTAGATTGTCATTAAAGTATATGCAACCATTTTTTATGTAACAACCTTTAACTTTATGTTTTGTGCTAAAATAATAAACTGTTGCGTTAGTTTTTGGTGGATTTTCATTCAAATATTCAGAGTCCGCGTTAAGTAACAAATAATCTGATTCATCTTGATTTTTTGTGATATTATATTTTGCAGCAGCATAGGCATCCATAGTCTTATGCCTTGCCATATGATCAACTGTCAAATTTAAAATAGCTGCAATTTTAGGCTTAAAATATTTAATATCTTCAAGTTGATAGCTTGAACATTCTAAAACCGCCAAACTTCCACTGCCCGCACTATCAGCAAAACTTGTGACAGGAGTTCCTATATTTCCGCCCAAATACACAACTTGGTTAGTGTCCTTTAATAAATAGTATATTAGTGACACAGTTGTAGTTTTGCCATTTGTTCCAGTGACAGCAATTATGTCGCTTGCAAGTGCACTGCTACCAAGTTCAAATTCATTAGTTATAATTTTGCCATATTCTTTTGCAGCTTTAAGCAATGGAATTTCAGGGCTAACTCCGGGACTAGTCACAATAAAAGACAGATTATTAAATAACCTGTCTTTTTCTTCTTTGCTCAGATCGTTTTTTCTACTAATTAAACTTTCACTTGCAAATTCTGTCTCGATTCCCTTTGCTGACAAAAACTCAAAAGCACTTCTGCCACTTAAACCAGAGCCAACAATTAAAACCTTCATAAACCTCCTTAAAGAATATTTATGACGATTGTAACCGCTCCAATAAGCAAAGTAATAACCATATAGCACATTGTTATTCTAACTTCGTGCACACCCTTCTTTTCAAAATGATGATGCAGTGGCGCCATTAAAAATATTCTTTTCTTTTTTAACTTATAATATGCCACTTGAAGTATAACTGACACTGA
>CAZYYI010000120.1:0-3087 GCA_964651835.1 uncultured Lachnospiraceae bacterium
TTTCATGACTTTAACGACCGCCGCGCCGCTGGTCGCGCCGAAGGTGGCAGTGAGGGGGTTGGTGCCGGATTCCGTAAAGGTCATATTGGTGGCAGTCAGCTTCCATGTGTTATTCGCATTGTTAGTAACTGCCTTCGCGTTTGTATCGTCGTCGCTCGGATAGGTAAGCTTGGAAATCTTACTGCCGTCGGCAAGGCCACCACTTACAGACACACCGACCCCTTGCGGATAGTAAACAGAAATCGCCTTGTCGGTGTTCTTGGCGGCGCCGGTCACGGTCACGTTGCCACGCGAGCGATTCGGGTTATAGTCATCGGGCAGAACCAGCGTATCCGAGGCGCTGGTCGTCGAACCCTCTATTATAGGAGTCACGCCCACCAGCTCTACCACAAAGTTATAACCAGTATCCTCATCCTTCGCTTTGTTGCCTAGGAATGTCGATCCAACCTGTCTATTGTTGATTTTCAACGTATAAGACTTGCTCGCATCCAGACCTTCGATTTCCCAGGCACCGCCGCCGTCCTGCTTCGTAATATGGAGCAGAGACTCACCAGAGGTGCTGTCCGTGCGATAGTATGCTACAACCGCGTTGTCCTCTACTCTCGTTACCTCGATCCTGAACACATACTCAACGCTACGGTCGCCAGGGCTCACCACTGAATTATCGCCCAGATTTTTGCCGTCATAGGTGGTCACCAGCGTGATGGGGGTTAAGTAGTGAGCCGTCACGGTCCTATCGCCGGCGCTGGTGATATTGACCACCCCAGCGCTAACCTTGGCAGGATTGCCGCCAGACAATTCCTCCAAAGGCGTGGACTCTCCAGCCACCGTAACCTTCTTCACTTCTGTGCCGTCGGTCTTCCCCTGAAAACCGGCGCCCGTCCACTTGTCAAATCCCGCTTTTTTGGCATACACGCCTACTGTATATTCATCTCCGCTTCGCGGAATCGGATAATAGAGATACGACACCTTTTGGTATGTAACAGTTTTACCTGCGTCATCCTTAGCAGTAGGATCAGTAGGAGTACCCATATCCGTATGCCACATATAGCTACCCTTGATCTCGCCAGCTTCACCCGAAGGCTCGTCCTCTACTTCCACCTTACACATGGGTACTTCGACATCTGCGTCGTTCAGAAGGGCCGACTTTGTCGAGGCCACTCCATCCACAATAATGACCCTACCGGCTTGAACAGGTTCGCCGTCCGCCAGCTCATAGTATCCCGTGCTTTCATTATACTCCAAGCGTTTGCCGTCACATTTCACGGTGTGCTTCTTATTGCCTGTTGACCCAAGCAGGGTGTCCTCGTGATCAATCACATCGCCTGTGTCCACGTCAGGCGTAATGTTTATTTCCCCATACACGAGTCTCACCCTTGGGCGTGTTGTCGTTGCAGCCACCCAGTGGATCCCCGCCGTATCAGACACCGTTTTATTAACATGCTCTCCGGAGGTTATCTTCGCCGTGATCATATAGCTGCTCCAGAAGTCATTTACAGCAGTAGAGTCCGAACTGCTCTTTGTAACCCCAGCAAACCCCCGTCGCATGTTAGCCGCAGTTTTGGTAGTGGTTCCTGCTTTTGTGCCCGCTACATAAATGGTCGTGGAGTCATTGGCCGGAATCACAATGTTGCTCAGCTCTGTTTGTGCGGCCGCGTTACCGGATACAATGTCGCCATTGGCTGTCCATTTCTTGTTCGTACCATCTTCTTCATTTCCCAGCAACCCATAAATCTCAGACAGCGGTAAGGTTGTTGTTCCCGTCGTTGTTGTGGTAATTTTATGACTAAGCCCAGTTTGTAGTCTAGTACTTACAGCGGTAGTAGAGTCATCCGTAATGTCCGCGTTATTGCCGTAGTTTGTCGGTATAGTAGTATTCAAGGCCTCGCGCTTAATGGTCAAGGTCACCGTCATATTGGCATCCGTGTTGTTGGTCAGCGTGACCTCGGTAAACAAATGCTCACCAGCATCATAACTAGCATTGTAATTAGTCTTAAGATAGTCAAACGCCGCCCTCGCTAGTGCGTCCTTGGTCTCGATCTTTACCTTCAGGGGATTTATGGTAAGCGGAATCTTGAGGTTCCCGACAGCGTAACCGCTTGTACCACCAATCAGCACCTTATACGGCAAATATCCCAGTTCTGCCGGGTTGAATGCCGTCTGATCGTCGCCATGATACAGTGTTGTCTGTCCACTGGCCCACGCTATCACTTTATCGGCGTCCAGCGCATCGCCGGCTTTCTGAACCGCTGTATAGTCCTCGTTGTTGACCCGCACGGTTCCGTCCGCCAGCAATTCGATCTGGTCCAACTTGTCAATGCTGACAAGACCGGACGTCGTCTTCACGATAAAAGACGGGCCTACAAATTCTGCGTCTGTTTCTGCCGTAGCGCCAATATTGTTGTTGTTCGGAAAATAACTGTTAAAGTTTGCTGGATTATATGTGCCCACATAATCGTTCGCCGCCGGCGGCAATGGCTCAGTACTAAACCACGGCAACACCGCAATGGCAAAGATACCTTCTACATTGTCGCTCTCCGATTCAGGCGCTTTACCTGTGGCGATCACATCCTTGCCCCCCAGAGTAATTATACCGCTGGGCGTTTCTACGGTACCAATTTTGACCGGATTCAGCTCACCCGGCTGAGGATCGGGGTCCACCGGGTTGATGGGCGTCACATCGTCGTCCTTCCCCGACTTGGCCAGCGTGTCCACAACGCCGTCCTTCCCGTCCACCACAGGGGTGGCGGGGGCGGCGTCGTCCTCAATGCGCGCGGCCCAAGCGGTGGTGGGAAGGGTCCCCATCACCATCAGTACCGCCAGGAGCATGGCCATCCATCTCTTAAATACTCTTTTCATGCTGCGTTTCCTCCTTGATAATCCCGCTTCATCAGCGTACCTACGAACACTTCATCCCCCACGGGGACCATCTGCACTTCATCAGCCGCCGGCGGCGCGCCGGGACTGTCTTTATCCGCTCGTTCCGGGGACGTTTTGTCCGGTGGTATCTCATCTGGCGAGAACCAGCTCAACGGGACTTGTTCCTCCTCCAGCGTCTCATCCTCCGGTAGGTCTATGGCCAGTAGG
>CAZYYI010000121.1:0-3082 GCA_964651835.1 uncultured Lachnospiraceae bacterium
TTTGCATTTGTAAATCAGCGTTTTGCCGTCGTACTTTTTCCGTACTTTTATGTACTTATGTCCGAAAGTTCAAATCACAATCTTTGCCGTACCCCAAAATCATTGCGGAGTACTGAAAAAAGTACGGATATAATATATTGATATTGTGGCACTTGTGTTGCTATGTACTTTTGTACTTTAATATCGTACTTTGTGGTTAATTGTTTTGTGAAATTTACGTGGCGTTTTTCACAAGTTGTTTACGCATATTATCTATTTGAGAAATTATAAGTAACTTTGCATACTTATACTCAATCTTTTAATTCTCTCTTACTCTATGTCTCAATTTAACATCTACCTTAAGACTCCTGACTATCTGAAAGACTGGCTACGCCACGAGATGTGGAATGAGGAAGAGCAGCGCATCGTTTTCCCTCGAAATTCCGCAGAATGGATTGTGCTGTGCCTGTTCCTCGGTAAACGACCCGCCGATGCCACGGTCGACGTGGCCGATGACGATCTTCTTCCTATCAAGGTGCCTACTCAGCCCGGCAAGAATCCGGCGGTGTTCAACTATATGCCGGAGTATGCCAAGAAGGCTCTTGTCAACACCATCAAGCGCCGCTTCAAATATATGATGTGGGAGGAACTTCACGTCATCAAGCCCGATGAGGTCCAGATAACGGACATCATCTATGCCTTCATGGAAAAGCACGGCATCTCTGACAATGGCAAGAACTGGGAAACGATCAGGCAGATGTACTTCAGGATGCGAAAAGTCTATGGCGAAAAATAATGTTCATTTTTTCATTTTTTCGTGTTTATTTCAGACGCAAAAATTAACAAACCGTACATAACACACAAACTGAAACAAATCCCACAATACGTCAATGTCAAGAATCAATTCCCGCTCCAGTCTTTCTCCACGTCTTCCTGAAATCTCCGAACTGGGATTTGTGCCGTGCCGCCTTCTACCTCCCGACATAATGCTCCAGAGTATGACAGGCCAGTTGGTGGCTATCTCGGCTCCGATAACTTCAATCAATATTATAGCGCAAGCGACATACACTTGGGAGGGTAGCACCGTCAATCATGCCCGACAGGAAAAGGGCAGACTTAAATTCATCACCAACGATTATATTCCCGACAACGAGCCGTTGGCGTTTGTGCTCACAACGCCGGATCGGCAACAGTACATTGTAGGCAAACGTGAGAGGCTATTTCCGGTCATCAACTACTCGGACACTACCGGCCTACGCGCCGGCGATAGGGCCGCGCGAACTTACACAGTGACTTATGTGGCCCCAAAAGTGGCTATTGAGTGCGTTGTGTAGTCTTTTACAGCATTAATTTTAGGGGATAATTTTGCGGCATAATCTTGACAGACTATGCCCAAAAACTATCACCTTCACCTCACCGGATTTGTTGGCTACTGGAACTTTTCTAAAGACCAGGTAGCCTATATCCTCGACCAACACAAGGGCGAGGAGGTGCACGTGTTGATTGACTCGCTTGGCGGTTACGCCTACGAGGCACTGTCTATATCGTCATTATTCAAACTGCACGGCAACGTGCATGTGCATTTCATCGGCGCTAATGCTTCAGCCGCTACCATCGCTTCGATGGGAGCGAAGCGGATTACCATTGACGCCGATGCGGTCTATCTTGTGCATAAATGTCTGAGTTGGGTCGACCGATGGGGCGATATGAACGAGGACGATATTACCGCACTCATCGAAGATCTTGAAAAACTCAAGAGCGAACAGGCTACGCTTAACGGTGTAATCGCCAATATGTACGCCCGCCGATGCAAGAAAGACCAGGCAGATCTGATGGCCCTTATGGGACAGAACAAATTCATCTCGGCTAAGCAAGCCCTTGAATGGGGCTTTGTCGACGAGGTGACCGATGACGCAGAAGACAAAACAGCCCCTCTCGACAAATCAACACTCACCGCCATGGCCGCCGCCGGATTGCCGTTGCCGCCCTCTGCCAAAGGCTCTATGCCCGGCTGGCTCCAGAAAATCATATCCGCATTTTCATCAGAACCCGCGCAACCAGTCAACGAGGCTGACACCAAGGACCCTCAGGCCAAGGAAAGCGCACAACCACCTCAATCTCCTATGAGCAAAACTTTCTCTCTCATGGCCGCCGCCATCGGCGCTTCAGTGGCTCAGACTGACGGCAAGTATGTTTTCGCCGAGTCAGATCTGGACAAAATCGAAGCCGAACTCGACAAGAAGGACAAAGCCATCGCCGACAAGGACAAGGCCATCGCCGACAAGGACAAAACTATCGCAGATCTCGAAGCCAAAATCAAGGATCTCGGCAAGGAGCCCGCGGCCCCGACCGGCGCCGTGACCGAAACCGGCTCCGAAAAGGATGACTGTGGCCACACCGGCAATCTTGAAAAAGATGTCGAGTTCCTGATGTCCCTCTAATCTCTCAATCTCTAACCTCTCTCCAAAATGCCTACAACAACTGACAACCAGACTCAGATAGTCATTGATGATCGCACTCTCGAGGACTATAAGAAAACAGCCATCAAATGGCAGTCTGCACTCCAGGAACTTCCTATCGCCCAAGCTGAAGATGTGCTTAAGTTTATGCACGGCATCAAGGGCTTGCGCGGTGTGATGCGCTTCGGCGAAATCAGCGCCAAATCACAGTTCGGCCCATACAATCCCGACCGCGTTGTTAAGTCTGACGTGAACATCAAGCACCGCGACCTTGAAACCTTCATGGGTAGCGTGATCGAGAAGTTCCACCCCAATGACTATGCCTTCTGGACTATGAGCCGCAACTCGGCCACTCGTGGCGATGCCCAGAAGAAAGCGACCCCTACTCTAATCGTACTCAAGCAGATCTGCAAGGCCCGCGGCGAGGCCCTGGCTTACGCCATCTTCAACGGTGTGCGTAAGGAAGACGGCGACAAGACTGTTGACCTCTTCGACGGCTTCCACACAATCGCTGACAAGGAAATCGAGGCCGGCAACATCAGTGCGGCCAAGGGAAACTTGTACACGCTTACTGAGGCCGTCACCAAACTCAATGCCGTTGACATCGCCAAGGATATCATCTTTGGGCTCGACCCCTATCTGCG
>CAZYYI010000122.1:0-3066 GCA_964651835.1 uncultured Lachnospiraceae bacterium
AAATTTGATGTATCAAGCAAATAAAATTTGTTATTAATTTTGAATTCATTAACTTTGTTTTCTATAACAAATTTTTCAAAAACCTCAGGCAAAAGCTTATTATATTTTTCAAATTCATTGGTACTTCGCTCTAATGCCTGTTCATTAGTCTCACCAAAAAAACTATCGTTGTTACCTTTGAGTAATTCTTTTTCATAATATTCTTTGTTTCGTTTAGAACTTAAATAACCGTGGATTGTTTTTCCAAGCAAAACATGATATTTTGGTCTATCTTTGTCATAAGGCATTTTAAAATTACAAATTTCATTACTTCTACTGCTAAAATTAAAATCTTCAATTTGATATTCTTTATTTTTAATTTTATCTTTAATCAAATTATAAGGTAATAAAAGTTCTGCAATTGCGTGATGCCTCTTAAAATCATATTTACCATCATCTGTATAGTCAGTGTAGTTATAAACGCCATAGCCAATGTATTTGTAAACAATATTTTCATCAATATCGAGTTCTATAATACTAAAAGATTTAAGAAAATAAGTATAAGTGTATTTTCCAAAATTTAATGCGTCTTCAAAAGACAAAAAGAAAAACTTTCCAGTTTCATAATCTTCGGGGTGAGGAAAGAGTATTCCTCCTTCATTTTTGCAAGTTTTATGTTTAAGAAAAATGCTATTATTTTCTAATAGTGCTTTCTTTTCATTAGTAGTTATTGCTCTGTATATTTTCACAAATTTATTATAGCTCTAAATAACTATTTCGTCAATAGCGAATTTTATAAAATAAATTTATTAGCTATTAAAAATTTCTTTGTATTTTTAATTTGGTGTGTTATAATAATTTTTGTTATTTAAACTATAAACGAAAGGAGACATATATTATGGAAAAAATTATAGCAGAAGAGTGGCAAGGCTTTAAAGATGGTGAATGGCAAAACGAAATCAATGTTAGCTCATTTATTGACAGAAACTTTACTGAGTATACTGGTGATGACACATTTTTAGCTGAGCCAACTGAAAAAACAAAAAAAGTATGGGCAAGATGTGAAGAACTCCTTGATCAAGAAGTTAAGAATGGTGGCTGTTTAGATGTTGAAACAAACATTTTAAGCGGTATAAATGCATTTGCACCAGGTTATATTGACAAGGATAATGAGGTTGTTGTTGGTCTTCAAACAGATGCACCACTTAAACGTATTGTAAATATGTATGGTGGTACTAAAATTGCTATGAAAGCACTTGAAGCACATGGCTACAAACTTAATGAAGAAGTTTACAAACACTTCACAACTTACAGAAAAACTCACAATGATGGCGTTTTTGATGCATACACACCAATCATCAGACGTGCAAGAAGTAATGGTCTTTTAACTGGACTTCCTGATGGCTACGGCAGAGGAAGAATCATTGGTGACTATCGTAGAATCGCACTTTATGGTGTTGACAGACTTATCGCTGAAAAAGAAAAGGATATTGACGGCGATTTTCTCGATGAATTTGATATTGATGAAAGCGTAAGACTTCGTGAAGAAGTGCATGAACAAATCAGGGCTCTTGGCGAAATCAAAAAGATGGCTGCTGGTTACGGCTTTGATATTTCACGCCCTGCTGCAAACGCTAAAGAGGCTATACAATGGGCTTACTTTGGTTATCTTGCTGGTGCTAAAGAAAACAATGGTGCAGCAACTTCTATGGGTAGAGATGCAACCTTCTTTGATATTTATATCGAAAGAGATTTAGCAAATGGCACACTTACTGAAGCTGAGGCTCAAGAGCTTGTTGACCAGTTTGTTATTAAACTTCGTCTTATCAGACATCTTAGAACACCTGATTATGATGAACTTTTTGCTGGCGATCCAACTTGGGTTACTGAAAGCATTGCTGGTATGATTAATGAGTCTAAGAGTTTAACAACTAAAAGCTCATTCAGATTTTTGCATACCCTTATAAACTTAAAGCCAAGTGCAGAGCCAAACCTTACTGTGCTTTGGTCAAAAGGCTTGCCACTTAACTTTAAAAAGTTTGCAGCTAAAATTTCAATACTTACTGACTCTATACAGTATGAGGGTGACGACACAATGCGTCCACTTTATGGTCACGACTATGCAATTGCTTGCTGTGTATCTTCAATGAAAGAGGGCAAACAAATGCAATTCTTTGGTGCTAGATGTAACCTTGCTAAATCTTTACTTTACGCAATCAATGGTGGTTATGATGAAAAATCAGGCAAACTTGTTATTGATGGTTTTGAAAAGAATGATGAAGAAGTTTTATCTTACGGCAGAGTAAGAAGTGAATATAGCAGAATCTTAGAAAAAATTGCAAAAGTTTATGTTGATGCAAACAACATCATCCACTATATGCACGATAAATATGCTTATGAAGCTAGCCAAATGGCACTTCACGATACTAATGTTGAAAGACTTATGGCTTTTGGTGTTGCTGGTTTCTCATCTGCTGTTGACTCACTTTCTGCAATCAGATATGCAAAAGTTAAGCCAATTAGAAATGAACAAGGTTTAGCCGTTGACTTTAAGGTTGAGGGCGATTTCCCTAAATATGGTAATGATGATGACAGAGTTGACGATATTGCTAAAGAACTTATACAAGAGTTCCACGATTATTTGGCAGAACATAAACTTTATCGTAATGCAAAGGCAACACTTTCAATTTTGACAATTACATCAAATGTTATGTATGGCCAAAAGACAGGTGCTACTCCAGACGGCAGAAAAGCTGGCGAAGCTTTTGCTCCTGGTGCTAACCCAATGCACGGTAGAGATTCAAGCGGTGCACTTGCATCTCTTAACTCAGTTGCAAAAATCCCATTTGCAAATTGCTGCCAAGATGGTATTTCTAACACATTCTCAATTGTTCCATCTGCACTTGGTAACAATCAAGAGGAACAAATTGATAATCTTGTAAATATTCTTGATGGTTACTTTGTTCAAGGTGCTCAGCACATCAACGTTAACGTGTTTGATAGGTCATTACTCATTGACGCTATGAACAATCCTTGGAAATATCCAAACCTTACAATTCGTGTATCTGGTTATGCTGTTAACTTTAA
>CAZYYI010000123.1:0-3045 GCA_964651835.1 uncultured Lachnospiraceae bacterium
TTTTGTTAGCGGAGTTCTAAGGTTAATGCTTATTTATAGCTATAATGAAAGCTATTCACTTGAACTTGTTAAATTACTGAGAAGCAAACTTATAAGATTTTACCAAGGTAAAGACATAATTGGCAGTGAAATTGGTGCTGCTGCAAAAAATGTTATGGGCATTGCAGCGGGCATACTCGATGGTTCAGACTACTCTACCCTTAAAGGTGGGCTTATGGCAAGAGGAACTAGAGAAGTTGCAAGGCTGATTGTCGCTTGTGGCGGTAATGAATTTTCTGCCTATGGACTATGTCATCTTGGTGATTATGAAGCAACACTTTTTTCTGAATTTTCACATAACAGAATGTGGGGTGAAAATTTTGTTAAAAACAAAAAGTTTGAAAAACTTGCTGAAGGCGTAGCAACATCATCTGCTATGCTTACACTTGCAAAGCGTGTTGGCGTGGAATTACCAATAACTGAAGCAGTTTATAATTATATTCACGGTAAAATCTCAAGAGATGATGCAATTGCGAATTTAATGCTCCGAGAAAATGTTGAGGAGTTTTAAATAAAAATTAAAAATTTTGGGAGGATAAAATGAAAAAATCTAAAGTATATTTTACTAAAGAAATTACACCTGAAAGCTTAATTAGAATTTATGAAGCACTTGGAACTGAGTTAAAAGGCAAAGTTGCTGTCAAAATTTCTACTGGCGAACCTGGTGGGCATAACTTTTTAAAACCAGAACTAATTAATGGGCTTGTAAATAAACTCAATGGTACAATTGTTGAATGTTTAACTGCCTATGACGGCAAAAGAAACACAGTGGCTGACCACTGGCAAACTATAAAGGACCACGGATTTTATGCTATTGCTCCTTGCGATATCATGGATGAAGAAGGCAGTATAGAAATTTCACTTGAAGGTGGAAAACATCTTCAAGGCAAAAATCTTGTTGGCTCACATGTTCAAAACTATGATTCAATGCTTATGCTTTCACACTTTAAAGGTCACCTTATGGGTGGTTTTGGCGGTGCACTTAAAAATATGAGTATTGGTGTTGCATCTGCAGCTGGCAAAGCCTGGATACACACAGCCGGCAAAACCTCTGATGTTAAAAAACTCTGGGACTTTGTTGCTAAGCAAGATGACTTTTTGGAAAGCATGGCAGAAGCTTGCAAAGCTGTTGTAAATTACTACAAACCTGAAAATATGGCATATATCAATATTGCAAACAATCTTTCAATTGATTGTGACTGCGACGCTAACCCACACGATCCTGAAATGGCAGATATTGGTATCTTTGCATCACTTGACCCAGTTGCTCTTGACCAATGCTGTTATGATACTGTTAAAAATTCAACTGACAGTGGCAAAGCATCTCTCATTGAGCGTATGGACAGCAGACACGCTATTCATACAGTTGAAGAAGCTTATAACCTTGGTCTTGGTTCAAGAGAATATGAAATTATCAATATTGATGAGGAGGCATAAATTATGTTAGACGCAATACTTGTTCAAAGAAATGTAAAAGTTCAAACAAAAGTAACCGTAAAAACTTTGGTATCTGTAATGCTTGTAGCACTTGCAGTTAGCCTTCCACAACTTATTCATGCTGTGGCAGGAGCAAGTGGTGGCATAACCCTACTACCAATGTATTTGCCAGTTCTACTTGCGGGATGCTTACTTGGCACATGGTGGGGTCTTGCAATTGGCATCGCCTCACCTATTGTTAGCTTTCTTTTAACTTCACTTTGGTCTAGCCCAATGCCAGCACTTGCAAGATTACCATTTATGATTGCTGAACTTGCTGTGTTTGCAGCAGTTTCTGGTTTATTTTCTAAAAAGATTGTAGCAAACAAATGGATGGCGTTTCCAGCAGTGCTTCTTGCAGCTGTTGCAGGCAGAGCAACATTTTTAATCTTAGCTTTAATTTTCCAAAATGTTAGCGGACTTGCAGCAAGCCTTGTTTGGTCACAAATTAAAACTGGTATGATAGGTTTGGTTCTTCAAGCAGTTATTGTTCCATTAATCATTATGCTTATTTCAAACTTAATCAAAAAAGAGAGTCAAAATGTCTGATTTAGAAATTGCAAAAAGTTTACTTGTTGGTGACAACACTTGTGTGCTTGTTAGCGGCGACAAAAAATATATTTCAACAAAAAGCGGAATAAGACCAGTGCTTGAATACCTTGATGAAGGCACAGACTTAACAGACTTTGTGGTTGCTGACAGAATTGTTGGCAAAGCAGCCGCCCTACTATTTGTGCTTGCTAAAATTAAATGCGTTTATGCTGAAGTTATAAGCGAGCCAGCAATCCTAATTTTGAAACAACATAATATAGAATACTCTTACGGCAAACTTACAAAAAATATTATAAACAGAAAGGGCGATGGCATTTGCCCTATGGAACAAACAGTTTTGAATACTGATGACCCACAAACTGCTTTTGAACTTTTAAAAGCAAAGGTTAAAGAATTAAGTGCAAAAAAATAAGAAAATAAAAAAGACCATTAATTAATGGTCTTTTTTTATATCCTTAATTTAGCAAGCATATCTTTATCTTCTTTGCTCACTCTAAAACTATCTCGGCATTTAGAAATTGATTTGTTCTGCACAAATTTTGAAAGTGACTGTTCTTTTAACAAGCTTAATGTCTTATCTCTAAAATACACAAATGCAACGCTTATCAGCCAAGCAATGCCCATCTGCACATAGTATGCATCATTTTTAACTAACTTGCACATTTCAAGAATTCTACCTATATAATCTTCTTCCATAAAATTTGTCATTAAATTTATAATACCAAATCTTGAATTAAACTCCTTTTCACTAAAACAGAGATTATAGTAGTAGTCAAAATAGTTTGCTTTATTTTTGCTATTTTTTAAATTTTTATTTGTAGACACTGTGCTGTCAACAAGTGCCCAGCAGTCAATTTTGTGAACCCATTTATCAAACAACTTTATTTGCAAATTTAAGTCTTTTAATTTTGCAATGACCAAACCTTGAATCAAAATTTCTTCATAACTTCCGTCACCAGCATACTTCAAAAACTCAAG
>CAZYYI010000124.1:0-3034 GCA_964651835.1 uncultured Lachnospiraceae bacterium
GCTGTAATGAGCATTAAAATTTAAAATTTCTACCAAACATTTTTTGAAGTTTGCCGTTGTTCATATTCTTCATCATAAGTTTGGTTTGGTCATACTGCTTGAGTAGTCCGTTAACATCTTGAATTGTTGTTGCACTGCCGTCTGCAATACGCTTGCGGTTTGACGCCTTTATAGTGTCTGGATTAAGTCTTTCTTTTTTGGTCATTGATTGAATGATTGCTTTATATTTTTTAAGCCTTGTTTCATCAACCTCACCAATTTTAAACTTTGTGCCAGCACCTGGTATCATACTCATAAGGTCAGACAGATTACCCATTTTGCCAATCTGTTCAAACTGAACCAAAAAGTCTTCAAGTGTAAAACTGTTTTTGCGGATATTTTCTTCAACCTTTTTAAGTTCTGCCTCATCAACACTTGCTTGGGCTTTATCAATCAAAGTTAAAACATCGCCCATACCAAGTATTCTTGATGCCATACGGTCTGGATAGAATGGCTCAATATCGCCAATTTTTTCACCAGTTCCGCAGAACTTGATTGGTTTGCCAGTAACTGCTTTAACTGAAAGTGCTACACCACCACGAGTATCACCATCAAGCTTTGTAATGATAACACCAGAAATTTCAAGCCTTTGGTTGAACTCTTTTGCCACATTGACTGATTCTTGACCAGTCATGGCATCAATGGTAAGCAATATTTCAGTAGGTTTAACTTCTTTTTTGATGTTTTCAAGCTCTTTCATCAACTCTTCATTGATTTGAAGTCTACCCGCAGTATCAATGATAACAACATCATTGCCCATCTTTTTGGCTTGAGCAATTGCTTGCTCTGCTATTTTGACTGGATTTGATGTGCCTTTTTCAAAAAAGTCAACACCAGCATTTTTTGCACCAATTCTAAGTTGCTCAATAGCAGCAGGACGGTAGATGTCACACGCAACAAGCATAGGTTTTTTGCCTTGTTTTTTGAGCATAGCACCAAGTTTGCCAGACATTGTGGTTTTACCAGCACCTTGCAAACCGCACATCATAATAACGGTTGGCGGTGTTGATGAAATTTCTAGCTTAGCGTTACTTTCACCCATCAAACTGATAAGTTCATCACGAACAATCTTGATAACTTGCTGACCTGGTGTAAGACTTGTTAAAACTTCTTCACCCACAGCTTTTTCAGAAACTTTTGCGATAAAATCTTTTGCAACCAAAAAGTTAACATCGGCTTCAAGCAATGCCACACGAACTTCACGCATAGCACCCTTGATTTCAAGTTCAGTAAGCTTGCCGTGCTTTGTTAGCTTTGAAAATATGTGATTTAATCTGTCACTAAGTGATTCAAATAAACTCAAAGTTGTTCTCCTTTAAAGGTTTTTTATGATTTCATCTAAACTATGTCTAGCCTTGTCTAAATTGTTTTCTTGCAATAAATTTTTAACCAAGATTAAGTTTTCTTTTTGACTTTCTCTTGATAACAAAATTTTGCATTTGTCTTCCATAATATATAGCTGGCTCTTTGCCTTTTTTAGTGCATCGTGAACTGATTGTCTGGTTTCACCGGTAAGCTCGGCAAGTTCACTTTCACCTAGGTCTAGGTTTAAGTGTTTGTCCAAAACTTCCTTTTGTTTGGCTGACAACAGCTCACCATATATATCAAAAAGTTTAACTAGGCTGTTATGCTCTTCAATTTGCATTTTTACCTCTTGTAAAGCATTTTTACTTTACTTAGTATAAAATATTATTTACTGATTGTCAAGGGTTTAAACATAATATTAAAAATATTTTATATATTGATTTTTTTAATTTGATATGCTATTATTTTAGTATGTGGAGGGATTATGGAAGAATTATATTCAAGAATAAATATTATGTACGAAGAATTTTTAACTTACGATAAAAGAATGACAGAACTTACAACTAATTTTAATTTAGATGATAAGCAAAAAAACTTTGGAGCAATGGTAGCAGATAGAGAACTTGTTGATATTTGTAAAAAATTAAAATTGCAAACAGCAAATTCACTTTTAGATGAAATTTCAAAATTTAAAAAATTGGTAAAAGAACTATTACCTGAAGAAATTAATATTATTGAAAAAGAAGTTCAAGATTACATAAATGAAAATGCAAGCCAATTGCAATAAATATGTATTATGACAAGCATAATACTTGAAAAAATCAGCATTTACAAGAATTTAAAATAAAAAAACATATCGTAATCGATATGTTTTTATTTTATTCAAACAATGCCTCAACAAACTCTTTAGCATCAAAGTCAAGTAAATCTTCAGCACTTTCACCCACACCAATATAGCGAATTGCAAGGTCATGAGTGTTTGATAGTGCTACCAAGAAACCTGCTTTGCTTGTACCGTCAAGTTTTGTTACTGCAAGGTCTGTAAGCTCAACCGCTTCACTAAAAAGTTGAACTTGGCTGAGTGAGTTTTGACCAGTTGTGCCATCAATAACAGCAAGTTTGTGGTATTCTGCCTCTGGGAATTTGTTTGAAACAACCTTGCCTATCTTTTTAAGCTCTTCCATCAAATTAACTTTATTGTGCAAACGACCTGCGGTATCGATTAAAAGCACATCAGCTTTTCTTGCTTTTGCTGAGGATATTGCATCAAATACAACAGCTGAAGCATCAGCACCCTGCTCGCCAGAAACATATTTAGCTTTAGCTTTATCTGCCCAAACTTTAAGTTGATCACCGGCAGCAGCACGGAAAGTATCAGCACCAGCAATTACAACACTTTTGCCTGCCTTGCTAAACCTTTCAGCTAGTTTGCCAATGGTTGTGGTTTTGCCAACGCCGTTAACACCAACCACCAAGATTGCAAGTGGATAACTATAAGGCTCAGCAACATTTTGACTTAATATATTTATCAAAATTTCTTTAAGTACATTTTTGCATTCATCAGTTGATTTGAGTTTGCGTTTTTTAACTTCCTCTCTCAAATCGTCAAGCACCTCTTCAGTTGTTTCTGCACCTATATCGGAAGAAATCAAAATGTATTCAAGTTCTTCATAAAAATCTTCATCAATGT
>CAZYYI010000125.1:0-2920 GCA_964651835.1 uncultured Lachnospiraceae bacterium
GCAATGTATAATGGTGATAGGGCAAGAAAAGATGCACTTGTTGAATATGGTTTTAGGCTTAAATCAGCATATGACAATAGGCCACTAACATTTAAAGAGTTTGAATCTAAGTTTCATCAATTAATATGTATTTCAGCAACGCCTGGTGACTATGAGATGGAACAGCAAAGTAATATTGCCGAGCAGATAATAAGACCAACTGGATTGCTTGATCCAGAAATCATTGTTAAGCCAGTTAAAAATCAAGTTGATGATTTAATTGGTGAGCTTAATAAAACTATAGATAGCGGTGGACGATGCCTTGTTACAACTCTTACCAAAAGAATGGCGGAGGAACTTTCAAAATATCTAAGCGAAAAGGGAATTAAAACAACATATTTGCATTCAGAAATTAAGGCTATGGATAGAATAACCGTTATCAATGAGCTTAGAAGCGGTGAGAGTGATGTGCTAGTTGGTATAAACTTGCTTAGAGAAGGTCTTGACTTGCCAGAAGTTAAGCTTGTTGCAATTCTTGATGCGGATAAAGAAGGCTTTTTGCGTAGTACCGGTGCGCTTATTCAAACAATTGGTAGGGCTGCAAGAAACGCTGAAGGCAGAGTTATTATGTATGCAGATGTGATGACGGATAGTTTAAAGAGGGCAATAGATGAAACAAACCGTAGACGCAGTGTTCAGATGCAATATAACAAAGAGCATAATATAACGCCTAAAACAATAATAAAGGACATTGTAAATACCTTAAAGATAACTACTAAAGAAAGTGAAAATATTAACATTACACCAGCTGAAATAACCAAAAAGATAGAAAGTTTAACAGCACTTATGAATGTTGCTGTTAAATCTCTAGACTTTGAAAAGGCGATTGAGCTTAGAGATACCATTGCTGAACTTAAAGCCAAACTTGAAGGTAAGCAGTTTAATAAGCCTCGTAAGGTTGAAAAAGTTAGAGAAAAGGTTTATGAAAGAACAAGAAAATCAACGCCTGTTCATTAATTAAAAATGCTTGTAAATGCTGATTTTATCGAGTATTATGCGTAACATAATATTTAATATTTGGAGAATGTATGGACAATTTTATAAGAATATTTGGAGCAAGAGAAAATAATTTAAAAAATATAAATGTCGAAATTCCAAGAAACAAACTTGTTGTTTTTACAGGACTTTCGGGAAGTGGAAAATCAAGTTTAGCTTTTGATACTATTTTTGCTGAGGGTCAAAGGCGATATATGGAATCGCTGTCTTCTTATGCTAGGCAATTTTTGGGTCAAATGAAGAAACCTGATGTTGACCAAATTGACGGACTTTCACCAGCGATCGCCATTGACCAAAAGACAACTTCATCAAATCCAAGGTCAACTGTTGGTACAGTAACTGAAATTTATGATTATTTAAGACTACTTTATGCTAATATTGGTGTGCCATACTGCGTAAATTGTGGCACAAGGATAAATTCAATGTCTATCGACCAAATAGTAAGATTAGTTATGGCGTGTGAAAATGGCACAAAAATGCTGATTATTGCACCAGTTATTCGTGGCAAGAAAGGTGAATATAAGGACTTAATTGAAGAATTTAGAAAGAAAGGTTTTGTCAGAGTAAAAGTTGATGGAACAGTTTACAGCCTTGATGATGAAATTGAACTTGATAAAAAGAAAAAACATGATATATCTGTTGTTGTTGATAGGTTAATTAGAACTGATAATATGGAGAGTAGACTAGCAGAAAGTTTAGAAACTGCACTTAAGCTTGCTAATGGTATAGTTATTGTGGAAGCGAATGGTACAGAAACTCTTTATTCAACAAAACATAGTTGTCCAACTTGTGGATTTGCCTTTGATGAGATTTCTTCAAGGCTTTTCAGTTTCAATACTCCAATTGGTGCGTGCCCAGAATGCTCAGGTATTGGCTCAAAAATGATTATTGAGGAAAATTTGCTTGTTAAAGATTGGAATTTATCATTAAATGAGGGTGCTATTTCTACATTTGGTTGGGGAGATTATGGCTTTGGTAACCTATATTATACAGCTATTGCTAAAAAATACGGGTTTAGTGCCGATGTACCTATTAAAGAATTATCTAGAGAGGCTTTGGATATTTTGTTTTATGGAACAAATGGTGAAAAAGTTGAAATTAATAGTTCATTTGGCTCATTTAATGGTAAGTTTGAGGGCATAATACCAAATTTATATCGTAGGCACGAAAATGCTTCAAGTGATTTTGTGCGTAATGAAATTGAAAAGTATATGGTTGTAAAGCCTTGCACCGTTTGTAATGGTAAAAGATTAAATCCAAGTGCATTATCAGTTAAAATTGATGAAAAATCAATTATTGATGTTACTGATATGAATATAAAAGCAATGCTAAATTGGTGTAATGGATTGAAATTATCTGAAAAAGAGGAAAAAATTTCTCATTCTATTTTTAAAGAAATTAAAGCTAGACTTAAATTTTTGGTAGATGTAGGGCTTGATTATTTAACATTATCTAGAACAGCTTATACGCTTTCAGGTGGTGAGGCTCAAAGAATTAGGCTTGCAACACAAATAGGTAGTGGACTTATGGGTGTGCTTTATATTTTAGATGAACCATCAATTGGTTTGCATCCAAGAGATACAAGCAAACTAATAGGCACATTAAAGCACTTAAGAGATTTGGGTAATAGTGTTATTGTTGTTGAACACGATGAAGAAACTATGAAGGCAGCTGACTACATTGTGGATGTTGGACCAAAAGCTGGTGTTCACGGCGGGCGAATAGTTGCTGCTGGTACACCAGAAGAAATTGCTAAAACAGAAAACTCATTAACTGGTGCTTATTTATCTGGTAGAAGAAAGATTGAAATTCCAGAAAAAAGAAGAGCTATGTCAGACAAAGTACTTGAAATTATCGGGGCTAAACAGAATAATTTGAAAAATAT
>CAZYYI010000126.1:0-2918 GCA_964651835.1 uncultured Lachnospiraceae bacterium
CGTATAACATTAAGGGAAGTCCCTTGTTCCGAAATTACCAATGTATCTTATGACATTTCGATAGCGGCTAGTGACCGGTTTGTGGAGGAATAGTTATGATTTCGGTTGACGAGTTTAGAGAAAGCTATTTTAACGAGGATATTAATGCACAGGCAGTAAATACTTCAAGATATCCTATCGAAGTATTTATTGAAAGCGCCGTAGATATTCTCCAGGACGACTATTCTTTGATTGGCGGAATGGAGCTGTGCTATTATGAATATAGCAGGGGCGCAAAAAGCATGCGAATTGACGCGGCTTATCTGGACTTGCCGGCCAACACACTCAATCTCTTATATGCTGATTATAACAGCGGAGAGGTCAAAAATATTACGAACACTTTCATTTCTGCAAAAAGTCGTTTATTAGTTAGCTTTCTTGAGAATGCGTTGAAGGATCATTTTAAGGATGCTGAACTGTCCGATCCGGCTGTTCAGTTAGCAAAGAGTATAAAAACCAACTTTGGGTATATTGGAAAAATTCATCTGTTTATTGTAAGTACAGACAGACTTAGTTCTACTGTAAAAAAACTTTCAGTCCCTTCTTTTTCTTGGGGTGGGCGTACGATTGATGTTGTCTTGGATGTGCTTGACATTGAGAAGATATATCGCTCCAAAATGGTCGGATTTAAAAAAGAGGATATTACTATTCGCTGTGAGGACTACGGATTTGAGGGGATTCCATGTATCAAGGCAGACATTGACTCTGATCAGTATGACTCGTATCTTGCAATCGTTCCCGGAAAATTTCTGTCAGATATTTATAAACAATATAGCTCTGCCCTCCTTGAATCAAATGTCAGATCATTCTTGAAATTTAACGGCGGAGTTAATAAAGGGATCCGTGGAACAATACTTAACGCCAAGTCAAGGTTTTTTACATACAATAACGGGATCTCGACTACCGCATCTTCCATAGAAGTTGGACACAGTAAAAGCGGTGATTTAATCATTAAGTCCTTTACTAATCTGCAAATCATAAACGGGGGACAAACTACAGCAACTTTAGCGGCAACAAGCATAAAGAACAATGCTGACCTTTCAGGGATTTATGTTCAGATGAAACTCACGATACTAAAAGAGTCAGATCCGGATTTGATTAGGTGCATTGCAACATATGCCAACAGCCAAAACAAAGTCAAAACTGCAGATCTTAACTCTAGTCATCCGTTTTATGTCCGCGTTGAGGAGTATTCAAGGAAGGTTTATGCCCCTATGGCCCCCGGCCAAATTGTGCAATCTCTTTGGTTCTTTGAACGCACAAGAGGGCAGTATGAACAGCCGCTGATGCAGATGACAAAAGCTCAGCGAGAGGATTATAAACTTGTACGTCCTAAGTCTAAAAAGTACACTCTAACAGATCTTGCAAAATATATGAATGCAGCTAATATGCTCCCCCACTATGTCTCGTGGGGCGGCGAAGTTAACGCAGCGCATTTCCACAACAATATGCTGGAGCAGTGGGACAAAGATGACAGTGTATATAATGAGCTGTTCTACAAGGAATTAATTGGGAAGAAAATTTTATTTGAGTATATTGGGAACATTATTTCCAACCAAATCTGGTATCAGGAAAATAGAGCTTATCGTCCGCAGTTAATTGCCTATACATTTTCAAAACTTGTTTTAGCTGCAAAAAGCATTAATAAACTGATAAACTATCGCTTGATATGGGATTTGCAGGATGTACCGTCCTGCGTCGACGAGGATATTGCTGCGATTGCCAAGATTGCTTTTGATGTTATGTATAATGAGAATCGTCCCACGGCCAACATTGAAACATATTGCAAGCGGCAAGAGTGTTGGAAGACTGTTGCCAGTCAGCAGTACACGCTTAGCGAGGACAGTTACGGTGCGTTGATTGCCCGAACTGAGAAAGCAGAAGAAACTGCTCAAGCAAAGAAAGAACAAAAGTTTTCCTCCGGAATTGAGGACGAGATCGGAATATTTAAAAAGGGAAGCGATTATTGGCGTAGTCTTGCGGATCGCGGGAAGAGTCAAGAAGTCTTGACGAACAAAGATTTATTGGCTCTTGAGAACGCAATTAAGTACTGCGAGCAGGTGTATACAACCCTCTATTCTAAGCAAGTAAAAGAAATAATTAATGTTTTAGGGAAACTTAAAGAAAACGGTATTGAATAGATGTATTGGGTAATATTCTATGGATAACAGGTCAAAAGAAGCGCGAAGCAGGAATATGTCACACATTTCAAGCAAGGGCACAAAGCCGGAGGAAACGGTTCGAAAGTATCTATTTTCCCAAGGATTTAGATATAGGAAGAATGTTGCAAATTTACCAGGGAAACCGGACATTGTTCTCCCAAAGTATAATGCCGTGATTTTTGTAAACGGTTGCTTTTGGCATGCACATGAGGGATGCAAGTGGTTTGTGCCTCCGAAGACCAACCAAGAGTTTTGGAATAACAAGTTTCGGTACAATAGATCACGCGATCAGAAAAACTATTTGAAACTTCAAGCCTTGGGATGGAAAGTAATTGTCATATGGGAATGCGAAATACGGCACGGAGATTCGCAGGCAGCACTTAGTGACTTGGTAAGGAAAATAGTTGGAGAGGAAGGGCGATGCTGATAGTTTGAGGAAATTGCTACTGTGTTTCGCTTGTGCGATTAAAAGGCAATTTGAATCTAATTCTAGTCTGTGACATAATAGCTTTGTTTTATACAAAAGGCCCAGGGCAATTGCCCTGGGCCTTTTGCTGTCTCATAGCTCATCCAACTTCTTTTGCAATTCCTCATCCGTCAGTTCGCCTCGCTCAGATTGGGCCACCAGTTCCTGAGCCTGGGCCACGGCGGCGTTCCACTCATCCGCGCTGATCTTACCTCTCTGCTTTCGGACCTTCAAGCGGTTATAGGCCCGGT
>CAZYYI010000127.1:0-2812 GCA_964651835.1 uncultured Lachnospiraceae bacterium
TATTTGCCTGGCATCAAATTTGCAGACCTTTCTAAATGTTTACCTGATTTTGTAACTGAAAGTTTGAAGGAAGCTTTGCCACTTTTAAATAAAACAGTAAATAATTTTGCGGCTGATTATAATTTGCTTATTGGGGTAGAAAGTAGGTCTAGTGCACCAGTTCAAATTGAAAGGTCAAATGATTTTATGGCAAGTATCAATGGTTTATTTGTGACCGGCGAGGGTGCAGGATTTGCAGGTGGTATCACATCAAGCTGTCAAGATGGCGTTAGATGTGCAGAATCTGTTTCAAAATTTTTGTTAAATAGTAAAGATTAAAAATCTTTATAAATGCTGAAAAAATCAAGTGTTATGCGTGTCATAACACTTTTTATTTTATGTTTTTATCAGAAAGTAAATAACATTTTTAATTGTATTTCATATTTTGTAGTATGGAAAAAATTACACTAAAAAAGTTAAAAAATAAAAGATTTCATTTTATTGGGATAGGTGGCATTAGTATGAGTGCACTAGCTCAATTTTTGTTTAGTAATGGAATATATGTTCAAGGTTCAGACCTTGCTGAAAATGATGAAACTATCAAACTAAAAAAATTAGGTTTAATGGTTTATGATGAACATAATGAAAATAATTTACAAAATATAGATGTTGTTGTCTATACGTCTGCCATTCATGATGATAACCCAGAACTGAAGTTTGCAAGAGCAAATAACCTAACAATTTTAAAGAGAGCAGAACTTCTTGGAATGGTTGCATCAATGTATAAAACAGTCATTTCAGTTGCTGGTAGCCATGGCAAAACAACAACAACCGCAATGATTTCTGAAATATTTTTAAAAGCGGGGCTTAATCCCACACTGTTTGTTGGTGGTAGTTTAAATTCAATAAATTCAAATTACAAAATTGGCTCAAAAGAATATTTTATAACTGAGGCCTGTGAGTATAAAGATAATTTTTTATATATCGCACCAGACATTGCAGTTGTGCTCAATATTGATAGTGACCATCTTGACTATTTTGGTAGCCTTGATGGAGTTAAAACATCATTTAAAAAATATATCGATGGGCTAAAGCGGGGTGGAATAAAGATTATTTCTGCAGATGACAAGAATTCTAAAGTATTAATTACTAAAAAACATACAGCCACCTTTGGTGTCAGTGAAAATGCTGATATGAGAGCCATAAATATTAACTGCTATAAAGATGGGTATTATGAATTTGAACCAGTGTTTATGGGATGTGTGCTTGGCAAAATCAAACTTAATATTATTGGAAAACATAATGTTGTTAATGCATTAGCAGCAATACTTGTTTCACTTGTTTGTGGTATAAGCTTTTCTAAAATTAAAGATGGACTTGAAAATTTTGAAGGTACTGAGCGCAGATGCCAAAAGATTGGTGAAATAAATGGCGCAACAGTCTTTCATGATTATGCACATCACCCAGCACAAATAAGTAAGATGATTGATGTGGCAAAAGAGTTAACAAATAATGGTGGCAGGGTAATTACAGTGTTTGAGCCGCATACTTATTCTAGAACAAAGTTCTTGCTTGATGAATTTGCTAAGTCATTTAAAAAATCAGATATGGTAATATTTGCACCAGTTTATTCCGCTCGTGAAAATCCAGAAGATGGGGTGGATAGTAGCGTCTTAGCTGAGCATACTAAAAGGCATGTTAAAAATGTAAGGTATTTAAATACTTTTAATGAGATTTATGAAGAGGTAAAAGCAATCGCACAGTCAAACGACATAATTTTAATTCTTGGAGCGGGGACGATTGAGCATCTCGCTAATATGTTTAAATTATAATGAATTTTAGTATTGTAATATGACAAATTATAATTCACAAATTTTACAATCATAAAAGTGTAAATAAACTCTTTCATCAGTGTAATTAGTTATTTTTTCAAGTGCTTCTATATTTACTTTTGTGCTATCACTTAAAATCGCTTCTAAATCTGAAAGTTCTATATCACATAATTTACAAAATTCATGAAAAGTGAGATTATGTTCTTCAATATATGCTTCAATATGTTTTGGAAATACGATAAGTACAGAATTTGGTATAGGTAGATTTGAAATAAGTTTTAATCCCATAAAATTCTCCTAAGATTTATCAATTATATTTTAAACTCGCAGTTGCGAGTAGTCAAGTATATTTTATTAAAATATTCTATACTAAGATTAGGTGGATAATATGGAATTTAATAAAATAATTGAACAAATAATGGTTGATAAAAATTTAAGCCAAGCTGAATTTGCTAGAAAGGTAGGTATTGAGTCTGGACAAATTAATGAATGGCTTAAGGGAAAGAAAAAGCCATCTTATGATAGTTTAAGAGAAATATGTAAAAAGCTAAATATAAGTGGTGATGTAATTTTAGGTTTAGAAGAAGATAAAATAAAGAAAGATTAAGGTGTTATGTTAGGCGTAACACCTTATTTTTTGCGGATTTGCAGGGTTTTTGAATATAGTTTAATTTATTTAATTTTTGTTCATACTTATTTTATAAATAGTGTTAATTTATTGACAAAAATATTTTTTGTGCTTATAATTAAATCAGTTTAATAAATGCGTTTGAGGTTGGACACGCAGTTTGAAAGGTAGCTTACAGAGAGTTCGCGGTTGGTGAAAGCGAATAAGTTAAATTCAAGTTGTATCACCAGCCGAGCAGAAATGGCGAACAATCAATATTTTGATTTATTAGTTGTTTCCGGGGACTGACCGTTAAAAAGGTGGTGTATGTTAGTACACACAAAATATAGGTGGTGAACTTTAAGTCTAAACAAAGTTTCTTATATTTTGTTTA
>CAZYYI010000128.1:0-2780 GCA_964651835.1 uncultured Lachnospiraceae bacterium
TACTTATTTGTGATACCATATCTCTTGTTAAATCTTTCAACACGTCCGCCAGCATCAACGATCTTTTGAGTACCAGTGAAGAATGGATGACATTTATTGCAAATATCAATTTTGATAATGTCGCCTTCTTTAACTGAACCAGTTTCAAAAGTGTTGCCACATGCGCAAACAACTTTAACTTTATGGTAATTTGGGTGAATATTTTCTTTCATCTTTCTATCTCCTTAAAAACATAAGCATTAGAATTATATAATACAAACTAAGTCTTGTCAAGCATTTTTGTTTTTTTTCCAAATTTTTCAAATATTGCATAAAACTAAGGTTTTTTCAAAAACTAAAGTTAAAGGAGAAACGGTTATGTTTTGTTTATATCCAACCAAGGACAGATTTATTGAAACTCTAGAAACCTACTCAGAAGATGCTTACATCTTTTCTGCCCCAGAAACAATTGACTAAAACCAACAATAAAAAACCACGGAATTTAACCGTGTTTTTTTTAATATATTCTAGCAAACAACAATGTTAACATTAATTATCTTGTCATTTAATTCAATTTCAGTAGAATTTTCTACATTTTTAACTTCAAAGTTATCTGCAAGTGTACCTGATTTGATATCGCTTGAATACTTGTTAAGCACTCCGCAAATTTCGTCATCACCACTAACGCTAATGCTTATATGATCAGTAACTTCAAAGCCTTTTTCTTTTCTAAGAGATTGAACTTTACTGATAAATTCACGAACAAGACCAAGTTCTTTGAGTTCAGTTGTAAGCTCAGTGTTAAGTACGACTGTGAACTTTCCGTCACTTTCAGAAGTAAAGCCTTCTTTGCTAATTGGCATAATAAGCAAGTCATCTTTTGAAAGCGAAACTGTTTCACCATCTACCTCAAAACTAACACTTTCACCTTTGTTAACTGTATCAACAACACTGATTGCATCGCAGTTTGCAAGATAATTTCTAATAGCACCTATTTTTGCTCCATACTTTGGTCCAAGAACTTTAAGTTGTGGCTTAAGCTCATAATTCAAATACTCTTTTGCATCGTGCTTAAACTCTACTCTTTGAACATTAAGTTCTTCAGCAATAAGTATTTTAAGTTCTTCAGTAAGTTCAACCTTTTCATTGGTTGCAACAATAATTTCAGAAAGTGGCTGTCTGTTTTTGATATTAGACGCATTTCTTGCAGCTCTGCCAAGCACAACAATATCAAGTACAGTTTCCATACCAAGATTAAGTTTTTCATCAATCAAACTCTTATCTGCTTTTGGAAAGTCGCAAAGATGAACAGATATTGGAGCTGTGCTATCCACACTTCTAACAATGTTCTGATAAATTTGCTCAGAGATTGCTGGCACAAATGGAGCACATATTTTAGCAAGGTTAAGCAAGCAGTAATAAAGTGTAGTGAACGCTGCAGTCTTGTCCTCTGTTTCCCCACTAATCCAGAATCTTTCACGGCTAGAACGAACATACCAGTTAGACAAACTATCAACAAATTCATTTATAAGCCTAGCAGGCTCGCAGGTTACATAATCTGCAAGATAACCGTCAACACTTTTGATAAGTTTGTTCATTTCAGAAACAATCCACTTATCCATCATAGTAAGTTTAACGTCTTTTATGCTATGTTTTGTGCCGTCAAATTTATCAATATCAGCATAAAGGATATAGAATGCGTAAGTATTCCAAAGAGTACCCATAAACTTGCGCTCAAAATCATCAAGAGTTTCTGCATTAAAGTTAGTAGCAATCCAAGGCGCGTTAGAAATATAGAAATACCATCTAGCAGCGTCAGAACCGGCACTATCAAACACTTCCCAAGGAGTAACAACATTGCCAATGCTCTTGCTCATCTTTTTGCCATATTTGTCATTTACAAGACCAAGTGGCAAACAACGTTTATAAGGAGCTTTTCCAAATAACAAAGTATTAACTGCAAGCATTGAGTAGAACCAACCACGAGTTTGGTCCATACCCTCGCTGATAAATTCAGCTGGGAAATATTTTTCAAATTTATCTTTATTTTCAAATGGATAATGAAGCTGAGCAAAAGGCATACTTCCACTGTCATACCAACAGTCAAGAACCTCTGGTGTGCGATGCATAGTTTTGCCACACTTATCGCAAGCAAAAGTAATGCTATCAACAAAAGGTTTATGCAAATCAACCTCTGCATTTTTATCAAGTCCGCCAAGCGTTTTAAGTTCTTCAATGCTGCCCACTGCGTGAATATTACCACATTCACAAACCCAGAATGGAAGCGGAGTTCCCCAATATCTGTTTCTTGCAATATCCCAATCGATAAGTGAACGGAGGAAACCACCCATTCTGCCCTCACCAATTGTAGCAGGACGCCAGTCAACTTTAGCATTGTTTTCTATAAGTTTATCTTTAAGCGCTGTGGTTTTAATAAACCAGCTACTTCTTGCATAGTAAATAAGTGGAGTTTTGCAACGCCAACAGAATGGATATGAGTGAACGTGTGGCATCTCTTTCAAAAGTTTACCAGATTCTTTAAGGTCACTGATAATAAGTGCATCAGCATCTTTAACAAATTTGCCAGCAAATTTACCAGTTTCCTCGCTCATATTACCATTGTCATCAACAAGCTGAACAAATGGCAAATCATACTCTTTACCAACCTTGCTATCGTCCTCACCAAAAGCTGGTGCAATGTGAACAATACCAGTACCATCAGTAAGTGTTACATAGTCAGCATTAGTAAGTTTCCACGCCTTGCCTTCATACTTATCTTTAACAAAGTCAAAGAGTGGCTC
>CAZYYI010000129.1:0-2750 GCA_964651835.1 uncultured Lachnospiraceae bacterium
ATGCGTATGATGTGCAGAAAGATATTGTCGGGGAGCTGGAGCTGAACAAAGCGAACACGCTGGTGGGACCGGTGGAGACTTACTTTAGCGTTGTTCGTGTGGAGAATACCAGAGCTGAACGCGACAACGAGGGTTCCGACTCCGCCTCTGCCTTTACGAACGATCATATAAAATTCAGTGTATATAAGGAGATGCCCGGCGGAACGGAAGATATCTACAAGTATGATGCCGAGACGAAAAGCTATAAAGGAAATGATAAGATAGTCTATAACAGCAATAATTATAATCTGCCTTATGATGGTCTGCTTCAGTTTGTTAATTTCAGCAACAGTTCAGCGGCGCGGCAGATTAAGCTGGAGTTAAATAAGTCGAGTTATTTTGCTGCTGCAGCGGGCAAATATCGTATCGTACCATCCATCACGTATACGCAGATGGCCAATGCGGATACCACCTATATAGTATACTATGCGAACTATTCACCCTTATACGGAGTGGAGCAGTGTTATGAGATGTCCGATAATGCGGTTTATTATGAATTGATAAACGGCGGCAATGTGGATGCGTTTTGGAGTTATAATAATGAGTTTACGAAGGGCGAGATTTATTTCCCGACACCCTCCGAGAGCGCCTTTACAGAGTATTTTGACAGGGAGAATAAAGACTGGCAGAATGCAAAGAAGCAGAAGGAGGGCGGTTTCAAGAAGACGATCATCAATGACGGAAGAAGTGGCACTACGACTTATGAGCCTAAGATTTCTTCGATGAAGTGCCGCTATGTGGCGAGCAGAAACATTTATGAACTCAAACTGTATTATAGTTATAAAGATTCTTCTTGGAACCGGGAGGTAGAGGTCTTCACGGGTGAGTTTCAGTGCGCGGCGAATGGAGACAGATGGGAACGGAAAACTGCGGGAGATTATGACAGAGAGCTCGATGGGGGCAATCGGAATCTGCAGGTGGATTGCAGTACGGCAAACGTGAACTTTACGATGAAGGGCAATCCATACAATGGAAGAGTGTATATTCCCCTGCCGTCGGAGAGCGCTTTCGTTAATACTTTAGGTTATGAGCATAAGGTGACGTCGTGGAAGGAAAAGGATAACTTCAGTGTGAAGTATCAGCCGAACGACGGGTCGGGCTTACAGGATATGCAGATCGATAGGATGGTCTGTGCATATGATAAGGAGAAAGACGGATATACGATAATACTGTTTGAACGTATTCAGGGAAATACAGAAGATTGGAGAAATATAGCTACGTATTTTTGTAAGAGCGACGGGACGCGCTGGGAGCGGCAGTAGTCATGACAATCGCTTTGTGAGAGAGGGTATTGCATATGGGCAGGAGAGAGAGAAAGGGAATAATGCGCCAAAACAAAGAGAAAAAAACGATAAGCCCGATCATTGTCTTTTTGGCGTTCCTTTTGGGTGTGGCAGTGGCGGTCTTTGCGGTGGTTTGGCGCAAGCGGTCATCCAAAGACAAAAAAACCACCGGCGCGTCCGACAGAGTGGCCGATCGTAACAGTGCGCAGACGCACCGGGAGCCGAAGGCTCTGGCAGAGGTGCGGCATAATGAGAATGAGCGCAGAGAACGTGCGTACCATAAAAGTGATGAAAAAGCTGTGCAGGCGCTGAAAGTAAAGCCCTACAGACCGCGAAAACGCGTGTCTGTAAAGCGGGTTTTAGGACGTATGACGGCTGTCGCGGTGGCGGCTGCCCTTGTGGTGACGGGGCTTTATCTGGCGCCGTATAGCAGCATAACTGCGCCCACAGTACAGGCGAAGGAGAGACAGTCCTTCGGCGGTATCAAGCAGGTCGTTCAGGAGCATGAGGAGAATCCCTTTGTCATTTTGAATATCGTGCCCAAAAAGGCGGTTTCTCAGGACGGAAAATTTGAAATATCTCTGGGCACCATCGGTTATCTCGCGCCCGGTCAGTCACCGATCCAGCAGGATCTCGCACGCATTTTTAAGGGAGAGGGGAAGGAGAGTCTTTATCCTTATTCCGAAAGAAAAAAATTGACTAACTCAGTCATAAACAGTGGGTTTGGCGAAATTAAATATCAGGAAGCTTATGTCGGGATAGACGGGACTGAGACAGAACTGGAGAAAAAAGGATGGAGCAAGATATTTGCTTCGGTTGAAGTCGAGCAGGACGAGAATGGAATGTTGTCTGAGGGTTCTTCCTATCCGACAGGGAGACTCTGGGCAACTGTGACGGAAAAGCAGGAAGGTCAGAAAGGAAATGGATTTGATTATGAGGCGGTAGAGCTTGGCAGCAGTCTTTTGCATGTTTCCCTCATGTCTTCGCGGGAAGATGTCTATCAATTTGCGGACAATCAGGGAAACTGGAAGGTGATCTTTGAACCTTATCCCCTTGAGGATTCTTCTGAACCTTCTGATATGCCTGAGGGGTATCGTTTTGATGTGTTAAGGAACGGAACTCCAGCAGATGTGCTTACATGGGGAGAGGGATATGCTGACACCACGGGTCTGTATCTTTTAGATGCCGAGGAAAATGTATTCTACTATGCGAATATGACACTCGGGGATATCAGGGGACAAGAGCAGGGTGAGTCGGATTCGGACCCGGAAACAACGCCTGACCCGGAAACAACGCCTGAACCGGAAACAACGCCTGATCCGGAAACCACACTGGACCCTGAACCGACACCGGACCCTGAACCGACACCTGATCCGGAAACCACACCGGATCCGGATACAACACCGAATCCGGAAACGAAACCTGATT
>CAZYYI010000130.1:0-2733 GCA_964651835.1 uncultured Lachnospiraceae bacterium
GAGCTTGTCGAGGCAGGCGGCTACGTTGTTGAAGATGCGCTGCTGGAGGTCGCTCTCGTCGGCGCGCTGGAATTCGAGGCCGGTGATGTGCTCGTAGAGCTCGATGTAGCGGCGGCTTACTTCGTCGCAGTATTCATCGGTCATCTCGGGCACCTGCTGGCCCTCCTTGCCCATGAAGCCGTTGGAGATGAGCCATTGACGCACGAATTCTTTGGAGAGCTGGCGCTGGGCTTCGCCTTTCTCGAAGCGTTCTTCGTAGCCGTCGGCGTAGAAGTAGCGCGAGGAGTCGGGGGTGTGGATCTCGTCGATGAGGATCACCTTGCCGTCGAGCAGGCCGAACTCATATTTCGTGTCGACGAGGATGAGTCCGCGTTCGGCAGCCATCTTCTGTCCGCGCTCGAAGAGGGCGAGGGCGTAACGCTCCACCTGCTCATAGACATCCTCGGCCACGATGCCGCGCTTGATGATCTCTTCGCGGGAGATGTTCTCGTCGTGGCCTTCGTCGGCCTTGGTGGTGGGGGTGAGGATGGGATGCGGGAATTTCTCGTTCTCACGCATGCCTTCGGGCAGGGCCACGCCGCAGATCTCGCGTGCGCCGGCGGCGTATTCGCGCCATGCGGAGCCGGTGAGGTAGCCGCGCACGATCATCTCGATCTTGAGGGGTTCGCATTTCAGGCCGACGGTGGCCATCGGGTCGGGCACGGCCACTTTCCAGTTGGGCACGATGTCGCTCGTGGCGTTGAGGAAGAAGTCGGCGATCTGGTTGAGCACCTGTCCCTTGTAGGGTATTCCTTTGGGGAGCACCACGTCGAATGCGGAGATGCGGTCGGTAGCTACCATTACGAGCAGGCGTCCGTCGATGTCATAGACATCGCGCACCTTGCCATGATATACAGATTTCTGGCCCTTGAAGCCGAAATCGGTGCGTGAAAGAGTTTCAGCCATTTTTATATTGACTTTTATATGAGTTGTATTTCCTGACTGCAAAATTACAAAAAATACCTGACCCACGCATTATCCCCCGTCAGTTTTCGTGCTGCTCGGCCTCCGGCGCCTTGTCGATCAGCTCCATGAAATCATCTAATTTCGGTGTAATGATGATTTCGGTGCGCCGGTTACGTTGTTTGCCGACCTCGGTGCCGTTGTCGGCTATGGGATTGAATTCACCGCGTCCTGCTGCCGACAAGCGTTGGGGATTGATGCCGAAATCATTCTGCAGCACCTGCACGATCGATGAGGCACGGAGTGCGGAGAGATCCCAGTTGTTGCGGATATTGGTGCGCGAGATGGGCACATTGTCCGTGTTGCCCTCTACGAGCACATCGAAATCCTTGTAGTCTTTAAGTATCTTGGCGATTTTCGACAATGTCTCCATCGCACGTGAATTGACTTCGTAGCTTCCTGACTTGAAGAGCATGTTGTCGGCCAAGGAAATGTACACCACACCTTTCAGTACCTTTACATCTACGTCCTTCAGCTCATCGTTGCTCAGGGAGCGTGTGAGTTTATTGGTAAGTGCGATGTTGAGGGAGTCGGACTTCGACTTCGCGTCCACGAGTTGCTTGATATACTTGTTGGAGGCATTTATTTCATCCACGAGTTTGGAAATATTCACGCTTCCCTGGCTGTTGGCCTCCATGCTCTTGTCGAGGGTCTGCTTCAGTTCCTGCATTCCCTTTTTCAGTTCGGCGTTACCCTGCTTGGCCGCATCGAGCTGCGACTGCAGGCTCCGGCTGTCGGCATTACAGTTGATGAGTTCTTCACGCGTGCTTCCGAAAGTGGTCTGCAGGTCGTCATACTTGCTTTGCAGCTCGGCATATTTTTTGTTGGACACGCAGCTTGCGGTCATGATGCCTGTCAGAGCGACGCTTAAAAATAATAGCTTGATGTTCATAGCGGAAAAATCTTAGTGTCGGAAACCCCGACAGTTACGGATCGTCTTGATTTAAGTAAATAACAATGTTTTACCGCGCTTAGTTGCTTCCCGGCGATTTTTCGTTGTCCAGGCCTATTTATGGGAGCTTGGGATCATCTGCACAGATATTCAACCCAAACTTTATACGTCATTCCAATACCGGAATTGAAGAAATGATAAAAAGTTGCGAAAAATTTTGGTTTTGGGAGGCGGATGTATTATCTTTGCGCCATGAACTGAAGAGTCAGCTCTAAAAAACACTAAAAAAGGTGTTATTGAAATCATCTCGTGATTCAAATCTCGCAAATTTGTAACCAGGCTTGAAGATTTTTGCAATAACACCTATATCTGAAGTAGACAGTCTGTCGGCAGCTCTGTTTTGAGCCGTCCGCTACGGATATAGGGTTATCTGACTAAATCCTTGCTTATTCCCGTAAGCTCCCAGCTTAACGTTTTGATTCGCATCTTTCAAGTAATTTTAGAGGTTTATCTTTTAGTGTCGCCGGAATCAAGGAGATGATTCCGTATCAACAATTTCATAGGTGTTATTGACGAATTATCTTCGTGATTCAAATCTCGCAAATTTGTATTGGCTTGGAGATAGACTGCAATGGCACCTGCATCGCCAACGTATTGCATCTGTGGTGGTTACACCGTGGTGTGCGGAATCGGTGTGGGGCTATTGCTTTATCCAAGCCAAGGCTTTGCGAGAGCCCGAATCACAGATAAAGCAACTTATACCTCACACCTTTTTTGTATTTCCATAAGTAACTCTTCATAAATAAGAAATACTTTATTTTTAGAAGATTTTGAGATGG
>CAZYYI010000131.1:0-2726 GCA_964651835.1 uncultured Lachnospiraceae bacterium
ACTTTACGCCGTCGGGCTGCTCCACCGTCGCGGTCTTGGAGCCGTCGGGCTTGGTCTCGGTGACCGCCTTGGTGCCGTCAGGCTCCTCCACAGTCTCCACCTTGGTGCCGTCGGGCTTGGTCTCGGTGGTCACCTTGGTGCCGTCCTCCTTGGTCTCGGTGGTGGTCGCGGGACGGGTAGTGGAAGATGTGCTAGAGGTGGGCTTGGCGGTGACGGAGACATTGCAGGAGGCATGAGAGGGCTGGTAGCTGCCCGCGCCTTCAAATTCAGCGGTAATGGTGTAGCTCTGGGTGGTGTTGGGGAGGGTGACGGAGTACTTGCCCCGCTCGGTCTCCGTGACACGCAGGCTCGGCGTGCAGGTGACAGTGAGGGTACCGGCCTCAGGCGCGCCCTCCACCGTCAGCTCCAGCTTACCGCCGCCCTCAAACTCCTCGGCGCTGGGGGTGATGGTAATGGAGGTAGGGATCTCCTTCTCCACGATGTTGAGCACCACGGTGAGCACCTTGGCGATGGGGCTGGTGGTGGGGGAGGCCATGATGGACACGGTGTATTCACCGGGTTGCTTGAAGGTGGGCTCCTCACTGGTCCAAGATTCGCTGCCGATCTCCGCGTCCTCCTCGCTGACGTGGTAAGTCAGCACAAGGTCGCTGTCATAGCTCAGGGCGGGGAGCGGCCCGTGGTCCAAACCGTCGTAGATGACTTCAAACGTCCCCTTGGTGGTGATTTCCGGGTCGATCTCCACCTCGTCGGTAAAGTTGAATTTGAATTCGATCACTTCGTCGGCGGGCCGGGAAATGGTAACGGTGAACTCGTCCGTGGCCTGCTCATAGTTGGGATTCTCGATCCCGTTGCCCGCCTGATCCTGAGTGGGATCAAAGGTGGCGATGAAATGATAAGTGCGGGTGATGGGCGGGATGTTGGGGGACGCGACCCAATCGCCGTTATCCTTGCGTTCAAGGTTGCGGACGGCGTCATTGAAGGTGGTCAGGGTAAAGTGGCCCTGATCTTCAGCGGGAACGCCGGTAATGGTAAGGACCAAAGGCAGCTCGGTGGTGGAAATGCTATGGGTCTCGCCATGATCCTCATGGCCGCAGAGAATGGCGAGGGTAGGCGTGGCCTTGGCGATGGTCACATTGGCGGAGCCGGAGACGGTCGCCTCGCCCTTAGTGGCCTTATAGTAGGTGGTGTAGGCGCCGGCGTTGGTGTAGGTGGGCTTTGCCGCGGTGTATTCGCCGTCCTCGGTGGCGCAGTATGTGAGGGTCACGCCCTCGGCGGCGGTGACGGTGACGGAGTGGGGCTGGCCGTCATAGGTGCCGGTATAGTCTTGCGCGTCAAGGCCGAATTCCGCGGGAGCCACGGTGACGCGGTAGGTGGCGGTGGCGGTGTTGTAGTTCGCGCTGGCGGCGTAGGTGGCGGTAAAGGTATGCTGCCCTTCCACCACGCCGTGGCTGCCGGTGTACGTCCCGTCAGACTGCTTGGTCAGGGTAATATTGGGGTCGTGGCCCTCCTCCGTGTTGGAGCAGGTCAGGGTGACCGTGCCCTCACTGGGCACGCCGGAGATGGTAAATACGGGATTCTCCCCCGCTTCCAGAGCAGTACCCAGATCGGATGTGATGGTGAGGGTGGGGGTCACCTTGTTGATGGTCACGGTGGCGGTTTCCTCCTTGACCACGGTACCCCATGTGGCCTTGACCTTCACGGTGTAGGTCCCGGCGTTGGTGAATGTGGGTTTGGTGTCCACCCAAGTCGTTCCGCCATCGGTGGAATACTGGAGGGTCGCGGTGTCAGGCTCCGCCTTCACCGCGACGGTGCGGGCCGTACCGTTGTAGGCATATGTGCCGCCGGTGACGGTGAGGGCGGGAATGATGTCGGTGATGGGGATGACCTTGAAGGTGGCAGCGGCGGCGGCACTCTCGTAAAGGAGCGCGATGTCGCCGTCGGCGGTCTCGGACAGGCTGGAGTAGCAGTAGTACACGCCGTTTCCGGTGACCGCGTAGGTGTTAAACAGCTCCATGGTGTGGCCCGCGTCCTCGTTGACTAGGAACACATAGAGTTTGCCGGTGTTGCGGCCGCTGTTGCCGCTGGCGGCGGTGGAGACGATGATGGCGTCCTTGCCGTTGACCTTCTTGGAATACTTGATGGCGTTGAGCTGGTTGCCTGTCGTCTTCGTGGCAGTGGTGGTCACCGGAGTGCCGGTGGTCCAGCCGCTGCCGTTCCATGTATGGTCGGTATAGCGGAGGGTGGTATAGCCGTTGTCCCGGTAGAAGTGGCGAACGGTGGTCTCGTCAATCTGCACCAGACAGCTCTCGCTGGAGTGGTCGGTGGTGGCATTGTTGCCCCGGTGCCAGGTCGCGCCGTTATCCGTGGAATAGATGAAGCTGGCGCGCTCATTGCCGGAGCCGTTCCAAGTATAAGCGGGCAAAATGACCGTGCCATTCTCCATGCACAGGCCCGCGCCGGGGCCTACGCCGTAGAACCGGGCGTCACCGTCGGAGCGCACCTGACCGTTGACCATCTGGGGGTTGCCCCAGGTCTCACCGCCGTCGGTGGACGTTACGATCCACAGATAAGAGGCCGCGCGGACGTGGAGGGTGGCGTTTTGGAAGAAGACATTTTGCTGGACATAGACGTTGTCCACACCCCGGCGGGCACACCAGATCTTGTCGCTCTCCGTGCCCTTGGTGGCGATGTCAGCAAAGTTGGTCGCATTGTTGTAGTAGAGGTAG
>CAZYYI010000132.1:0-2579 GCA_964651835.1 uncultured Lachnospiraceae bacterium
TTAACAACACCCTTTTCTGTTTCAAAATACTCATCATCAATAACTGAATTCATAAGCACATCATATGCAAACTCAAGTGACTTTGCAAGAAGCTTGTTTGTGCGGTAAAATTTTACCATTAAATAGTCCATACTTGTTGATGCGTTTAGATAAGTAATTTTGTTTCTATCAGCTTCTACTTCACTATTACTTCTATTTTTAGTTTTCTTAAAAAGTGTATGTTCAAGTAGATGTGCAGTTCCCATCTTTTTTTCAGCATTAGCACCAATCTTAAATCCAACCTGAACCGCTGAACTATCACAAAGCTTGGTATGCTCATAAATTAAAGTTCCGCCATTACTAAGCTTTATTATTTTATGTTTCATTATTCCCCCTATTCAAGTTTAGTTTAAGCAATTTTTATTTTTTAAATACGCAAGCTTAGACTTTAATCCGTCTTCAATAATCTCAAGTCTATTTTTCATCTTTTTAAGTTTAGCAATCAGCTCTTTAAGTGCAGTAAATTCTTCTAAAATAAAATCTTCTGAAGCATTCGTAAAATCTGAATACTTAAAATACTCATGAGCAAAATAGTTTCGCTTTTCAAGCAAACCTTTTAACTCTGTTATCTCATCATAAGCCAAGCTTTTTGATTCTCTCATAACACCAACAAGCTGACCAAAAGTCATAGTTGCCATTTTTTGTTTTAAGTAATCAGCATCCTCTTTTGCTTGGGTATAGTCTGACTCAGTCATTTTTATATGTCTTGAAAACTCTTTAACAATTTCGCTAAGCTCACAAACATCAAGGGTTGCATACTCTATCTGTTGCGATAATTCCATAATTTTGCCAATGGCACAATAAATTCTATTCATAATTTTCTTCCTACTTTTAATTTTAAAGAATTGCCAGTTTATGTCAATTAATTTAACCACAAAAAAATGAACACTATATAGCGTTCATTTTGAATTTGATTATTTTAAAGCGTTTTCTAAATTCTGTAAAATTTGAGCGGTTGCTCTATCAAGACATTGTTTTGTGTCACCAACAATTCTGTCAGTATACAAAACATTATTAAGTTCTAACAAATCAAAATCATTATTGATACTTGCCTTGTCGCAAACATAATAATTCTGCATATTTTCAAGCCACTTAACAAGTGTGGATTTTTCATAGCAATGACCAATTGCAGTGTTAACAATCATTTTATTATTACCAAATTTTTCAAGTTTGTCACCGCCAATCAAGCATACATCACGATTTAAATTAATAGAAATTGCATCAACTGTTTTAAGTAATTCATCTAATGGCAGATAAACCAAATTTTCATTTTCAAGCGTAAATTTGCGAGTTTTACTATAATAATAGCATTTTACACCCAAAACTTGCAGAGTTTTTGCGATTTTTGAGCCGAGGTCACCAAGCCCTAAGATTCCAACTTTTAAGGCTGTTAAATCATTATTACCATCATTCCACTTGCTAGCAACATAATCAATAAGTGAACAAATCGTAAATTCAACAACACCATTATCGCCGTGCCCCTTAAGATATGAAAAAGGAATGTTTTTGCTAGTTAAATAATTTGTATCAACCTTTGCAAACTCCGCACCGTAATATGAGCAACACATACAAACAAACTTTAATTTTTTTGAACTATCAATAATAGTTTTGGTTATTGCTGTTTTATAAGACACCAAAATACAATCTGCATCTGCAATCCTTTTAATAGTATCTTCTTCACTTATTGTAGGATTATCAAAAACAACGAGTTCTTTACAATAATCCTTTAATTTTTTATATCCAGTTTCATTTAGCAGTACCGGTTCAACTACTACAATTTTATTAAACATTTAGATAAACCTTTCCTTTTTATTTATCTATTCTATTATACCAAAATTTATAAACTTAGTCTATAAAAATGCCTAGTATTAATAATTTTTCGTCCCCTCCTTAAACTACCCCTCCGTGCTTACACACTTAGTGTAACATAATTATTAGTATTTTGTCACAAACCCCTGACAGATTATTTAAAGAAAATTAAAATTTTATTTAAATAAAAAAATTACATATATAGTTATATTATTATAACTTATTATGTAATTTTATTTTTAAATGCTATTTATCTTTTTTAAATTTTTTAATATTGCTGAAGCAACCCAAAATTTCACACACCATTCCACCAATAACAAATATAATCCAGAGTGGATGCCATAAATTTAAAGTTACACCAAGCGAAAGATAAGTTATAACACAAAACAGCATTATTATTCCACATATTGAACCAACAAATGGATTTTCACCACGTTCGATTTTTCTTTTTCGTTTATCTTTATTTATTAAATCAAAAATGATTCCAATAAAGCCACTTGAAAGTGCACAAATAGGAACAATAACCCAATAAGGATGCCAAGTATTTAATGTAAAACCAATGATAAGATATGCAATTACTCCAAACATAACAACAGCTGAACAAATCGCACCACCAATGGCTTCTATTAATGTTTTTGGTTCTTCATCATGTCTATGAGTAAAATGATTTCGGGATATACTTTCATTATTTATTTCAGTTTTATATTCATTATAATTATCATTTTTTACAT
>CAZYYI010000133.1:0-2556 GCA_964651835.1 uncultured Lachnospiraceae bacterium
GACCAAGTGTAGCTCTGCATTTTGCAGGAACTTTACGCATTTCGCCAGATGGCATTCTAAGAGTAGCATAGCCACCCTCAAGAGCCATAAATTGTGCGCTGATACCAGCACTTCTTGCGATTGCGCCACCCTTTCCTGGATTGAATTCAATGTTGTGAACAACTGAACCAACTGGAATGTGCTCAAGTGGAAGAGCATTACCAACTTTAATTTCAGCATTTTCGCCGCTCATAACTGTGTCACCAACGCTAAGACCAACAGGAGCTAAGATATATTTCTTAACGCCGTCAGCGTAGTGAAGAAGAGCGATGTAAGCAGATCTGTTTGGATCATACTCAATGCCTGCAACTTTAGCTGGGATATTATCTTTGTTTCTTTTAAAGTCAATAATTCTATATTTTTGACGATTGCCGCCACCGATATGACGAACTGTTATGCGGCCGTAAGAGTTTCTACCACCTGTTTTCTTCTTGGTTTCAAGAAGTGATTTTTCAGGGGTTTTCTTAGTGATTTCATCAAAAGATGAAGTAGCCCTAAATCTTTGTCCGGCACTAGTTGGATTTGATTTTTTAATTGCCATAACTTTACTTCTCCTTTAGCCTTAAGACAAACTATCAAAGAACTCAATTGTTTTGCTACCCTCAGAGAGTTGAACAATTGCTTTTTTGTAATTACCAGTAAGTCCTTCGGTTCTTCCTTGTCTTTTTATTTTTCCGTAAACATTAATAGTGTTTACACTTTCAACTTTAACCTTAAAAATTTCCTCAACTGCGGCTTTGATTTGAGTTTTTGTTGCTTTTTTAGCAACTTCAAAAACATATTTTTTAGCTTGAATTTCAGAGAGGCTCTTTTCAGTAATAATAGGTCTAATAACAATATCGTAAGCAGTCATTATTTGTTAACCTCCTCGATTTTCTTAATAGCATCAACGCTAACGAGCATGTAATCTGAAGAAACAAGCTCATAAGTGTTAAGTTGTTCAGCAGTTGTAACGCTAACGCCTTCAATGTTACTGAATGCTCTAATAACATTTTCATTTAAGCCATTAGTAACAACTACAATTCTACGATTAAGTTTAAGAGCTTCAAGTGCTTTTGCTGCAACTTTAGTCTTAGGTTCAATTTCAAAATTGTCAACAACAGTGATGCAATTTTCAGCAAGCATTGTAGATAATGCGCTAACAAATGCGCCTTTCTTCATTTGCTTGTTCATTTTCTTTTCAAAATCACGAGGCTTTGGAGCAAATACAACGCCACCGTGAATCCATTGTGGAGAACGGTTAGAACCTTGTCTAGCTCTACCAGTACCTTTTTGTCTCCAAGGTTTTCTACCACCACCAGCAACTTCGCTTCTAGTAAGTGTAGATTTTGTACCTTGTCTTTGATTTGCAAGGAAGGTTACAACTGCTTGATGAATAAGTGCTTCATTGTAAGGAACTTTGAAAACTTCATCAGAAAGAGAAAGTTTGCTAACCTCTTTGCCTTCTAAACTATAAACTTTTGTCTGCATAATGCCTCCTAGCCTTACGCCTTAACAGCGCTGCAAATTGAAACCACAGAGCCTTTAGCTCCAGGGATTGCACCCTTGATTAAGATAAGGTTTCTATCAGTGTCGACTTTTGCTATTTCAAGATTTTGAATAGTAACTTTTTCATCACCCCAGTGACCTGGAAGTTTGTGATTTTTAAAGACTCTTGATGGATCTGTGTGAGCTGAAAGTGAACCAGGTTCTCTGTGAACAGGTCCTGTACCGTGAGTCATTGGAAGTCTGTGAGCATTCCATCTTTGAATGTTACCACTAAATCCATGACCTTTGCTTTGACCAGAAACATCAACTTTGTCACCAGCTGCAAATACATCACATTTAATTTCACTGCCAAGGGTTAAACCTTCAGCTGAAATCTTGAATTCTTTTAAATATTTTTTTGCAGAAACATTTGCTTTTTTAAGATGTCCAGCTTCTGCTTTGCTAAGCCTGCTTTCTTTGGTGTCTAAAAATGCAAGTTGAACTGCATTGTAGCCATCAATTGCTTCAGTTTTGATTTGTGAAACAAAGCAAGGACCAGCTTCTACAACAGTCACAGGAATAACAACACCAGTATCAGTGAAGATTTGTGACATACCAATTTTTTTGCCAAGTATTGCGTTTTTCATAGTAATCTATTTCCTCCTGTGTCCTATTATAATTTAATTGAGATATCAACACCAGCTGGAAGTTCAATCTTCATCAAAGAGTCAACTGTTTTAGCTGATGGATTATAGATATCGATGAGTCTTTTATAAGTTCTCATTTCAAACTGCTCACGGCTATCCTTATATTTGTGAACAGCGCGAAGTATTGTAACTACTTCTTTTTCTGTTGGCATTGGAATAGGTCCAGAATATTTAGCACCAGACTTTTTCACAGTTTCCACAATTCTAGCTGCACTTTGGTCAACAAGGTTGTGGTCATATGCCTTTAATTTAATTCTCATTTTTTGTACTGCCATATTTTTCCTCCAAGTTAGATTTCCCAGAAATCACCTGCCCCTGTGTTACTGCAGATTTGGCGTGGCGG
>CAZYYI010000134.1:0-2455 GCA_964651835.1 uncultured Lachnospiraceae bacterium
TAAATTTCAAGGCTTTCAAACGATATTTTATTTAATTAAATGTCAAACTACGGAGATATATGATATAAGTATATAGAAGGAGATATTATACCAATAGAAGTAAAAGCAAGCGATAATATAACATCAAAAAGCCTAAATTACTATGTGCAAAGATATAAACCATTATATAGCATACGAATATCTACGAAGAATTTTGGATTTAACAACAATATAAAATCTATCCCATTATATGCTGTTCATTTGCTATAGGATAACATTACAAATGTATTACAATTACATAACTTTTGTATTTTTTTCAAAATAGTTAATTGTAAAAGTAAATTCTAGTTTGAAATCCAAGACTAAATGCTAGATAGGTAGAATTTACTTTTAAACTTAATTTTTTTTTCAAAATCCTAAAAAAATATTGCAAAATAAGTAAAAATGTTGTATAACCTGAGTTTGACATTTTTTTGAGATAAAAAAGTGCCTTGAGGCTAGTAATAGAGCTAGCTTCGAGGCTTGATTTTTTTAGACAAAGTTGTTGTCTTTTTTAGCTTTTTTTGGTCTGGCTTAAAATTTTTTTAATATCCTGTAAAGTCCTAGTTTTTAGTGCAAAATCAATATTTACAGCTTGACCAATATCTTTTAATACAGTATCATAATGAGTAAATTGATAAATATTTTCTTGAATGTTAAAACAGTTGCATGAACTAAGTGTTTCAAGTATTTTACCAACAGAGTATTTTTTATCTAGTTTATGTTGAAGTACTCTACTAAGAACTAGAGCTAAATAACAAGTTAAAAAATGAGCTTCAATATGTTCCTTAGTAGAAACGAAAACAGGTCTGTCATCAAGTTCACTTTTAGTAACTTTGAAAGTTTCTTCAATTCTCCATAACCCTCTGTAAATATCAATAATTTCATCATCAGTTTTATCTGTTTCGCTTGTTACAATAGCATAGTATCCATCAAGTTTTTCTTCTTCAGCAATTTTATCTTCATCAAGAGAAAGTTTAGATTTAGCTTTAATTATTTCGCCAGTTTGTTCATCAAATACAAGATGCTTGACATATTTACTAGCTCCATAACAATTTTTCTTATTATATTTTTGAACATTGCCAATTAAATCACGAGCTTTATCAATAGCAGGCTGTCTCTCAGCTTTAGCACGTTTGGCATAGTCAGAACTCCAAAAAATTACTTGCTTTTCATCAACAGTAGTTTTAGTTTCAACTTCTTTACCGTTAACAGTTTTAATATATTTAATCTCTCTAGGGTAAAGACGAGACTTCTTTTTGTATGTTTTATTTTGATTATATGAATAATCATTTTCATTCAAAACAAAATCTTTAAGTTCTTGATTAGCACCTCTAATACTAAGACTCATAACATAGCCATTACCAATAGCTTTTTGATAAACAATATTTTTGCCAGTATTAAGACCTTTGTCAGCAACAACAATAACTTTGCCAATAGAGTAGTTTTTTTGTAATTTTTGAACCATAGGTTTTAAAGTTAAACAGTCATTAGTATTACCAGGAAAAAGTCCATAACACATAGGTAATCCAAGAGAATCCATAAACAAACCCATTTGAACAATTGGATTAGGACGATGTTCTTTGGAAACACCTTTCTTTCTAAAGTCATCATTATCATCAATTTCAAAGTAGTAGTTGGTAACATCATAAAAAACACATTCATTGTTAGGTTTATATTGTTCTTGAATATGGTCATATATGTATGATTGAAGAGATTCTTTAAAAGGCTCAATATATGATAAAGCATTGTAGACTTCTTTTAGAGAAAAATTTGTGTTTTCAAAGAAAATATCTTTATTTTCATAAGTAGATTTTTTAGAGTCAGGGAAAAGACATCTAGCAAAAACAAGCAACTTCATAATATTGTTAATCTTATATTCAGAGAAATTTCTGCTTTGAAATTTAGTTTTAATGAATTTATTAATTTCAAGTTCGTGATAAATTTTAGATAAAGCAGAATAACCGAAATTCTTAGAATTATCAGTGTTTTCATTTAGCCTTTCGTTCTTATCAATACTAATGGAAATTGGCAAATTAGAGTTTCTTTCTTCTTCATTCATTTGTTTTACAACTTCTTTAAAATGAGCAATGGGGTCAGCAAATTGAGATTTTAAATCGTCGAGAGAACCTAAATTTTGAACAGTAGAGTGTTTTACTTTCCCATTTTCTCGATAACCTCTACGAATAGATAAAGTAGTCTTGCCAGTTTTTTTATTATTCATTACATTTAAATACATATTAATTTACCTCTTTTGTTTTTCTGTATTATATCACAACAGAAAACAAAAGACAACAAAAAAACAAAGAAAAGTTGACAAAAATTTAAGCCTAAATTTCAAGGCTTTCAAACGATATTTTATTTAATTAAATGTCAAACTACGGAGCAATCTTTGATTGCGACAACAAAGAACAAGAAAAAATAAATATGATTTCCT
>CAZYYI010000135.1:0-2421 GCA_964651835.1 uncultured Lachnospiraceae bacterium
AACTTTAGGGCTTTGGGTCTAATCTTTATTTTGTAAGTCATCATAAGTCAACCCCTCTCGTTTAAGTATTTCTTCAAAAGGTATAGAGTTTTTTAATTCATTTTCTTTTGTTTCTTTATTTTCTGTTAGATAATCTAAGTACATTACTTTTTCAGTAATATCCATATTTTCTAGAATAACAGTTGGTTCTAATTTTAATAATTCAGAATCAATTGCTTTTTCCATTAAAACTTTTATAGAATTTAGGCATTCCATATTAAGTCGAGGTGTCATTTTTATGACATCTTTTATTGTTTGAATTTGTGATTCAGACATAATTATCAACTCCTTTCATAGAATTGTATTTTTATTATACCAAGTATAATTTATATTTACAATATGCAATATTAATTTATTTAAAATAAGCAATAAGTTAATAGTTTAAAACAATATTACAATAATATTACAGAAATATTTAAAATTAGATACAAATATATATGGAATATTGAAAATCTGCTATAAATAAGATATATTAAAAACAAGAGATATTGTAAAAATATAAAGACGTAAAGGATAATTTTACTGTAAAATCAAAATAAGATTAGTGTCTGGAATAGCAGTTGTATGTTGACTTTTAGCAATTTGATAAATAAGCTATCTAGTGGAAATCCTAATGGTGGTTTTGATTTTTTATGACATGAAAAAGCTGTGGATAACTTTATAAGTTATGCATATTTTTTTTGCCTCATTTACCTCAATTTTATCAATAAGAGAAGTTAGTTGAACACTAGTAATATCAGTACTTTCGAGAAATTCTAAAACTAATTTTTGTGTGTCAAAATTACTTCTAAAATTTTCAGTGTTTTCAAGTTCTTTTAATTTCTGTTTTTTAAAATCACGTTCTGAAATTTTTTTATCATAAATTCTTAAAAAATCTTGGTTGCTTATCAAACCAGAAAGTTTGTCATCATAAATTTTATCAATCTGTAATTCCAAAATTTCAATTGCCTTTGATAGTATCGATTTTTCTTTTTTGAGTTGAGTTTCCTGATCTAGTTTATCGTTATTCTCTAGAGTTGTTTTTTCTGAAATCTGACTATCTAAGTATCTTTGACAATCCTCTCTAACCATATCAATTACAGTGCTTTCAAGTTTTTCGTAATTCATTAAATGAGGAGTGCAAATCCTTTGAAGTGGGGCAGTAGCATAGCTTGAGCACCTTAGATATCTAGTGCCATAAGTTTCTGTTGAGTGAATACCTGCATTATTATCAACTTCAGTATTATCAGTGCCTTTTCCGTTCTTTTTACTATGAGTATCAGTAGTAGTTCCAAGCTTTTTTCCACATTCTTTGCAGTAAACTAAGCCTCGAAGTAGGTAGTCTACTGATTTATTTCTAGTTTTTTCTTTAGATTTGAGTAGCTCCTGAGCTTTGAAAAATAAGTCTTTTTCGATGATTGGCTCATGAGTATTAGGAACTATAATCCAGTCTTTTTTAGGAGTATCAATTACTTTTTTCAGTTTGTAATTTATCTTCTTTTTCTTACATTGTACCATGTTTCCGAATATACATTTCGTTTTGCAAAATCTTTCGAATCACTGATGGATACCAGTTTTCAGACTGCTTTTGCATGTTCATAAATTGCGATGGCGTAGGTACTTTTCGCTTAGTCATGATGTATGAAATCTGAAGTGGTGATTTTCCATTCACAAATAGCTCAAAGATTTCATGAACAATTTTAGCAGATTCAGGTTCAATTTCAAGTTTGTGCTTATCTAGAGGTGACTTTACATATCCAAATGGTGCGTATCGGCCCATAAATAGTCCAAATTTCGCATTTTTTACCTTAGTGCTTCTAACTTTCTTAGAAGTATCTTTTGCGTAAAAATCGTTCATTACAGCCTTAAATGGAAGTGTATCTGAAACTCCATTGTCAATTGCAGAGTCGTAATTGTCTAAAATTGAGATAACTCTGATGTTATTTTTAGGGAAATATTTCTCGATATATTCGCCAAATTGAATGTAGTCTCTGCCTAGTCTTGAGCTGTCTTTAACGATTACCATGTTGACTTTTTTGTTTTCTATATCCCTTATCATGCGCTGAAAATCAGGCCTTTCGAAGTTTGTACCACTGAAGCCATCATCGATGTAAGTGTCATAGATATTTAAATTATTTTCTTTTGTGTACTTTTCTAAAAGCTCTTTTTGGTTAGTAATACTCTGGCTTTCACCATTTAATTCATCTTCATTTGAGAGCCTGCAATAAAGTGCACAAGAGTACTCTGCTAAATCTCCAAATTTTGAGTCATAAAATTTATTAAAATTCATAAAAAATTCCTCCTTAATTTACAATGTTTTTTTAAGTCTGTCAACAACTTTTATCATGTCATAAAAAATCAAAACCGTCGTTTTGATACTGGCAGGAAAAGTTATCTTTTGCA
>CAZYYI010000136.1:0-2360 GCA_964651835.1 uncultured Lachnospiraceae bacterium
CGTCGGGGAGGGTCACGCCGGTCAGGCTGGTGCAGCCGGAGAAGGCATAGTTGCCAATGGTGGTGACGCTGTTTCCAATGCTCACGCTGGTCAGGCTGGTGCAGTTCAGGAAAGCGTAGTTGCCAATGGTAGTAACGCTGTTCCCAATACTCACACTGGTCAGGCCGGTGCAATCCTTGAAGGCGTAGTAACCGATAGCAGTCACACTGTCGGGAATGGTGATGCTGGTCAGATCGGTACGGCCTTCGAAGGCTCTGTAGTCGATGTAGGTGACGCTGTCGGGAATCACCACATCGCCGCCGGAGCCTTGATAGCTCCTCAACTCGCCGCTGACAATGACGAAGTCCCCACTTGCCGCCAAGGCGGCGGTGGGGAAGGCGGTCAGGCACAGGCAAAATACCAACAGTAGGGATAAAAACTTTTTCATTATAATTCCTCCTTTGATCCAGAGTTTTTTAGCCGTAATCGCCCGGACGCGCGCCGGGAAGAAGCACCGGGGTCGGGGTCGGAATCGGCGTTGGTGTCGGCGTGGGGGTCGGGGTCGGCGTGGGTTCCGGGGTAGGTTCTGGGGTAGGGGCCGGCGTCGGTGTAGGGGTGGGCGTCGGCTCCGGCGTAGGGCTGGGCTCCTCGGTGGGCTCCTCCGTCGGCTCCGGCGTGGGAGTTGGTGTCGGCGTGGGAGTTGGAGTGGGTGTTGGCGTTGGCTCCGGCGTGGGGCTTGGCTCTTCCGTGGGTTCCACGGTAGGTTCCACCGTCGGCTCCGGAGTCGGCTCTGGTGTGGGTGTCACCACTACCACCGCCGGAACAGAGGTGGGGGTGGGTTCCGGTTCCCGATGGGTGGTCACATAGGCCGCCGTACCAATGCCGCCAACCGTCAGTGTCCCCGCCAAAGCAGCGGCTACGATCTTGGTAGAGATCGCCCCGGCGGCCTTTGCCCCCGCGGCAGCTGTCGTTGTCACCGCGCCAGTCGAGCTGGCCGTGGTAGCCCCGGCTGTGGCGGCTGTAACGCCGGTTGCCGTTGAGACCGCGCCTGTCGCCCCCGTAGCCGCCAGCGTTCCCTGGGTGATAGCAACTGCGGCGGCGGGGGACAGCGCTTGGCTCTGCGCGCCCGCGTGAAGGAAGTAGGCCAGCAGGGGCACCGGGGCAAGACCATAGAGCTTCGTGCCTTTGCGCGCCAGTCGCTCTACTCCCTCCTTGATAGACCGCCGGGCATAATTGAGCCGGCTTTTTACCGTCCCCTCGGAGACCTCCATGGCGGCAGCGATCTCTTTCACGCTCATCTCATCATAGTAGAAAAAAATCACTGCCATACGCTGCGGTGTGGGCAGAGCGTCGATCAACTCCAGAATAAGCTCCTGGGTCTCAGCGTTGTCCACGGCCTTATCGGGGATCACCTGATCGTCCAGCGTCTCCATATCGTCCAGCATGGAGTTTCCCTCGTCATCCTCGGGGATCTGCCACTCTGTTGTACCTCTCAGCTTCCCCTTACAGAGGTTCGCCGTAATGGCATTGAGCCAACCCCAAAAGGCAGCAGGCTCTTTGAGCTTGTCCAGTCCGGTGAGCATGGCGATGAGCACATCTTGCGTAGCGTCCTTCACGTCCTCTTCGCTTCGCAGAAAACGTTTGCAGTGGTAGTAGACCCTATTTTGCGCCGCTTTCACCAGTGCTTCTTGCGCTTCCATCTCTCCCGCCCGACAGCGTTCGATCAGGGGGATCAGTTCCGCTTGCTCCATGTTTCCCCACCCTCTTTATTGTTTCCTGGGTCATTCTGGGCGGCGGCATCATATTCGCCGCATCTTTCAAAAAGCACTTATGAAGCCAGTCAAAGTAGGTTATTTGCCCAGTCACTTAAAATAATATACTCCTTTCCTCCTGATTTTTCAATCCACAAAGCCAGCTTTTGTCACCCCTCTATTTTATTAGTGTGAAAATTTTCCCTTTCGGTTTTATTTTTTTCTCAAAAAAACAAAAAAATCCGCAGGCCCTTTTAAGGGACCTGCGGATAAAAGAGCTTGCTTACTGGTCTCTCTCCTGCCCCGCCAGCTTGACGCAGGAGGCGATCACCCCAAACAGCACCCAAAACAGGAACATATTCCGGGGATAGAACCAGGTGTACTCCACCAGACCTACGGCGAGCACCCCCACCAGTCCGCTCAGAGCGGCGGCGAGCACCCGCTTGAGGGACTTGTCCGCCCGGCGGAAGGCTTGCAGCCCCTCTTTGATCTGACCAAAAATCAGGCAAAGATAGGCCAAAAGCCCGAAAACACCAACCTCCGCCCACATTTGAAGGTAATTGTTATGGGTGTGGATGGGGTAGTTCCCATCGTAGAGGGTGGGGTAGTGGAGGAACACCCGGCGGGTCA
>CAZYYI010000137.1:0-2357 GCA_964651835.1 uncultured Lachnospiraceae bacterium
TCTTTTTGGTGCTGTTTTTAGCCCCAGGTTTTTCTATGTTTGGCATCAAATATATAAGGGCCGATACTCACAAAGTTGTGATTAATGAAACTAGAATAATTGATCTTGAATCGGTGGGTAATAATTTTACTGGTTCAGTTATTATTAATAGCAATGAAGTGCCTGTTGAAGTTTGCTTTACAAACACTTCTAGCACAAGAAGTCAAATCAGTTTCAGTTATTATGACAATTACCAAGGTATTACAAATTCTGATTTTGATGACCCATCACTTGAAATTAAACAAGATGAGTCGGGCAATGTAATATTCAATACTCATGAGTTTAATAAATGGATATATGAAAGCAAATCTTCTCAAAGATTATTAGTTTTATATATACCTCTTGCGTATCTTGAGTCTAATGTAGGTTCTAGTGTAAATCAAAATGATGAAGAAACTACTATAGTTAATGCAAAAGTAAATTTAACAATTAAAAATGGTATTGGTGGAATAAAGTTTACAAATCTAAATGAGGCAACTGCAGCAGGCAGAACACCAAAATTTAATAATTTGACAATTGAAACCTCTGGCAAAGTTGATATTACCCGCAGAGTTGATGCAGTAACTTTTTCACAAACCAGTAACAATACTATTGTGATTGGAAATGATGTAACAAATAATGTTAATGCAATCCATTATAATCTAACTAGCAATAATGGCAATGTAGTTGTTAATAGGGCAGTAAGTGGTGATTTAACTGCAAAAACCAACAATGGTTATATTAATTTTGTAAGTTGTAAAAATTTGATAGCAACTACAAATAATGGAAATATAAGTTGTGCTACTGAAGGCTTGGCAAATGTAGAGGGCAATGTAACTATAAGCAGCAAAGGTGGATCTGTAACCCTTGGCAATGTTGATGGTAGTAACAGCAAAATAAGCACTGGTTCTGGTAATGTAAATATCAATAAATTTGCTAGTGGTGAAATTACAACATCATTTGGATATGTAACAATTAAATTAGTAAATAGTGCAAAGATCAATACAAATCTCGGTAAAGTTAAAGTTGCAGAAGCTTTGAATAGTATTGAAGTAAATACCAAACGTGGCTTAGTTGAGCTTGGCGGAGAAGGTATGACTATCAATAATCCAAAAGTCAATTCTACACTTGGAAAAGTAAACTTGCTTTCAGCAAAAGGTAAGGCAGATATAACAACTATTTATAGTGACATAAACTTTACAAACGCTGAATGTTCAGAAATCAAACTTAGCTCAGGCGGAAAAATTGTTGGAAGAAATTTCAGCGGAAAAGTTGATATTTCAGCAAGTAAAAATGTGGATATTGAATTTTCTGAAATTAATGCTGATGTAAATATCGATCTTGCAGATACCGTTACTTTTGCTAGAGTAGTTGCTGGCAAAAATCATATACAAAACACAAGATATTATTTAAAAGCAAAATCTGTATCAAGATTTGTTAAAGCACCTAACGGTACCTATAATACTGATGCAACAGGAAACGAACTTAGCAACTCTAATATAAGTTTATACTATCCATTACTTAAAGTAACTGGTGAATCAGCCGAAGTTGAAGTTTACTTTAATTCAGTTTCTTAAAATAAAAAATCTCACTTTTTGGTGAGGTTTTTATTTTGTGATTTTAATTATCAAAAAAAATCGCAAAAAAATAATTTTATTTAATTAAAAATTAAACATTTAAAAAATTTTTTTAGATATTTTTTAAAAATAAAAATTGCAAATTCATTAGTTCACTTTTATGAAAACTGCCAAAAATCGCATTAAAATACGTCTAAAATGTTATAAAATAATAAAAAATAGACAAAAAAATACAGTGCAGTAAATAAACTTTTTTTAAAATGGGTATTTACAAATACAAAAAAATGTGCTATCATAATGCCACAACAAAACAACTAGTTTAAAATAATGCTTCAAAATGTTGGACAAATGTTTTTTTTGGTGATAAAATCAGTATAGGTAATTATTATATTCTTGTGAGGTTAACAATGAAAAAATATGTTTATCCTATGGTGTTATTCGCTGATGAAAACGAAATGTATACAGCTTTGTATCCAGATTTGGATTTGCTTGCTTCGGGCACTTCAGTGGAAGATGTATACCTAAGAGCTAATGAATATTTGGATTTCTTTATTGAATCTACCCTTAAGTATGAGGCTAAGGTTAATTCACCTAGCACTTACTCTCAGATTCAAGCCTTGAACCCAAATAAAGTTGTGCTTCTTGGTACTGCAGCCATTGATGAATCAGCCATTGTGCTAACCGAGCAGGAACAAGCTGAAAAGAACTTCTTGAAGGAATTTATTTATACGGAGGAAGGTGAATAATAATGATAGAAGAACA
>CAZYYI010000138.1:0-2326 GCA_964651835.1 uncultured Lachnospiraceae bacterium
TAGTTAATTTATTGAAACAAGCAAAAGTTTTTTTCTTCTCAACTGTTGATGGTGATGAGCCAAAGGTTCGTCCTTTTAATGCTGTGATGGAATTTGAGGATAAGTTATATTTTTATACAAACAATCGTAAGAGCGCATTTAAACAAATGAGTGAAAATCCAAACATTGAGCTTTGTGCAGAAATTAATGATGAAAGATGGATAAGAATTCATGGCAAAGTGGTTTTTGATTATAGCAAAGAGGCTAAGCTTGAAATGTTAAAATCAAATCCAGAACTCAAAAAAATATATAGCGAAGATGACAAAATTTTTGAAGTTTTCTATTTGTCAAATATGAGTGCAGTTATTCATTCACTTCATAGTGAAAGAGAAATTATTTGTTAAAATTAATAAATACAAAATATAAAGGAAAAGTGAAAGCTTTTCTTTTTTTATTTTTTTTAAAATGGGTATTTACAATTTACTATTTAAGTGTTAGAATATTGTTAGTTTATTTGTTAAGGGAGAATTAATATGGAAAATAAAGAACAACATTCAGAAAATGTATATAATTATTCTTATATCTTAGAAGTGTTGGTGCGTAAAATTTTTATTGTGCTAGCTTCACATCCATTAATAGGTAGTTTAATTGAACAAAATTCAATTATTAAAAATTATAGTGCTAATCCTAAAGATGCGCTTGCTGAATATATGAGTGAAAAAGATGATGTTAAATTTATTGCAGAAGATATTTGTAAAATTAAAACAGGTGTCGATGAAATAATTAGAAGGATTAGAACATTAAATGATGATAAGCTAAAATCACTTGCTTCTGGATATAAAAATACTAATATTGAAGAGTTTGTTAATAATTTGGATGCCTTTGAAAATTTTATGAATAAAGTGATGTTAGTCTTAGATTCTATCTCAATAGAGTATGGCATTTTGAGTGAAGTTTTAAATGAAAAAGCTAGGGAAGAGAGTTTTTTGTTAAATGTTACATCAAAACTTCCTAAACAAAATAATAAGATAGAAAATAATATTAAATATTTTTTGAATTATTTATCACTTGGCGAAGATAAAACAATGTTTGATGAAAAAGTATATGACGTTTTTAAAGAGTCATCTGATAATTTTTTTGAAAAAACTAATAGAATTATAAATCAATTTTCACAAAGATTACAGGCAATTGAAACTAAGCCAGAAAAAATAGAAGTTAAAGTAAAATTAAGTAAAGAAGATGTTGAACGAATTAATTTTATAAATAAAGTTAATGAAATGTATGAAGAATTTGTAAATAGTACATTGATTGATTTAAAAAATCAATACAGCGAAGCAACAAGAGATATGTATAAAAACTTTGTAGAAGTTGATTTTCCTAAATTTTGCAATAAATATGCAATGCCATTAAATGAAAAAGTTACACTTGGTCATGCAAGAAATGTACAGTATGAACTTATTAAACTTATGGAAAAAGTTGAAAATATCTCTCATCAGTCATATATTATTAGCGATAGTCAAAAGGAATTAATTACTGAAGAAGAATTAATTTAAAAAAGCAATGCTATTGTGCATTGCTTTTTCTTATTTACTTAGTTTGCTTCTTTCATAATAAAATAAGTATTGCTGAGCCAGGCCAGAGTTTTCTTTAAATTCATTTTCAAAGTATTTTTGAATTTCAGGTCTAGTTCGTTTTTCTGTTGAAAAGTGGTTATAGTAAACTTGCTCAATCCATGTGTCGACAGGGAACTTATCTTTTTTGCCAAAACCAAAAAGCATAATACAGCTTGCAACTTTAGGACCAATGCCTTTAAGTGATAATAAATACTGCAAAAGCTCATCAGACGAAAGTTTTTTGATATCTTCAATATTTACCTCTGCAAGTGTATCGGCTGTTTCTTTTAAAAATTTATCTCTATATCCGGCGCCTAAACTTTGGTAAAATTTAAGCGGACTATCAGCCAATTGTTTTGCAGTTGGAAAGCAGTGGTAATCTTCTTTTAAAGTTCCAATCTCACAAAGTCTTTCAATTATCTTTTGAATTCTTTTTATATTATTGTTTTGAGATATTATGAATGAATAAATCATTTCACGGCTGTCTGCATTTAAAATTCTGATTCCATAGCCATAATCAACCATAGGAGAGAGGACTTTATTTTGTTTAAGTACTTCTTTTATCTTGTTGTAATCAGTATTAAGGTCAAAATAATTTACAAAATATTCAGGATTATTTGAAACTATTTCATAATGGTCTTGCTTATCAATAATAGTGGCTTTGTAATCACTTGAGTATACATAATAATTTCCGTCAGTATCTAAGCCATATCTAAAAACTTGTCCACATTCCA
>CAZYYI010000139.1:0-2311 GCA_964651835.1 uncultured Lachnospiraceae bacterium
TAGTAATGTCATCACGGAGGCCGCTCATGTCAATGGTTTCCATTTGGTCCACCATTTCATCGAGCAGACTCGCAAGCAATGTAGGAGAGATTGAATCTTGGGCCACCATTAAGCCCAAGGCCTCAATCTTTGTGTGTAGAGAGGAGAATGAGGTCATAGAGTTTAGAAAGTTTTGTACGAAATTAGGGAGATCGCCCCTGATGGTAAAAGACGGTTTCAGGGTGTGGAGTATCCTTTGCGCCGATAGTGTGCGGATTGCCAACGCAACTTATCGGAGTCAAGAGCAGCGCAGAACATAGCCTTGAATTCGTCGCCAAGACTTTCGGCCATGAAATCACGCAGATTCATCACCGAGGCATAGTATTTTGGCGACATCCACCGGCGGCGCTGCCGTTTGTTTTCCCATCCATCCTGATCCGCCTGATGCGTGTTACCTACCTTGACATTTCGACCGGTGCCAAGGTCTTGCCATAAACCGTACTCGAGGAAGTTTTCGCTTAACGTAATGTCATAAAACCGACCGTCAGCAGTGACGGGGAGTGCCAACGGAGAACGCCACAGGGCAGAAGTCCTGATAACTTTAAGTTTGTAGATGCGCTCTTGCCAAATGTCAATCATTGTTTTATTCCAGGCTTCCACGAACTTCCGTCGGCGGTCGGCTTCCTGTTGTCTTGGGTCTACTGTTCCAGCCATTCATCAGGATTATATCGAAGGTCACTGTAAGTCGTGACCTTTAGTTGAAAATAGGCACAGGCCATACCGGAAAAGAAATACTGATCAATCTCGGTGAAACTTATCGCGTCATCGAGGTAAAGATTCTGTTCCTCAAGGCGTATCTTTTCTTGAACCAGTTTAGTCATAAACTGGCGAAACAACTCTCGCAGAGTGTCAAGAGCCTTTTCACGTGCCGGCATATCATCCTCCTTATGCCGCATAGCAAGAAAAAATAGTTTTACCTTATCATTGTGCGGTGTATTATCTCCCATTATGAAGGCTCCGCTCGAGGTGTCGCTTGCAGCCACAATGAGTTTTTGCGACTTCAATGACCCAAGGCAATCGTTGAATCCATCGAGGCCCGACACACGGCAGAACTTGGCTTTATATTCTTGGGCGAGGCGGTTAGTGGCAGTCAACCGCTCGAAAAATGTGGTTGAGTTCCAATCAATACTTTTAGTGTTTGCCATATTTCTTTGTGAGTTCTTCATATTCTTTGGCCTGAGCATCGAGCTCAGTCAAAGCACGTGTTACATCCGTATCGTAAATCTGATCCTCTTTGGTCACGTCGCCCTTGGTGAGTGCTCGAATCTGTGCATCAGCGTTGCGCTGAAGCATCTCGAAAGTTATCGCGGCACCATCACCATCTCCGCCGGCAGGCTTAAAGAATGAAGGGAATCGTTTGGCGAACAGATTCTTTACAGCGGCAATCCAATAGAACACACCAAGCAAATCCGCATCACTGAACAAGTCGCCGGCAATACCGGGATAGAGGATCTCACCAATTGAGCGGAGAAGGCTTTCAGCCTTTGTTGCGTTATATCCTTGCCAAAGATTCTCGATCTCGAGCCATTTACCGAATGGCAGACCCGTCAGGTCTTCCGGAATGGCATCGAATCGGCCCACATGATCGAGGCGCACAGGGTAAGATGGTATTTCACGAATCCACTTCGCGCAGTCCAGGAGTGCGGCCACTTGCTCCGCCGTGATATGGTATTCCTTTTTACGGTACTTAATGAGATAGCCGTCAGCGTAAGGAGTATATACCAAGATATTGTTACGAGCGAATATGCGGCGAGTGGCAATCATTGCCCAAGTCTGGGTACTGTAATCGTCGGCATTCAAGAATGGCGTGTGCTGGGTGAGTTTCTGACAATCAGAAATGCACCACAGCAGGGCGAACAACTCACGCTGGTCAAGTTCTGCCCAACCCGTAGGATATTCAAGATTTATAGTACTCATAGCCAACAACCTCCTTTTTTTGTTGGGAAATGATCAGTATAAGACACATAGAAGTACTCACCCATCTCTGACTTCCAGACAGCATATAGGTCAGGGAAGTTACGCAAGTCGAGCAGTATGCGTTGCATCAGGTGCCATATCTCGTGCTCCCTGGGGCACGCCACAGAGCGGTCGCGGTGGTGTGCCGCAATCCATCGCCGCTCTGCGTCCTTCACCAGGTCTGAGATGATTTTTAATTGTTTGGCTTCGACATCTGAATCGAGGTCAAATATTCGGTTATGCAGCCGAGTCATAAGAGTTTTGCCAAGGTAGTCAACTTCGACAGTATGCTCAAAGCTGACTGCAAAAGGCTGAA
>CAZYYI010000140.1:0-2286 GCA_964651835.1 uncultured Lachnospiraceae bacterium
GCTGAAGATACCATAACTGTACCATCATCTTCAATATCAATCTTAACATTGGTTTTTTCAATGATTTTATTGATAGTTTTTCCGCCTTGACCAATAACTTCACCAATTTTATCTGGAGCTATCTTAAAGGTGATGATTTTTGGAGCATATGGGCTAAGCTCTTTTCTATATTCTGGGATAGTTGCAAGCATTTTACCCATAATTTCCATTCTACCTTCTTGAGCTTGAGAAAGTGCTGTGGTTAAAATATTTTCATCAATACCTTTAATTTTGATATCCATTTGAATGGCAGTAATACCTTTTTCAGTACCAGCAACTTTAAAGTCCATATCACCGTAAAAGTCCTCTAAGCCTTGAATATCAGTCATAACAATAACTTTACCTGATTCTTCATCTTTAATAAGACCCATAGCAACACCTGCAACAGGAGCTTTGATAGGTACACCGGCATCCATAAGTGAAAGTGTGCTTGCGCAAACACTTGCCATTGAAGATGAACCATTTGAAGACAATACTTCACTAACAAGTCTGAGTGCATATGGGAACTCATCTTCGCTAGGAATAACTGGTAAAAGCGCTCTTTCAGCTAACGCACCGTGACCGATTTCACGACGGCCTGGTCCTTTAAGTGCTCTTGCCTCACCAGTAGCATATGGAGGCATATTGTATTGATGAATATATCTCTTATAAGCATCTTCATCATCATCAAGACCTTCTAATTTTTGAGCTTCTGCAATAGTTGCAAGTGTTAAGCAGTTAAGAACTTGTGTTTCACCACGAGTGAACACACCGCTTCCGTGAACTCTTGGAAGTACACCAACTTCGCACCAAATAGGACGGATTTCTTTAGTTTTTCTTCCATCTGGACGAATTCCGCTAGTAATAATGTTTTTACGTACAATTTCTTTTTGCATTTTATAAAGGAGTTCATCAATTTCTTGTTCTCTTTCTTCATATTTTTCTGCAAAATGCTCTTTACAATCAGAAAGTACTGCGTCAATTCTTTCATTTAAAGCAACTTTATCAGCTAAAGGTGCCATAGCTTTGGTAAGGTTTGCAGTAACATAATCACGAACATCCTTTTCCAAATCCTCACCAATATGGAATAACACAACTTCTCTCTTTGGTTTTCCAACTTCTTTTGCAATCTTTTCAATAAATGCAACAATTTCTTTAATATAGTTATGAGCATACAAAATGCCATCTTGCATTTCTTTTTCAGAAATTTCAGCTGCACCTGCTTCAACCATCATAATGGCATCTTTTGTACCAGCAACGGTTGCGTGAAGCACGCTCTTTTCACACTCTTCCTGAGTTGGATTAATTACATACTTTCCATCAATAAGACCAACAACAACTGAGCCAGTAGGTCCAGCAAATGGGATATCTGAAACTGAAAGTGCAACAGATGATCCAATCATAGCGAGGATTTCTGGTGGATAATCTGGGTCAACTGAAAGTGCAGTTGCTACAACTGCTACATCATAGTAAAATCCCTTTGGGAACAATGGTCTAATTGGTCTGTCAATAAGTCTTGAAAAAAGTATAGCTTGGTCACTTGCACGACCTTCTCTCTTTTTAAAACCGCCTGGAAATTTACCAATAGAGTACATTTTTTCTTCAAAATCTACACATAGTGGGAAAAATGTAGCGCATTCTCTTGGGCTATCACTCATTGTTACATTAACCATAACAACAGTGTCACCACATCTAACTTGACAAGTACCATTAGCTTGTCCGCAATATTTGCCAGTTTTAACAAAGATGTCTTTGCCTGCTAGCGATAATTTATATTCTTTTTCTTCTCCAAACATAATGTTTCTCCTTACTTAATAATCTAATTTGTAAAAAAAGAGGTATAGGAAAAAATCCCATCCCCTCTTATTTTCTAATGCCTAATTTTTCAATCAAAGCTCTATAACCCTCAAGGTCTTCTTTCTTGAGGTATTCAAGCAAACCACGTCTACGACCAACAAGTTGCATAAGACCTCTTCTTGAGTGGAAGTCTTGCTTGTTAGATTTAAGGTACTCGGTCAAGTTCTTAATACGCTCTGTAAGAATTGCGATTTGAACATATGGTGAACCAGTATCATTTTCAGACTTAGCATACTCTTTAATAATTTCTTGCTTTCTAACTTTATCCATTCTTTTTCCTCCATAAATATTTGCCAGTTTTTGAGCCATCTAAACCGGAAAAAGGAGTTTAGCTCTCTCAAACGGTACGCTAGCAGTATACTACTTTATTTTTCATTTGTAAAGTATTTTACTGCATTTTGTCAAAACTTT
>CAZYYI010000141.1:0-2242 GCA_964651835.1 uncultured Lachnospiraceae bacterium
GCAGCTTGTTCAAAAGGCATTTCTTCCTCGCTCCAAGGAGTTTTAACCATTCTTGGAGTATCGCCATCAACAAAGCCGTTTGCGCCTTCTACAGCGTATCCAACACAGTCTACAAGTCTTACTCTTGCAGAAACATCCTTAGAAAAATTAACTGTAACTGCTTCAGCAGGTACAAACTTTGGTTGCATTGTCATTACAGTTTTGCCAGCACCAGATTGTGGCATTTCATCGATAGCTCTTTCCCTTTCATACTCATTAGCAATATTAGATAGGATAGATGATTGCATGAACTTAGAAATAAATGTTGATTTACCAGTTCTTACTGGGCCAACAACACCAACATATATATCGCCGTTTGTGCGTTTTGCTATATCACTATAAATATCAAAATTGTCCATAAAACCTCCAATTTGTCTTATAGGCAATTTATATGAAATTAATATTTTAAATATGACAACATTTTAAAAACAAAATAAAAACTCTCCAAAATTAGAGAGTTTAAATAAATTATTTATTGTCACCAAAAAGTCTTTTTCGTGCATCTTCTAATTCTTCATCAGTGATTAAACCCTTTTCATTAAAAGCTTTAAGCTTATTATACTTTTCTTTTCTATCTTCAAGTGATTCATCTTGGCTAATTTCAGCCTCAACAACTTTGTTTTCATTTTCATATTCAGCTTGGCTTGTAGCATTATCATTTGGCTTATATTCCATATTTACTCTAACATTGTTGCTAGTTAATAATAAATAAGGAATAATTGAAAGCAACCCAAATGGCAAACAGAATATGCTAGTAAATATTACATAATTTCTAAAAACCTTGTTATTTACCGTAAACATATCGTCGGTATGTTCGGCTTTAAATGAAAATGTCCTACCTGCAATAAAACAATATATGCCAATAGGTATAAACACGAGAGAAAATACATAAAATGCTCCATAAATAAAGCACACAACAGACATAATGTTTAATATAACTTTTGAAGATTTCATATTTTTGCTCCCTTTTTAAGTTTCTTTTTAGTTTTCTTAATTAAACTTGCCTTATTTTCTTTTCCAAGAAGTAACCTTGTAATATTTTTTCTATGAGCATACCAAGTTAGTAAGAAGATAATAAACAGAATTACGCAAACTATCTGTTTTGCTGGTGACGGCAAAATCTGTTGCATTCTAAGCCCTTCAATAACTGTAAGCGAAGTTACGCAAATTATACTTACCACTGCGCCATATTCAATAACTATCCAAATTACCATACTTATTGCAAAAACTATGGCTGTCACAGCTGGGTTTGCTGCAAAAAACAGACCCATCATAGTAGCAATACCCTTTCCACCTTTAAAGCCATAAACAACAGGATAGATATGCCCTATCATACACGACACGCCCGCAATATAAAGCATTAAATAGTTTTGCCCAAAAATATAGAAACTTGCAATAGCTGGAATAAAACTTTTAAGCATATCAAGTACCAAGTTTAGTATACCAAATTTAGCACCGTAAAACCTAAGTACATTGGTTGAACCAGGATTTCCACTACCCATTTTTGTTATATCTTGTTTTTTTGTGCTTGCAATGATACGAGAAAAAGATATGTTGCCAAGCATATATGATATAATTATTACCAAAAGAACTTGCCACCAAACCATATCTTTTAATCTTCTCCCTTAACTTTAAGTTTAATCAAAATAGGCGTACCAGTAAAATCAAAAGCTTTTCTCAAACAATTTTCAAGATAGCTTAAATAATTGTCAGTCATAAGAGTTTTGTCATTAACAAACATGACAAAAGTTGGAGGGGTTGCTCCAGACTGAGTTGAATAGAAAATTCTAAGTTTTTTATTATTTTTAGATACTGGCGGATGAACACTAAATGCATCCATTAAAACATCATTTAGCTCATTTGCCTTAACCATTTTTTTATTATTTTCAAGCACCGATATAATAGATGGCATAAGTTTTTCCATTCTTTTGCCAGTGAGTGCAGAAAGATATACTGACTTGAAGTATGGCATAAATGCAAATTCTTTTTTAAGTGTTTCTTCATACTTTGCAGTAGTCATTGTATCTTTATCAACTAAATCCCACTTATTTATAACAACAACAGAAGGTTTATTTTGTTCCGCAATAAAGCTTGCAATCTTTAAATCTTGGTCACTTACGCCAGCGATGGCATCAATCATAAGCACTGCAACATCTGCATTTTTAATGGCATCAAGACTTCTTATTATTGAATATCTTTCAAC
>CAZYYI010000142.1:0-2222 GCA_964651835.1 uncultured Lachnospiraceae bacterium
GTATAAGGTCTTCTAAACTTATTCTTGACTTGGCTTTTTCGGTAATTTCAAAGTTGGTCGGATTATGAACTTCACTATATGCTTCACTTAAATTAATTAAGTTATATTTTTGTAACAAATTATTTGGTATAAAGCTTGAAAAATTCAGCATTTGCAAACTTTGTTCCATTACTTTTTGCATTATAGTTTGACCGATTTTTCCTGCAGTTTTGTAAACCGGAAGCAGTCCTAAATGCTTAATTTTATCACAAAATTTTGAAATTAAAACCACAAAATTATTCTTTTTTGTAGGGCTGTTTTTACCAAAAATATATAGCTCTGCACCTAGAAATAGCCCAGATTTTACATACTGTTGATTGTACCAAATTGCATTAAATTTATGCCCTATTTCATCTGTCATTTTACAAGTAACCATAACAAAATTTTTGCGGATAGACACAATTTTTGCATTTTCTACGACAGTTGCTTTAATAAGTTTTATCCTGCCGTCATCAGCATATGCTTCAGTCTTTGAAAAGTCATAATATTTATAAGGAAAAAAGTTTATCAAATCCTCACATGAAAAAATGCCAAGCTCTTCAAAAGCTTTGGTTCGTGCCTCTCCTATTCCTGCAAGTTTTGTTAGTTCCATAAAAAAATTATAGCAAAATCAAATTTTAGTGGCAACAAAAAAAGAGCGATAATTCGCTCTTAATTTTATTCAAGTGAAATAAAGTAATAATAAAGTGGTTGGTCGCCTTCATTGCAATCAATTTCAAGATCTGGATACTTGTCTTTAAGTGTATCTACTAGCGCACCGGCATCTTTAGGGTCAACATTGTTACCGTAGAATAGTGAAATTGTTGAAATATCGTCAGTCATAAGTTTTTCAATAGTATCTTCTGTAACTTTGCTTACATTTGAACCTTTAGTAACTATCTTCTTTTCACCAAGACCAATGATATCATTTTCTTTAAGTTTAAAGCCATCAATAGTTGTTGATCTAACTGCATAAGTAACTGAACCAGAAATTACACCCTTAATAGCTTCATCTACATTAGATTTGTTCTCTTCAATAGAAAGTTCTGGGTCAATTCTGATAGCTGCAGAGATACCTTGTGGTATAGAAGATGTTGGAAGTACATAAATATTACGTTTAGATAAATCATTTGCAAGTTCTGCTGCAAGGATAATGTTTTTGTTGTTTGGAAGTACAAACACATTTTCAGCTGGAACTTTGTCACAAGCGTAAGCAATGTCTTCAGCAGATGGGTTCATTGTTTGTCCACCCTCAATTACATAGTCAACATTAAGGTCTTTAAACAAGTTTGCAAGACCTTCACCAGCGCAAATAGCAACAATACCAATCTTTTTAAGCTCTTCTGGTTCACTAGTTTTCTTTCTTGCTCTAAATTGCTCGAGCATATTTTCAATTTTAACGCCGTTTAGCTCACCAAGTTTAAGAGCGTGACCAAGTGCAACGCCAGGTTGATTGGTATGAACGTGAACTTTAATGAGGTTAAGGTCACCAATACAGATAACTGAGTCACCAATTTCCATTAATTTTTCACGGAGCTTGTCAATATCGGCAACAGTTGTCTTTTTATTGATGTTTATAACGAAAAATTCAGTGCAATATGCAAATTCAATGTCTGCAATATCGCCAATATTGGCAATTTCAGAGTCAGTTGTGTTGATTTTTGCATCAGAAAGTTTGTCAGTTTCAGCAACAAGCTTAAGTTCACTCTCATCACCAGATACAATCTTTAAAAATCCGTTCAAAATGATGAGTAATCCTCTACCACCCGCGTCAACAACACCAGCTTTTTTCAAAACTGGGAGCAATTCTGGGGTCATAGCAAGTGCTTCTTCACCAATATCAATAACTTGTTTTAAAAATTCTTGCATATCGCTTTCTTTTTTAGCAATTTTAACTGCAGAGTTAGCCATAGATTTGATAACTGTTAAAATTGTACCTTCTTTTGGCTTAGTAACTGCTTTATATGCAACATTTGAACCTTCGATTAAGGCATATGCAAAATCGATAGTTTTGATTTCTTTAAGTTTGTTAAAATAAGTAGAAATACCCTTTAAAATTTGTGAAAGGATAACACCAGAGTTACCCCTTGCACCTTTAAGTGCACCACCAGCAATAGCATCACAAATATTTTCCATATCATTATTTGTAACATTGTTAAGCTCTTTAACTGCTGACTTCATTGTAAGTGACATATTTGTTCCAG
>CAZYYI010000143.1:0-2199 GCA_964651835.1 uncultured Lachnospiraceae bacterium
ACCAACTGAAATGGTTATTAATGGAATGAAAAATTCAATTACTAATGAAAAGTTGGTTAACCAATTATGCAGAGAAGAAATCTGCCGAAGATATTTCACCTATTACAAGCAGTTTGTAAGAGGTTATAGCGATAAATCAGCAATGTTAAGAGTTAAAAAGATAATGGATAATAATTTCATTACTTTTGATGATTTGGAAGTTTTTGGAATTGCCAATGAAATTTTTAAAGAAAATAAAAACAAAAACATCAGTGTTCTAGAGCTTAGAGATGGCGAAGTTATTTATGCTAAAGACTCTGTTCACTATACCTCATCTGCTGGTGTAATATTACAAATTTTAGAAAAACTTAACTTAATTTTTCAAATTGACGTAGACAAAAAAGTTAATGTTGAAGACATTTTAAACTGGCTATATCAAAATAATATTGATGTAAGTATCTTTGATTTTTTAATAAATTCAAATATGCATAGCTCATATATTATTTCGCAAAATGAAGAAGCTGGCTTAAAATCATTTGGAATAAATGTAACATGTCAAACCGATAAACTTGAAAAACAATTTTATATAAAAAATCATAACAAATTTATAGAATAGTAAAACAAACTTTTTAAATACGGGCTAATCCCGTATTTTTTTTAAAAAAAATAAGCCAGCGATTTGGCTTATTATTTTCACTATTCACTATATTAAAACTTACTTATCATAAATATCTTTTCTTACAATCCCTGCCAATGCACAGATAACGCCCATTTCTTCAAAATCATCACGGTTAAGTCTGCCCTCAGTAAGTGTGCCGATAATCCCCTGTCTGCCTTTGGTTGTTGTTCCAAAAACATCATCCATAAGCCCAGCCTCTTTACCCTGATAAGCACCAACAACTGCAGCCTTTGGAAGTTCAAATGCAGGGCTTGTGCCATAATAGTAATTTTTACCATCAAATATAACTGCAACAGAGAGTTCAAGATGCTTTGTATTAACCTCGTCAACCTTAAATAATCCGCCCTCTAATCCAACGGCATAATTACACTTGCCTTTAGTTTTCACTGCATAGTCAAATGCACTTTTTGCTCTGTTTTTTGCACCTTTAATAGTTTCTTCAAGTGAAATTGGGTTACAAGAAACTCCACTAACTTTGTCTTTTTCAGAATTTTTTGCATCGCCTCTATTTTCTTTTGAGAGTATCACAAATTCCAAACTTTCATCATCAGTCCAAAGTTCTGGAAACTTTGAAAAAGCCCTACTAACAGCAGAAATTTTCGGTATACTTCTGCTACCTATACTAATTAACATAAATTTATCCTCTTATATAATTAATTTTTTAAGTCATTAATAATTTGCTGTTTAACTTCGTCTGACACATCAATTTTTGTCATTTTTGTACCCGCTGGCCATTCAGAATCAACCCATACAAGCCCATATCTTTCAACTGGTTTGTCATATCTTGGAATCATATGAAAATGCACAAATTCATCTTTCATCATCATGGCAAGATAGTTAAATTTAACTGCGCCATATAGCGATTTTATTTTGGTTTCATACCACCTAACAAGCTCTGGAAATTCTGCCATTTCCTCAGCAGTTAAATCGCTAAAAGTAGGACACTGCCTATTGCAAATAATAATACAATTTCCAAGAGTTGTTGTACCCTCCCTGAAAATTATTGACCAAAACTTTCCTTGCTTTATCATTAATTCTGGTTTACTAAATCTGCCTGCAAACTCTAACATAAAATTCTCCTTTTTACTTATCTAAAATTTTCACACTTTTAAATGGAATAGTTTTTAAATACACATCCGCTCTTTTTTTGGTTCTTGGAATATATCCCATACTTATTGTTTCAGTTTCATTCGCTATATTTATATGATTGGTAAATAAACACTCGCCCTCCATAGCTAGCGGATCGCCAAGTACAAGTTCTTTTACAATTTGATAATCCTTTTCTGCAAACTTAAATATTTTGCCCTCAAATTTTATAGTTTTAGGGAACTTTTCACCTTTTGCAAATGGCTTAACTTCATAACCAAAATCTAAAGATTTAGAATTTTTAGGATTAACACACAAACAATGATTATCACTTAGCAAAATTTTTGCATACCAATTTTCAGTATCATTTTCACTTACATAATAATTCATTGCAATAACTTCAAAACTAGCCTTATCAATTTTTAGTTTTGTGCCTACTTTAAGTTTTTCTAAAA
>CAZYYI010000144.1:0-2135 GCA_964651835.1 uncultured Lachnospiraceae bacterium
GTCCACGTCGGGCAGCTTGGTCACCTTATTGATGGCCTTCATGCCGCTGTCAGGCAGGGCGTGGGCGAAGATATAGGCCATTTCGGCGCGGGTGGCCACCCGGTCATAACGGTCAAAGTCCCCCGCTTTGATGATGTTCTTTTTGATCGCGTAGTCCACATAGGTCTGATACCAGACGCCGCTGGCCTTGAAGTCGTCGTTGGTGCTGCCCTCGTAGCTGTTGCGGGCGCGGGCCGCCATAGTGACCGCCTCGGCCACGGTGACGTTGCCCATGGGGTTGAAGGTGGTGTCCGAATTGCCCACCATCAGGTCAAGGTTGTAGGCGTAGGTCACGACGCTTTGATACCAGCTGGAGGAGCTCACGTCACTGAAGGCGGGGACGACCCAAGGAAGCTGGGAGGGCTCGTCAGTGTTGGCACGGGTGACGGTCACGGGCCGGCCTTTTTCATAGTAGGGCTTGCTCCTATAAGTACAAACGGAGCAGCGGTCCCGATATGCGTTGCGCCCGCCAACCATGCCCTCGTTCAACACGCTGAGCGTGTGGGGTAGCTTTTCCAGGGTCTTTTCCTCTACCGCGGTTTTGCAGACTTTACAATTTCGGTACATAAACCCGTTGTAGGAGCAGGTAGGCTCCGTTTGGCGGACCCACTCTCCATATTGGTGCTCCGCCAAAGGAAGCAGTTCCCCCTTCTCCTGCTTACAGCCGGGGCAAGTGTGAACCCGTACACCCTGCTTTGCACAGGTGGATTCCTGACGAACCACCCCCTCATCGCTCCAGTCGTGATCCTCAAATTTCGTCTCTTGCTCCACATGATCGCAAACGGCACATTTGCGCTCCATCTGGGTGGGAGTTTTGCAGTTTCCCTGCTTGGTCACCACCCACGCCCCATAGCTGTGCTCGGCGGCCTTTAAGACTTCCCGCTCCACCACGCCGTCGCAGACCTGACAATATTTCACCCGCTCACCGCTTGTGCCGCAACCCTCGGGCTCCCGGAGCACGACCCACTCGCCCGGGGTGTGGTCTGCGGCCTTAATGGTCTCCTTTTCCACGATTGCATGGCAAACTTCGCAGTATCTGACCCGCTCTCCATCCTTTTTGCAGCCGTCGGGCTCCTTGGTGACCTCCCATTCGCCGGGGGTATGGGGCAGCCGTTCGATCTGCTGGGTCAGGGCAACATTGCCGCAAATGGTACAAATGGACTGCTTTTCGCCATATTCAGAGCAGGTTGGCTCTTTTGCCACGGTTTCCTCGCCAAGTGCGTGGGAACAGGTGGAGAGCTGATAACGTTTCCCTAACTTTTCTGTGGAAAATTCATTGGGGTCTTTGGTGATTTTAATGTGATAAACGCCGGCCTCTAAAGTGACTCCCTCGCCGAAAGACATTGTACTTTGTGCATCCCTCCACGCATTGTCCCCGGTAGTATAAATGCACTTGTAACTGCTGTTATAGATGTCCATAATAAAGGGAGAATCATGATTCCAACGTATTACTTTTCCGTCAATGGTCAGCGCAAACGGAATGTGGGCGGTTTGGGGCACTTTCAGTTTGAAAAGCTGTTTGTTCGTGGACTTTTCAGGCGTGGTTCCTGTGATATCCTCTCCCAGCGTAATAACGATCTCATCTCCCCAGCCTACGTTTGGCTCGATGACCACAGCCTGCGCTACGGGGAAAACGCTCAAGGTCAGCACAAGGGTCAAAATCAGCGCCAAAACTCTCTTTTTCATGTGTGTTTCCTCCTTTTGTTGACCTGACGGCGGCCCTCGGGGACGGGAAAATGATCCCGCCCCCACGGGTGATCGCCGTCAAGATAACAAGAAGCGGTGCAGGGAGATATCCCTACACCGCGAAACACACGCCGCTCACCATACTTTTCCCCTTGAAAGGTGGAGGGGAAATGTTTATAATGAGGGTTGGCGCAAGTTACTTGCTGTGTGGGAGCCGTCACTCCTGCATAAGGGCATGGGGTGTTGCAGCACCCTGTGCCCTGCCTCTTATTATCTTGGCACACCCATTTTATACCCTTACGTGGAAAAACGCAAGGGTATTTTTATCTTTTTTCAAAAAATGGGGCATTTACATGATCCAACCGGAGCATACCACCGTGTCGCCGTTGTAAAACACCGCCAGTTGGCCC
>CAZYYI010000145.1:0-2087 GCA_964651835.1 uncultured Lachnospiraceae bacterium
TGAAAGTCTATTAAGTTTTTTAGTGAAAAATAGTTTACTTTTCCGTTTTTGTCAAATGGTGTAACAAGTGCTGTGCATAACCCCTCAAATAACATAAATCCTCCATAGTTTAAGGTATGTTAAATTGAGTAAATGTGCGTTAAAAAAGTTAAAATTTATTAAAATTTAATTTGCGTTGCAGTGTTTGGTTTGGTTCTGTTTTTTATCATTACTCCTATAAAAATTAAAAATGAAATGAGTATTGGCAAATAGTATGTGCAAACTCGCCAGATTATCATTGCAGAGCCAATTGTGCTTTCTGTAAATACACCTGCAAATATGGTTAAAAAGCTAAATTCAGCAACTCCTGTGCCACCCGGAACTGGTATAACATTTGTTATATAAGTCATTGCTTGATTTAGTGAGAAAAATAATAAGAAGTCATTAATATTAAAGCCTGCTCCACTAAAAAACAAATATATAACATAAGGAATTGAACTTATAAATATCAAAAATAAAAAGAAACTTAATATCGGCAAAATAAACTTATAAAGATGTTTAAAAACATAGTCGATTTGTGCTTTATAGGTCTGTATTTTTTGCTTATGTTCGTTTTCATAATCTTCACGTGAATCAATTTTTTTGAGTTTATATAAAATTTTTGAACATGTTTTAATTGCAAAATTATGAAATGGACTGCAGTATGCGAGAAGTACAACAAGAAGAAGTGAACCAATATTAAACACAAAGCCAGCAAGAGCTGCAAGCCATAAATAAATAGTTGTGTCGCCCACTATTATTGCTGTTTTATTAACTAAGCATAAAATCATGATAATAAAGTATGTGATAACTGTGGTAAGCGAAAATACAATCTGATTAGTGCAAACTATACTTAAACTTTTTTCAAATGGTACTTTTTGTTTTGAATAATAATAAAATATAAATGGAAAATGTCCAGACTTAAGTGGTGTTATACCAGAACCCATAAAACCAAGCATATATGCATTTGTAGATTTTACAAATGAAAGATTTTCACCTACAGCTTTGCCAGAATTATAATATACATAACTATGAAATAGAACTGCTGCAACAAACACTAATATTATAGTGATTAAACCAATAACCGACATCTGTGTAAGGCTGTCAAGATGGCTAAAAACGCCACTTTTTGCCAAGTAAAAAGCAGTTAGTCCCGTGACAACTAAAATGAGTACAAAGTCGAATATAAAGTGTTTTTTGCTTTGAAGATTTATTTTCATAATTTAATTATAACCAATATTTATTTTATTTCAAATATTTAATATAAGTTTATGCTATATTACAAAAACAAGACTATGTTTATTAAATAATCAGTATTGACAATTGCATATATATGTATTATAATTGGTATGTTTTAAATTGGAGGTTAAAATGTCAAAATATTTTAAGGTAATAAAAAATAATACATTTGGTCACAATATGGCTGAATTTGATATGTATTCAAGAGGATTTGATATGAATGATCATGAAATTCATGAAAAACTTTTCCATACATTTAAAGTTGCTGAAATGGCTTATGACATTGCTGAAGCTCTTAATGAAAATACTGAACTTGCATTTAATATTGGTATTTTTCATGATTTTGCAAGATTTGAACAATGGACAAAATTTAATTCATTTAAGGATCATTTAGGATTTGATCATGGTGATAAATCTGCAGAATATTTATTTGGCTTGTCTAATGAAGATGTAGAAAGTATTTTTAATATAAATGATAAAGATAAACCAGAATTAAATGATATGTCAAGAAAACAAATGTTTATTTCAAATGCTATTCAAAATGGTAGTATTAAAAATTTTGATATACCTGAAGAAGATTATATAATCGCCTATTTAGCTATTAAGTTTCATAATAAACCAAAAATTGATATTGATTATATTAAAAAATTTATGCAAGTTTTTGGTGAAAATAAACATAGTTTAGATGAAATTATTACTCAATGCAAAATTATTAGAGATGCTGATAAAATGGACTTATTTAACCGTATTGGTTATGGCAATTTGGAATTTTATTCAGATATTGATAGTGCTAAAAAAGATGAATTTGGCAATCAACCTGATTTAGTTAC
>CAZYYI010000146.1:0-2041 GCA_964651835.1 uncultured Lachnospiraceae bacterium
TATGGGAAATTTTAGTGGCAAAACAGTGATTATCACTGGTGCAGGCAGAGCAGTGTTATCTGATGGTAGGTGTGGTTCAATCGGTTACGGTATTGCAACTGCTTATGCAAAAGAGGGTGCAAACATTGTTATTACTGGCAGAAATGTGCAAAAGTTAGAGGATGCAAAACAAGAGCTTGAAGAAAAGTTCGGAGTTAAAGTGCTTGTGCTTCAAGCAGATATAAATGAAAATTCTGATAATCTTGCAATTGCTGAAAATGTTGTTAAACAAACAGTTGATACCTTTGGTGGTATTGATGTGCTTATTAACAACGCACAGGCTTCAGCATCAGGCGTTACGCTTGCTGATCACACAATGGAGCAGTTTAATCTTGCAATGTATTCAGGTCTTTATGCAACTTTTTGTTATATGAAAGCTTGCTATCCATATTTAAAGCAAAGCAAAGGTTCAGTTATTAACTTTGCTTCTGGTGCTGGACTATTTGGTAACTATGGTCAATGTGCCTATGCCGCAGCAAAAGAGGGTATTAGGGGACTAAGCAGAGTTGCCGCAACTGAATGGGGCAAAGATGGCATCAATGTTAATGTGGTTTGTCCACTTGCTTGGACAGCTCAACTTGAGCAATTTGAAAAAGCTTATCCAGATGCTTTTAAAGCAAATGTAAAAATGCCACCAATGGGTCACTATGGTGATTCAGAACTTGAAATAGGCAGAGTATGCGTTCAGCTTGCTTCTCCAGATTTTAAGTATATGTCTGGTGAAACAATTACACTTGAGGGTGGAATGGGACTTCGCCCATAATCTAAAATAAGCAAAATAAAAAAGCATATCAATTTGATATGCTTTTTCTTTTCGATTATTTTTTAACCAATCAAGCCTACAAAATGTGACCAAGTGCTTGGGAAGAACATAAACACAACTACAATTGCAATCATAACATAGTATATGATTCTTAGCACAATATTTTTTGTTGAGAAGAATTCAATACCAACAATTGCAACAACAATAAGTGGAGCATAAGTTCTAATTATTAAAAGCACCTTCATAATGAATGAGCCATCTGGAATAAATGACCATTGTGAATTAATGCAAAGCACTACATATGTAAGTACTGTGATAACTGCACAGATGCAACCAATCACATCAAAAATTTGTTTTCTAACTTGTTTACTATTATCTACCATAACCCCTTTCTCCTTTGATATATAATCTAATGATACACTGAAAATTAGTTTTTGTCAATTACTCTATGATTTTTAAATTACTTTATAAATCTTGTAACAACTTTTTTAGGATGGGCATATATTATAATAGACTTGGATAAATAAATCCCAAGTCCACACAAAAGATTATACCTCTCTCTTTTTTATTTAATATTGCAGGGCAAGGCCAATGTTGACTTAAACTAAAACTAAAGCTGCTCCGCAAGAATTGCAGTCTGCATAAATAATTTTAACTAACAAATTGGCAGCGTCACTTTTTGTGGCATCACTGTTTTTGGCTTAATTTGTTAGTGTTAATCACTCTCTTCCCAAATAATTTATTTAGAATTAGTTTTTATTTTGTTAAAAACTCCTATGAATTGGTGTTAGCGGCATTTTCTGCCGCTACTTTTTTTGTATACTATTTGAATTAAAATAATAAACTATTAATATGAAAAAGAGTAATGATACATATAAAAATCTTTATAATACAGATTTAAAACATTTAAATCGCAATCTTTCAAGATTCATAAAAGAAAAGAGCAGGGCAAGCAAAGCCGCAAGAAATATTAAATAATTAGCTATTTTTAATGAATTTTCTGCTATTTTTAGTTAATTTTGCATATTTTTTTAATAATAATATTACATTTATAAACTAAATTTAATAGATGTTTGCATTTGTAAATTTTTTTTCTTAACTTTTTGAAAGTTGTTGACAAAATTTGCGAGATGTATTATATTATTAGCGTTAAGCACAAAATGGTTATGGCGGCATAGCTCAGTTGGCTAGAGCAATCGGTTCATACCCGGCAGGTCATAAGTTCAAATCTTATTGCCG
>CAZYYI010000147.1:0-2040 GCA_964651835.1 uncultured Lachnospiraceae bacterium
CCACCACGTTTTAAATACTGTAATGAATCAACATAAAAGTAAACTGCAACTTTATTTTTGAAATCCTCTAAAAATTTAATTACTTCTTCATCACTTGCTCCGCTGTTATGAAGTTTGCAAGCTTCTATTGCTTGAATGCCTCCACCAACTGAAATGCTTTTGGTATCAAAACAAGTAATTTTTCTTTTTGGGTATTTCTCTTTCAAAATATTTATAGCCGTTTGCATATAATTGAAAGTTCCTGAAAGTTCTGAACTAAAATGCACATAAAGCACATCTTCTCCGCTCTTTAAAACTGGTTCAAAATAATTTAAATAATCTTGAGAATTGAGCGCAGAGGTTGTAACTATTTCACCACCTCTCATCTCATTATAAAATTCTTTTATATCTGTATTTTTACCAAAGTCATAAACCTTTTCTTCACCTTTAATTGTATAAGGCATACCTATAACTTTCATATTTAATTTTTCAGCATCAATGTAACTCATTTCACAATCGGTATCAGTAAAAAATACACTCATAATTATTCTCCTAATTTTTTATAATTTTATTATAACATTATATTTTTAATTGTCTAACAAAATTTGCACAAAAATAATTAACAAAAATTTACAATTTTAAAATTATAAATTATTAAAATCCCAATAGAAACTGCAATTTTAAGTAAAATTATATTAATTTTTTAAACAAAACTAATAAATTTTGCGATTTTATATTAAAATTCTTGTGAAGAGCTATTTATTGATTTTTTCTTTTTTGTTACCACAATTTGCTTTCCATCAGTCACAATTATTTCATCTTCATATTTTTCTGACTTATTAGAATTTGTGTTTATAGACTTAGCTTCTTGACTCTCGTTATTTTTTAACTTTGGATTTTTTCTAAGATCTACAACAGATTTTGCAACAGTTTCACTTCTTTCCTGCGCTCCACCGGCAAGTGCATTAAGCACAGTTGCAACTGCTTCATACTCTGCCAAAACTTGCTTTGCTTCTTCAACATTTTTAATATATTTTTTCATACTCTTTTTAAATTCAGAGCTTGATACATCTTCTTTAACATTGATTTTATTTTGTTTTAAAATTTGCTTTAATTTATTTTCAAGTTCTTTAAATTTTACAAGCAATTCATTTTGATTTTTAGTTTTCATAAGTTTCTCCTTTAATCAAAAATAATTTTTTCATTTCATCCAAAGTTGGAACATAACTTTTAGACACATTGCCAAGCACAGAAATATATATTTTGTTATTTTTATTAAAAATTTCACCAGCAAGCCTTTTTATCTCTTCAGCATTTATTCCATCTCTTAAATTCTTTTTCTCTTTTTTAGTCAGTTTAAACAACTTGCCAAATTCAAGATAATCATTAAAATTTACCAAACATTTTACTGTTGGTTTTTGAGGCAATTTTTCATCACTAAAATATTCAAGGTTGTTTTTGTAAGTTTTAACTTTTTCCTCATCAATTTTTGTTGTTAAAAGATTTTTGATTTCAGCTGAAATAATATTTAAAATTTCTTTAATCTTTTCTTTAGAAGTTTCAAACATAATATTTAAAGTTGAATTTTCTTTAAAACAAGAAATATCAGAATTAAGACTATAAACCAATCCTTTATTTCTTAGCTTAAGGAACAAATCACCCTGCGAACCACAAATGTGTCTAGTGATAAATGCATAATTATAATTCTTTCCAAAAATTTCTAGCTCATTGGCATCAATCTTGAATGTCATTAAAAATGAAACTTTTTCCTGCTTTATATTATAAATTTTAAGTGAACTTTCACCATCAAACAAATTTGTTTCATAATAACTTAAAACAGGTTTATAATTTTCATTATAAGGAATTTTACTGGCAAATATTTTTTCTATCAAACTTTTAACTTTTGACAGCGAAAGTGATGAAACAACAGAACATACAAAATTGTTACCATTAAAATGAGTTTCCTTAAATTTAACCAAATCACTAAATTTGATTTTGTCAATATTTGCTGCTGTTTTACCAACAATATCAGATGCAGTTTTTGTTTTAGACATAACCTGT
>CAZYYI010000148.1:0-2031 GCA_964651835.1 uncultured Lachnospiraceae bacterium
ATATCTTCTCAGCCATAAAAAGAGACTTGCCGCCACCCGGTCTTCCATTTACAAATTGTATCATGTCCTTTCCTCCTTTTCCGAACGTTCGGAATTTTATAATCCCATCAGTTTTCCGATAATATAATCCATAACTATCTTTTTCACCATCATATAGACATAATAAGCGAGAATGCAGGAAAGCCATGTAAGCGTAATTGTCCTTGCATTGTCAAAAGGAATAAACCAGTTGAGCCACCCTAATATATCCGCGCTCATTTCCATATCAGAAAGTGCTGATTGTATCGGCGATGTAGGGAGAATACTATATAGTGCTATGATAAGGATAGATAATAATTTCAGCATCATGTTTCCTCCTTTGTCATCGGGAATATCTTCATTGTTAAGTTGAGCAGGGCGTAACAGTATACGAGAGTGAGCATGGTGCGGGATATGTCAGAAACCACTTTAAATTGTGACATATCTACTACTATGTATTCCTCTATACCGAGTCTTTCAAGCTTGACAGGGAGGCTGAATACCGGCGTTTCTGGTTCATGTGCCAAGAAGGATATAAGGAAATACACATCCCACGGGATACAGAAAGGAAACTTTGTCTTTAAAAGGTTTGCCGCATCGTCCATGGTAGATGATATAGCAGATACGCCGCTATCTGCATCCGAGAACATGTCCTTTATAAAATCTGCCCAATCTGCTACTGCGTCAGCCGCATCAATGATTGTGTCAGCTATAGTCCACCCTTTTATCTGCTTTAACTGTGATATGATCTCATCAAGGCTTTCTTGTATCTTATCAAGCACAGTCTGACCAGCTTCCTCTACAGTGGCATTCATTTTTTCGTATATCTGGCTGACCTTACTGTATATCTTTGACAGCCAGCTATTTGTCGTAGCCATATCTACATTGACTGTCACATCACCACCAGAGCTGCCACCGCCGCCACCGGGATTCTTCCGTAGCTCATCCAAGATCAGCTGAAGCAATTCCTCAATTTCGCTTTCGTCAGTATCTTTTGTTATCTGCTCTAACAATTTATCAATGACATCCGAAAGGTCATCAATTTCCTTCTGTAGATCATCAAGTGATACAGTCAAATCTTCGGGGACATAGTTATAATATTTACTTGTGTAATACACAGACCGTTTGCCAAGAGTGTAATTTTGGAAATCACCATAAGTGTTAAATACCCTGATACGACGGGTATCTTTTGAAAATAGATACATTGAACTACTTATAGAATCTACCACAGGATAAGTACTATAATTCGAATTTAGATAAATATAGAAAGTACATCCCATAGGTTTATTAATATCATAACCATATTCATAAATATGATCAGCTTTTTCCTTAAATTCTTCCGCTGTCTCTATAGCACTATCACTATCTTTTAAAGTAAGATCATATGCCGTAAATGTTGATATATTCCATGTATCATTATTATAGAAATTTACACTGGTTTGATTGTTATTAAATCTAACTGAGCTGTTATCTCTAAAACTGTGTCCAATATCAACAAAAAGTAAACGATTCCTATTACCATATAGATAACTAAGTGCAATGATACCAGACGGACTATCGTCAATTAGATTTTTTGCTGTGTCATAAACAGATTTATTTTGCGCTAATTGAAAATCATCGAGTGATCGTGTGTATGCCATATAATAGGGTTCATGTTGTTTGGCGTAGTCATCTGCTGCGGATTTAAATACAGTCATAATTTCTTTTTTATACGTTACTTTACCCGTTTCAGTATCAATAGATGTATATTTAGCTAAACGTCCATTTTCATCCCATAAATCCTGATACGCTTCAGTGTTTTTCATCCACTGCTCAAAATCTGCACCATTTGTAAAAAATACACCAATTTGATTCATACCATATAATATTGTTTGCCATATTTCTTCTCCTGCTTCTGACCACGGTTTATCAATCCATGTACCATCTCTCAAACGAGCAGGAAAAGCAAATACAGTGATCGAATAAGAAAAAAATACGCTTATGGCAATTACAAGTGATAATATTCGACTAAAA
>CAZYYI010000149.1:0-2014 GCA_964651835.1 uncultured Lachnospiraceae bacterium
TGATTTTGTCATCAGCTTTCATAGCTTCAGTAACAGTTTCAACAAAAGCATCGTAAAATGCAGTTGCGTCCTTGATTGTAGAATCGGTTTTGTCAGCGATAGTCCTTAAAAATTCATTTTTATTCATAAGTAAATACCTCCTAATTTGCTTTTTTTAGCTTACTTACTGTTTCTAATATAACATAAACAATGAAATTCTCAAAATAAATTTATATTATTTTAATAAAATATCAGAAAATTATTGGCTAAAATGCTGATAATTTCACGATTTTTGCCATTAAAATCAATTTTCACACTTTTTGTACTTACTTTCATAGAATAATTTAAACAAAGGTGGGAGGTAAGCAGTGCACAAGTGTATTATTAAAAATAAAAATTCAGTTTATATTGATTCTAAAGCAAAGATTGGTGAAAATGTGATTATCTATGAGTTTGTAGTTATAGATGGGGCGTCTGTTATTGAGGATAATGTAACTATTTATCCACATTCAATAATCACTAATTCAATTATTGGCAAAGGTTCAAAAATATATTCAGCGAGTATTGAAAATAGTGAGATTGGTTCGTGTTGCTCGGTAGGTGTGTATTCATGTATTAAATCTGGAGTAAAGATTAAAAATTTTGTTAAAGTTGGTAGCGGTGCTGCGATAAAGAATTCTGTAATTGATGAACGCTCTGAGGTAGGACATAATGCAGTTGTTATAGGTGCAAATCTTGGCAAAAATTGCAAGCTTAGTGCATCATCAGTTATCGCAGGTTCTTGCGAAAAAAGCAAACCAAAAATTGATATAGGTAATGATTCTGATATTGGTGCAAATGCTTGTATAATGTATCCGTGCACACTTGCTAGTTCAAGTGTTGTTGAGCCTTGTGCAAAAATAGGTGGTGAGAATATTTTAGAAAATAAATAATTTAACAAATTTGGTTATTAAACTTTATTTGATTGAAAAATTAAAAAAAAAGTGCTATCATAAGCCTATATTTAGGAGAAATATTATGATAGATATTAATTTAATAAGAAATAATCCAGATTTGGTTAAAGAAAATATTAAAAAGAAATTTCAAGATGCAAAACTTCCTTTGGTTGATGAAATAATCAAACTTGATTTAAAAAATCGTGAATTAAAGCAAGAGGGCGATGAACTTAGGGCTGCCAGGAACAAACTTTCAAGCCAAGTTGGCACTTTAATGCGTGAAAAAAAGTTTGATGAGGCTGAAGCTATTAAAGCTCAAGTTAAAGCTGATGCAGACAAACTTGTTGAAATAGAATCTAAACAAGCTGAAATTGATGAAGAAATTAAAAAGAAAATGATGGTTATTCCAAACATCATTGATGAAAGCGTGCCAATTGGTGAAGATGATAGCAAAAATGTTGAAGTTGAAAGATTTGGTGAACCAAAAGTTCCAGACTTTGAAATTCCTTATCATGCAGACATTATGAATGCCGTTTTGGGTCTAGATAAAGATAGTGCTGGCAGAACCAGTGGTAACGGATTTTACTATCTACTTGGCGACATCGCAAGACTTCATGAAGCTATGATAGCATATGGCAGAGACTATATGATTGACAAGGGCTTTACTTATTGCATACCTCCATTTATGATACACGGCGATGTTGTAACTGGCGTTATGAGCTTTGCTGAAATGGATGCTATGATGTACAAAATTGAGGGTGAAGACCTTTTCCTAATTGGTACAAGTGAGCATTCTATGATTGGCAGATTTATTAATCAAACAATAAAGGAAGAGGATTTACCAATTGCATTAACTTCATACTCTCCTTGTTTTAGAAAAGAGATTGGTTCTCACGGACTTGAGGAAAGAGGAGTTTATAGAGTTCATCAATTTGAAAAGCAAGAAATGGTTGTGCTTTGCAAACCAGAAGATGCTATGAATTGGTATAACAAAATGTGGAAATATTCTGTTGAAATTTTTAGAAATATGAATATTCCTGTACGACAACTTGAATGTTGTTCTGGCGATCTTGCAGATCTTAAGGTTAAATCTTGTGATA
>CAZYYI010000150.1:0-1995 GCA_964651835.1 uncultured Lachnospiraceae bacterium
AGGACGGCACCAAGGTGACCACCGAGACCAAGCCCGACGGCACCAAGGTGGAGACCGTGGAAGAACCGGATGGAACCAAGGCTGTCACGGAAACCAAGAAGGATGGCACAGTGACCGCAACCGTGGAAGAGCCGGATGGCACTAAGTCGGTCACCGAAACCAAGCCCGACGGCTCCAAGACCGCGACGGTGGAGCAGCCCGACGGCGTAAAGTCGGAGACCGTCACCACCCCCGAGGGTGACACCACCATCACCGTCACCGACCCCGAGGGCGAGGAGCTGGTAAAGGCCGAGATCCCCGCCGAGATCCCCGCCCCCGAAACCGAGTTCGAGGACATCGACCAGACCCTGTGGGCCGAGGAAGCCATCAACAAGGTTGCCGGACTGAAGCTGGTGCAGGGTATCGGCGGCAACAAGTACGACCCCACCACCCCCATGACCCGTGGCGCGCTGGCTACCGTCCTTCACCGCCTGTCCAACGGCAAGACGGACTACAAGGCGGCCTTCAAGGACGTGCAGGACAACAAGTATTACACCGAAGGCGTGGCCTGGGCCGCCAAGGCGAAGGTGGTCACCGGCTACACCACCGACATCTTCGCCCCGGACGACATTATCACCCGGGAGCAGCTGGCTGTGATGATGGTGCGCTACGCCAAGCTCATCGGTATGGACACGAAGGCCGACACCAAGGCTCTTGACACGTTCACCGACGGCGACACCACCGGCGCTTGGGCCGTGGACGGCGTGGCCTGGTGCGTGGCCAACGGCATTTTGAAGGGCAAGGGCCAGAACAACCTCGATCCCACCGCCAACGTCTCCCGTGCGGAGGTGGCCGTGATGTTGGACCGCTTCATCGCCCTGATCCAGAAGTAAGGAAAGTAAGGCAAAAAAAGGGGTCGCCCGGAATTCCGGGCGGCCCCTTTTTTGTGATAAAGAAAACCCGCCGAAGCCATTCCTTCGGCGGGTTTTCCATTAAAATATCAGCCGGGGGAGTTGATGAGCCGCACCCAAAGGTCATTGTAAAGAAGGCGGGTCTCGGCGGGGAGGCAGGCGTAGGTCTCGCATTTTTCCTCCATGAAGGCTGTATCAGGGTAGGCGTTGGGGTCTTGCGACAGTTCTTCATCTAACTCCTCACGCACGGAGAGAAGGGGAGTGGAGTAATAAGTCTCCTCACAGTTTTTCAATCCGGCGTCCGTAGTACACATGAAGTTGATAAAGGCCATGGCGTTTTCCTTGTGCTCACAGCCCTTGGGGACGCACATCGCGTCTACATAGCGGTTGGTGCCCTCCCGGGGGATGGCAAACTCCAAAACGGGGTTGTTTTCCGCCATGGTGAGGTAGTCGCCGTAGTAATAAACGCCGATGGCGCAGTTGTCGCCCTCCATTTTCTCAAAGATCTTGTCCATAAAATAGCCTTGAAGAAGGGGCTTTTGCTCCTGTAGGGACTTGAGGGCTTCCTCTAACTGGGCAGGGTCTGTGGTGTTGTAAGAGTAGCCCAGTTTTTTCAGGGCAATGCCCACGGTATCACGAGAGTTGTCAAACACCAAGATGTCGTGCTTGTATTTCTCACTCCAGAGAACGTTCCAAGTCTCCATATCCTCATTTTCGTCCACTAAATCGGGGTTGTAGATGATACCAAGGATACCAAACATATAGGGGACGCTGTACCGGTTCTCTGGGTCATACTCGGGGTAGAGCAGAGAGGGGTCGATATCCGCCACATTGGGAATGGCGGAAAAATCCAGTGGCTCCAGCATATCCTCGTCAATCATCTGCCCAATCATATAGTCAGAGGGGATGATCACATCGTACCCCGTAGCGCCGCCGGCCAGCTTGCCGTAGAGCGCTTCGTTGGAGTCATAGGTCTGGTAGTTGACGTGGATACCGGTGGCGACCTCAAAGTCGTCCAGAACGGACATATCGATGTATTCGCCCCAGTTGTAGACGTTGACCACGTTGCCGGAAGAGGCGGCGTTGCCGCCGGAACAGGCTGTGA
>CAZYYI010000151.1:0-1976 GCA_964651835.1 uncultured Lachnospiraceae bacterium
CAAAGTCCTGCGGCGGCCTGATCTGTATCCCTTCGGGCAATCACGATATGGAAAGGCTGGCGAGACGCCTCGCACCCGAGGAGCTGAAGCTTGCGTTCGCTTTCCTGCTGACCATGCCGGGCGCGCCTTTTATCTACTACGGCGACGAAATCGGGATGCGCTATGTGGAGGGAATCCATTCCGTGGAAGGCGGCTATGAGAGGACGGGTTCTCGCTCTCCCATGCAGTGGGATGCTTCCCTGAATGCGGGCTTTTCAGAGGCCTCTCCCGATAAACTCTACATTCGGCAGGACAGCGCGGCGGACAGACCGACCGTGGCTGCCCAGATAGAGGATGAGACATCTCTCTACCGTGAGGTGAAACGGCTGATCGCTTTCAGGCAGGCACATGAGGCGCTTAGAAATGACGGTGAGATCGAGTTTTTGGACATAGAGAATTATCCGCTTGCATTTATTCGAAAAACCGCAAACGAAAAACTGTTGGTGGTAATCAATCCATCAGACAGGAAGCAGCCCTTAAGCGGTGGTATAAAACCCGGAGAAGCGCTTTACACGATAGGAGATAAGATGGAAGGAGCGGAGGGAGGCTTCGCGGCGGCGCCCTGCTCCGCAGGGATTTATCAGCTATGAGGAGCAGACAGACAGGACGCATTTATACCGTAACCTTAAATCCGTCTCTGGATTATACCGTATCGGTGGATGATTTCCGATTGGGCCACACCAATCGCACCTCATCGGAGGCCCTGACAGTGGGCGGCAAGGGGATAAACGTCTCCACGGTGCTGAAAAATCTGGGTTTGGAGAGCACAGTGTTTGGCTTTGTTGCGGGCTTTACCGGGGAGGAGGTCAAAAGGCAGCTTGCAGAGCGTGGTATTGAAAATGGTCTGATTACCTTGGAGAAGGGTCTGACCCGCATTAACTTCAAGCTCAGCTCGGTGGAGGGCACAGAGGTCAACGGAAAGGGACCGAATATTCCGGAGGAGGCGTTTTCGCGCCTTTGTGAGAGGATGCAGGAGCTTTCCGCGGGCGACGTATTATTTTTGTCGGGAAATATTCCGTCTTCTCTGGCGGAAGACAGTTATTGCAGACTGATGGAGCGGACGCCTCAGGGTGTTCTGATCGTGGTGGACGCCGCAGGAGAGCAGTTGAAAAAGGCGCTCCCCATGCATCCGTTTTTAGTCAAGCCTAACTGCCATGAGCTGGGAGAACTTTTCGGAGTGACCCTGACGGACAGGCCTTCCGTGATTCCTTATGCGTATAAACTGCGCGAGATGGGCGCGGCAAATGTGCTGGTGTCCCTCGCGGGGGAGGGTGCGGTACTCGTGGCGGAGGACGGCAGCGTACACGAGGCACCCGCGCCTGCCGGTACGCTGATAAACGGCGTGGGCGCCGGAGATTCCATGGCGGCGGGCTTTGTGGCGGGATGGCTTGAGAGACAGGACTACGGTCATGCCTTTGCGCTGGGACTGGCGGCGGGAAGCGCGACCGCCTTTTCCGAGGGATTGGCGGATGCGGAGAAAATTCGTGCGGTGTTTGAAGAAAATGAAACATTCTCCTAATCGAGCACGTATGTGCTCGTTTTCTCATATGATATAAAAGATGCAGTCTCAGCAGCATTTGAGACTGCGATAAATCTTCTATATCAAGGTGGAAAATTTATTATGAGACAATTTTTACGCCCAGGTGCCTACGCTGAAATTACCGGCAATGCCGATCATCCTTCCCTGCGTGGAATCGCCTATTTTTATCCGGTCTCCTCAGGCGGCGTACTGATCGAAACGGAAGTTTCCGGTCTGCCGTATGAGAAGGTGCCGCCTTATTCCCAATTCTATGGCATGCACATCCACGAGACAGGGGATTGCTCTCTTCCGTTTGATAAAACGGGGAGTCACTATAATCCCGGCAGCCTGCCGCATCCGAAACATGCCGGTGATCTGCCTCCTCTTCTGGGCAACAAAGGCTACGCTTACAGTGTCG
>CAZYYI010000152.1:0-1960 GCA_964651835.1 uncultured Lachnospiraceae bacterium
CAGACGGCGTTGGTGATGCGGTGGCGGCAGTGCCGGTATCTGTTACTGTCACGACCGCATAGGGACGGGAGATGTTATAATGTGTGCCGTCCTCTGCCTTGCGATAGGCCGATATTACATATTTTCCTGCTTTGGCAAAGGTAAGGAAAGCCGTTCCCTTCTCATCGGTCTTTGCCGTGAGGGCTGCATTTTTTTCGGTAGCGGTACTGGATTCATCCGTGTAGGAAGCAGCGATGACAGAAGCACCGGCCAGATCCTTTGTGATGCTGTTGTGATTCTCATCATAACCAAGTCCCTTCAGGTGTACCGAAAGTGACTGACCGGAAGGTACCGTATAAGCGGACTGGTCAAAATAACTGTAATTGGTCTCTACAGTATCCGGCCAGGTTCCACCGCCCCAGATCCCATAGAGGACAAGGGATTCCTGATCACTCAGTTCATAGGCGGAAACGCCTACACTTGGTGAGGTATTGTTGACGGCAAACATCCATGATACGCCGTCCTGTGAACCGGCAGCCGGGCTGCCCGAAGAACTACCGTCGGTACAGATTCCCTCTAAAAACAGGCCATACTGGCTTGTGGAAGCCTTGATGTACTGTTTCATTGTCGCATCGGTTGCCCCCTTTTTCTCAGACATGTACTTTGCCAGTGCGTGCAAGGGAGTCAGCTTGTCGGTGTCAAGTCCGATGCCAAAGTCCTTTTTGTCGGCATCGGTCAATGTGACTTGAACCGGAGTAATAAGAGTTGCTTCGTCCTGCTCTACCCGGAGCATAACGGTAATGGATGTTTCTGCTTTTGCTGCAAAGCCGCTTGCCATAGTCAGGACCATGACAAGGACTAAGAGCAGGGATAGATGATTCTTTTTGTTTTTCATGGAAAAACCTTCTTTCTCGCATATCGCGTTAATATAGTGTTTGAGGCACAGCGATAATAAAGCGTCGTGAAAATCCGACGCTTCCAAGAATCAGCTTCGCTGATTCTTGCTCAGCAGCAATCGAACCTTCCAACTAAAATAGAAAAATCCTGCACTCCCGAAAAATGGGCGTGACAGGACCTGTGATGACTAGTTCAATGGCGTCAATCTGGAAAGGGGTCCCAATTGGCGTCACTGAGCGAATAATAAATAGTCATAACATTTCCTCTCCCTCCGAAAGGTCACGTCTCACACCATAAGGCAGGTCTTCCGACTTAAGGATCTTCTGGATGCATACACCTTCCCAGCGGACCCGGTCATACCGGGCGGATGCCAGTGGCATATCGTATGCTCCATCCCCTCATACGGCAGCGGGGGCTGTGGCGGACTCACACCGCCTTCCCTATTAATCTCTCGCGAGAACCATAGGATTACTAATATTATTTTTATACCATCGTTTTCATTATACCAGTACTTGACATAAATGTCTATTGTTTGTTACTCTGTTGTGAGGACAAAAGTTGTGAAAGGGGGCATTTGTATGCGATGGAACCAGAAAGGAATGATTGCCTGTCTGATCCTGTTGGTAGTTGTGATGGGGCTTTTGGCAATCCAATCGGTGAACCAGAAAGAGCGAGTCAGTGAACCAAACTATGCCTCCGAAGAAGATCTTGTTTTCCTGCCCGATGAATTAGACGGTAGCAAAGAAATCGAAACGGGAGAGGCTGTAACCGGAACTGCGACTAAAATCTATACTGCCGGAACAAAAAAGGATACGGCAGAAAAGAAAAAAGAATCGGGAAAACAGTCACCACAAGCCACCGCTGCAGTGACAGAAAGACCGGATCAAAAGGCGAAAAATAGCACATCAAAGCGGCAGGAGAAGAGCGAAAAGAAAACGGAGAAAACAACGAAAGACAAAAAGCTTCGAAAAAAGAAAAACGATTCAAATGAAAAAGGAAACTCACCTGAGAGGACGGCGCTTCCTACGTCTGCACCGGTTTCCGGAACAGGTGACGCAAAACCCTCTCAACCGACCGTTCACTT
>CAZYYI010000153.1:0-1950 GCA_964651835.1 uncultured Lachnospiraceae bacterium
ACTTAAACCATACGGAATGTTGGGTAAGACTAAGTGACGTAATTTATTTTGAAAGCGATGACAGAAAGGTAAATATGTATGTGAACGGAATAAATGAACCGATTACATTTTATATGAAAATGACCGATATATACGATAAGGTGAAAAACGATCTGTTTTTGTTTATACATAAATCATATATTGTGAACGAACGGTATATTTCGGCATTTCAGTCGGATGTTGTGCGAATAACAACAGGAAAAGAATTGCCTGTTTCTCGACTGCGCAGAAAAGACGTAATGCAAAAACAAATGATGATAGAGATAGGAGAGTTAGCGGATGACGACTGATGAAATGATATTATACCTTATGACAAACGCGTTTGATACGGAGATAATACGGCGAACAATGAAAATATTTCTTGACCGACCACGCAATAAGCCAATGTGCGTTTTCTGCTATATTCTGTATTTTTTCTCGGCGTTTTTTTCCCACGCAATTGGATATGCAGTTGCGGCAATTACCGTGACCGTAATTGTGACGGGACTTGTCGTATTGCAATATGATGGCGGGATAAAGAGGAAAATTTTTTGTGCGGCTTTTACCCTATCAATGATGTGTTTGTGTGAGTTTATTGCGGGAACTGTATTTGTCGGCGGTTTTAACGGACTTCTTATAAATTTGGATACACCTAATTTGAGAGCGCTTTTAGCGGCAAAGCTGCTAAACTTCTTAGTGATTTTAATTGTCGGGCTTGTTAGGAGCAAAGACAGCGGGAGACCGCGCGCGGGTGTTGAATGGAGTGCGGTGACACTTATTCCAATAAGCACAGCGACTCTTGAGATTGTCATTATAAGTTCGGCGCAGTCAGTCGCCGCCGTATTGCTGTCTGTTGCCATAGTGCTGTTTTTAAACGTGATTGTTTTTTATCTTTATGATAAACTTGCGGAAAATTATAATAATAAGCTTGAACTTGCGCGGGTAGAACAGGAAAAAGTGGCTTACTACAATCAATGCGCCGCCGTAATGAAGTCACAGGAAATGCTGAGGCAATTCCGACACGATATGAATAATCAGTTGGAAATGATAGGTGTTCTTGCGGACAACGGTAATACCTCGGAAATTAAGAAGCAGATACACGATCTAATTGCCGAAAGCGGCACATTCGATATTTTAACCGAAAATATCACAGTAGACGGAATATTAAATTATAAGTTGAACAAATTGAAAACACTGAACGCCGAAATTAAGACCGATCTTGAAATCCCGCGTCAAAAATTTATGAATACAAGGGATTTTACTGTGATACTCGGCAACCTGCTGGATAATGTGATTGACGCTTTACCACAACTGGAGAATGGCAGATATTGCTTTGTGGGATTGAAATATGACAGAGGCTGTCTGATCATTCATATAAAAAACACATTCAAAAATACCATAACACACAAAGACGGGCGCATAATAAGCAGCAAACCCGACAGCGAACAGCACGGAATTGGGCTTAGGAGCGTGAGTGATGTTGTTGATAAATATAGTGGACATCTGGACATAAGTCACAAAGACCACTTGTTTTGTGTAAAAATTATTTTATTTCTGCCTGATGACCACGGCGCGGAAGAACAGTAAATTATCACGGCTCGGCTGTATTTCGGCAGAGCCGATTTTTATACGACATTTTACCGCATTTTAACGACGTTTTACTGCAAGTGACAGCACACATAAATTTTAGTATGGTATAATGTAAAAAATCAAATATAATGTTGTTGGCTAGGTAATATTGAAATATTCTGTGAAAGGATTGCGATGTGGTTTATATATCTCATCACAATGGTGTTATGCAATGAAGTTAAAAATTTCAAGAAAAAAAATAATCTTTTTTTTGTGCATAATAGTATTGATTGTTGCCGGTCTCTTTGTGTTACTTAACCGACAGGATAAAAAATCCGATTACATAATTAGGACAGGCGATGA
>CAZYYI010000154.1:0-1949 GCA_964651835.1 uncultured Lachnospiraceae bacterium
ATATCGGAAGAAATCAAAATGTATTCAAGTTCTTCATAAAAATCTTCATCAATGTCATTACCAGTAAAAATATATTTAAATTTTTCAGAAAATGACTTTTTTGAGTTTTTAAGTCCGTCCTTTAATCTTGCAAAAAATCCCATAATATCTCCTAATTTTTACATTTTTAGACTTTTTTAGTTGGCACTATTATCAATTTTGATAGCATCTGCAAGTTTAACGGATACTACCTTTGATACACCCTTTTCTTCCATAGTAACACCGTAAAGAGCGTCTGCAAGTTCCATTGTTGGCTTACGGTGAGTGATAACGATAAACTGAGTATCACCAGTGTATTTATGCAAATATTTTGCATATCTTGCAACGTTGGCGTCATCAAGTGCCGCCTCGATTTCGTCAAGCACACAGAATGGCATTGGACGAAGTTTCAATATTGAGAACAATATTGCAACTGCAGTAAGTGCCTTTTCACCACCACTTAAAAGTGTGATGTTTTGAAGCTTTTTGCCTGGTGGCTCTGCAATAACATCAATACCACATTCAAGCACATTATTTTCATCGTCAAGGCAAATATCTGCTCTACCACCACCAAAGAGTTCCTTATAAATAACTTGGAAGTGACTTCTGATTGTATTAAAGCATTCACTAAACTGAGTTTCCATTTTAGTTGTTAAATCTTTAATAATAATTCTTAAATCTTCCTGAGCTTTAACAAGGTCATCACGCTGGCTAGAAAGGTCGTTATATCTTTCAGATACACTCTTAATATCCTCAATAGCTGCAACGTTTACATTGCCAAGTCTTTGAATTTTACGCTTAACTTCAGAGCATTCCTCTTGACCAGCCTTGATATCAAAATCTGCTAAAGCAAGTTTTTTGGCATCGCCATAGGTTAGCTCATACTCTTCCCAAACTCTGTTTTGCAAATATTCAATATCAGTATCAATCTTAACAATAAGGCTTTCTTCTTTGGCTTTTTTATCGCTAGCACGCTGAATTTCACCAGCAAGAAGCATTTTGTTGCCATCTGCCCTATTCATAAGTTCTTGACTTTGCCTTTTCTTTTCAGTGAATTCAGCAATCTTTTGTCTTACTTCATCAACTTGTTTTGAACTTGTAGAAAAACTGCTAGTTTGCATAATTTCAGCTACCAACTTTTCATACTTTTCAAGTTCACTATTGTTCTTTTGAACTTCTAAAAGAGCCTCTTTTGTTTGGTACTCATTTTCTGCACTTGAAATGCTTATTCTTTCAATTTCAATATTTGCATTATTTAAATTATTTCTATCATTTTCAATTTTAACTTTAAGTTCACTAAGTTTTTCAAAAATTTCATCTCTTTGGCTACGAAGTTTGCCAAAATTGTCATTAGCTTGTTTTTTGCTTTCACTTGCCCTAGACTTTTTAGTATTTGCATCGCCAAGTTCAGCAGAAATTTGTTCAATTTGACTGCTAACAAAATTTTGTTTGTCTTGAATAGCTGACAAGTTAACTTTTTGTTCAATAATTTCAGCCTGAACCTCTTTAAGTTGTTCCTCAATAGTCAAAATTAACTCTTCATATTTTGCCACACCCATCTCATCAGTATGGATTTCTGCAATTAGTTTTTCAAGTTCAGCTGATTCGTTTTCACTTAAAGTTTTAAGTTCTTCTTCTTTCTTTGTAAGGTCTTCAATCTCAACTTTTAAGTTTTTAAGAGATGCAGTAAGAGTTTCAATCTCTCTATCTCTACCAAGCAAATTAGAGCCAGAATCTTTACGGCTACCACCAGTCATTGAACCTTGAGGATTGATTATATCGCCATCAAGTGTAACAATTTTTGCTTGATAACCAGTGAGTTTAGAAAACTGGATAGCATTATCCATATTATCAATAATAACGGTTGAGCCAAGCAAACTTTTGAATACATTGCTGTATTTTGAGTCAAATTCAATAAGGTCACTTGCAAT
>CAZYYI010000155.1:0-1907 GCA_964651835.1 uncultured Lachnospiraceae bacterium
TCTTGTGGAACTTGTGTGGCAGTTTGTCCAGTAAGTGCTCCAGAAGAAGCATAATGACATCAAATTCAAATAAACTTTTAAAAGAAAATTCCGCCAAGACCAATCTTGGCGACTTTTTTCATTCACAAAAACTTTTAAAAGAAAATGAAGTTATTGATGATTTGCAACGTGATGGATTGATGCTTATTCAAAATAAAAATGGCTACAAATTTTCCAACGACAGCGTGCTTTTGTCTGACTTTGCTACCATTAAAAAGAATGGGGTGTTTGTAGACCTTTGCAGTGGCAGTGGTGTGGTTGCTATACTTTTCAATTCAAAAAACAGTGCAAAACTAGGCTATATGGTTGAAATTGATGGCGAAGCTTCAGATATGGCTAATCGCACATTGCTTTATAATAACATTACAAATTTAAAAGCGGTTTGTGCCAATTTGAAGGATAGCCCAAAATTAATTGGCTATGAAATTGCGGATACTGTTATGGTTAATCCACCATACTTTAATAGCGGAAAATTGAGTGAAAAAACTGATATTGCAACCGCAAGACACGAAACTAATTTGAGCTTAAATGATATAAGTTTGGCTGCTTCAAAGTTACTTAAATTTGGTGGCAAATTTTATATGGTTAACTCTGCTGAAAGGTTAACTGATATAATGTGTTCACTTCGTGAAAATAAGCTTGAACCAAAAAAACTTAGGGTGGTTTACCCTAAGGTAAGCAAAACTTCTAGTGTTGTGCTTATTGAAGCAGTCAAAGGTGGAAAGCCAGGCTTAGAAATAATGTCACCACTTATTTTGAATAATGAGGACGGAACAGAAACTGTGGAGTTAAAATCTATATATAATAGAAATAAATAAGAAATTTAGTTATCTATTTTATAATATTCTGCAAATGCCGCAAGCAAGTATTGCGCCAATAAAAGCAGATAACAAACATACTGGGATAATGTATCTCAGTTTTTTTATTTTGCTTGTTGAAAAGTAGACTGCAACCACATAAAAGGTGGTTTCACTGCAACTCATAATAACGCAGGCACATTTTGCAATGTAACTGTCTGGGCCGTATGTGGCAAAAAGATTAGATAGCATTGCGATTGAGCCAGAACCAGTGAAAGGTCTAAGTATCAAAAATTCAATAAGTTCAGATGGTATGCCTAAAAATTTAAAAAATGGAGCGGTTAGGGTGGTAAGCATAGCAGATATTCCGCTTAAACTAAGTAGTTCAACTACCGAAAATATTGCAACTAAATATGGAAAAGTGTTAATGCATAAATCAACTGCTGATCTTGCGCCAGTAACAAAACAGTCATAGGCATTAATCTTTTTTATTACGCTGTAAGACAGCACAAAAAGTATAAATACAGGAATAATATATAATGCCATAATTTACGCCTCTAAGCCATTATTATTTTTTTGTTTATCCTTAGTTTTATTCTTTAAAACTATAAAATGTTTTTTATGTTTTTTATCACTTAGCTTTGTGTTAGCGCTTATGTTTGGAACTGATGTATTTTCTGTATTTTTATTTTTCTTTCTAAAATCAAACAGAAGGTGAAAGATGTAAACTAGCAAAATTGTGATAGTTGTTGAAAGTATCGAGCAAATAATGCTTGGCAAAACTATACCAGTTGGATTACTGCTGCCAGCAGAAGAGAGCATACCAATAATTGAGGTTGGCAAAAATTGAACACTTGAGCAACTTATTGCAATAAGCATAATCATTGGAAAGGTGACGGTACTTTTGTTTTTATTGTCTTTTTGCATAGACTCTATTGCTTTGATTCCAAGTGGTGTGGCAGCACCGCTCATTCCAAGAAGGTTTGCAGAAATGTTCATAGAAACATATGTTTTACTCTCTTCAGAAAGGTTGTTTTTTCCAAAAATTTTGTTTATAATAGGGCTTAGTAA
>CAZYYI010000156.1:0-1878 GCA_964651835.1 uncultured Lachnospiraceae bacterium
TATATTTCGTTGATCAGTGCGCTTTCCTGTTCCAGCGTATCGGTAAACGTCAGATATTTGCCGGATTGATACAGGCTGTAATAAGTCTCAAACGTTCCTGGATTATTTCGTATTTCCTGCTCCGCAAGCGTATTTCCCATTGTATTATGAAATCCCTGCATGGCAAGGATATCCCTCACAAACAGTACGCCGTCAATCTTTTCTTTCTGTTTTTTGATATAATCTGCTTTTTCCGCCTCGCTCTTTCCGATGAGCTGTGCCTGTATTTTTTTATAGGCAGTGAGAGACGGCGTCTCCTCATCCGGCAAAGAAACATACCAGAGCACAAAGAGATGGACCACAAACAAAACACCGACTGCCAGCACAAAACTGCGTTTTTGCCAAATCTTACTTAGCTCATAAAATGTCAGTCTGAACATGATCCTCCTCCTCTCCGAATATATGCAGATAGACGTCCTCCAAATCCCTGCATCCATCATATTTTCTGCATAGATTTTCCACCGTATCCCTGTCTGTAATATGCCCGGATTGAATCAAAAGGATCTCCTTTGCGATCGGGGCAATGTCCGACACTACGTGAGTGGATATGAGGATGGTTTTATCTTCTGACAGCTCCCCCAGCCGTTCCCTGATATGCACCCTCTCCTTTGGGTCCAGACCTGCTGTCGGTTCATCCATTACAACCAGCTTGGGATCTCCCAAAACGGCCTGTGCAATTAAAATGCGTTGCTTCATTCCACCGGAATACGTCCCGATGGCCCGATCTGCTGCCTCTTTCATATTTACATAGAGCAGAACTCTCTCTATTTCTTCCTTTACTTCTCTTTTGGGTATTCCCTTTAAAGCAGCCATATAAGAGAGAAAACGCCGTCCTGAAAAGGAGTTATACAGCCCCTGCTGCTGCGGAGCATACCCGATTACACTCCTGAATTTCCCATTTCGGTCATTTATATCCGTTCCATTCCATAATACCTTCCCGGCGCTTGGTTTTATATTTCCGGTAATAATATTCATAAGTGTGGATTTCCCGGCTCCGTTCGGCCCGAGGAGACCATATATACCACACCCAAGCTCTAAAGAAACATGTTCTAATGCTGTTTTATCCTTATATCTTTTCGTAATGTCACATAATGCCAGCATCATTCACCACTCCCTATCATTTTGATTTTGCGGTACTTCTCACGTCCGGCATAAAGGTCCTCCTTTGAAATCAGTGCACATTTATACCGGTGTATTTCATAAGAGTCATCTTCATTTTTTGTGGCATCATAATCGTAAACCACCAATACATCTGACTCATTAAATGCACGAATTTCCAACGCCCATCCATTGTTCTTATTGACCAGCGTACTGTGACTGACCTTTCCTGTCTTTGTATTTACGAAATAATAGGGATCATCCTTTTTCAAATCCCAGCCGCGACACCACAACACATCTCCCACCTTATACATAATCTGATTCTTTGTCAGACTTCCGATCCGTTTCTTTTTCCCGGTTTTCATATCAAACGCTACAATGCCTTTGCGGCCAGACGTAGAAATGTACAACGTCCCTCCCATATATTCGTACGAATAATCTTCTTTATTGGCCTGCCGGTAAAATTCCTTTCGTTTTCCGCTCTTTACATTCAAAAGAGAAAAAACTTTTTTAGACTTTAAATATATATCTTTATAGGCATCATCATCCTCTTCTTCTTCTCTGGTCAGTTTGCGTCCATAGTCAGTTCCGGTCAGGATCAGGGAATCTCCATAACACCCATCAATTTCCCATTTGATGTCTTCATCAAACGTCTTAGGACAGACTTCCTGTAACTCCATGGAAGTCAGATTCAAAAACATCATCCTGCGCTCCGACGATACATGGTATGACTTGCCTCCT
>CAZYYI010000157.1:0-1777 GCA_964651835.1 uncultured Lachnospiraceae bacterium
CAGATATTGATAGTGCTAAAAAAGATGAATTTGGCAATCAACCTGATTTAGTTACACATGCACACGTTTTAGATAATTTGAAACAACGTAAATATGTTGAAATTAAATATATGAGAACCAAGCTAGACAGAGTTTTGTCATTTATAGGTTTTTTATATGATTTGAATTTTAATGAATCTATTAATCAATTAGATATGAATGCATACTTTAAATCACTGCAAGAAAATTACGGTAGTAAACTTATACCAGAAAGTCAGAAAATTTTAAATGAAGTAATAGAAGAAGCAAAAGTTTATTTTGATTCTAAGCAAAAACAACCTGAATAAAAAAAATCACATCAAAAGATGTGATTTTTTTAGTTGTTTATAATGCAAAGTATATCATCAATTGATTTTCTTGGTCGATTGAATCTTGGTTCAGCTATTTTTCCCACTGTCATAGTGCTAATTAAAATATTTTTCTCATTTAAAAAGTTTTCATATTGAGTGCCTTTAAAATGCTCTAAAATATACCTTTCGATTTCTGTATGAATATAGTTTGTATCTGCTATCCACAAGCAACCAAGTTCAAGGTCTGTTGCAGCAAGCATCATGTTTTCAATTGCTGCTCCAATGCTTAAAACAGACACGCTTTCTTCAAAACCTTTAAAAGTTAAGTCGTCTTTATCTGTATAAATTAAAATAATTGCAGGTGCTTCTTCCATTATTTTAGCAGTTGCATAAGCACTGCAATTTTTTGAAATTTTGTTAGTATTATCTTTGTTTTTTAAGTAATAATCTTTAAGCATTTTAGATATATGTTTGATAATTTCAACACTTTTAATGCAAACAAACTTCCATGGCTGTGCATTTTTACTTGATGGTGCAAGTCTTGCTGATTCAATAATTTGTTTGATTTGTTCGTCAGTAATTTCATCTGGCAAATATGCTCTACAAGAGTGTCTTTCTTTTATTGCTTCAAAAAGTTCCATAATATAACTCTCCTATTAAATTAAGTATAATATAAAAATTTCAATTTTCAAATAAATTTAAATCAAATAAATTAATTTATAAATTTTTCTTTACAAATAAAGATTTTTGTTTATAATAATATTTGTTTACATTTGCTGATGTGGCGAAATAGGCAGACGCAAGGGACTTAAAATCCCTCGGACCAAAAGTCCGTGCCGGTTCAAGTCCGGCCATCAGCACCAAAAAGTCCAGAACATAAATGTTCTGGATTTTTTTATTGTTTTGTACTTATGGCCCCACTTCGTAGACTGACGAACTGCCTTCGGCGTTCGCTACCTTGTCCCGCTACAAAAATACCCCACTGGCGACACTTCGCAATACTCGCATTTATTTATAATTACATGGATAAAATAAGTCGTTGTAAAATCTGTATGTATTTTTATATTTATAGCCGTTTTGCTCGTTGTCAAGCTTATGCTTGCCGAACGAACTGCTGACTTTGTCAGCGTTCGTACCTCTTATCACCCAAAAATAAAAACCACCAGATTATCTGGTGGTTTTATTTTTTGGAGGCGACACTCGGAATCGAACCGAGGAATGGAGGTTTTGCAGACCTGTGCCTTACCGCTTGGCTATGTCGCCAAAATGCTAAAATTTATCACTATTAGCTATAATTTAGTGCAAACGGCAAGTATCATCTACTTGCCGTTTGCTTTTGTTTGGAGCGGGAAACGAGATTCGAACTCGCGGCATCTGCCTTGGCAAGGCAGCACTCTACCACTGAGTTATTCCCGCATATTTGGTGGGGGCTATAGGACTCGAACCTA
>CAZYYI010000158.1:0-1777 GCA_964651835.1 uncultured Lachnospiraceae bacterium
GTATCTTGCTATCTTCTCAAATACATGGCTCTATGATACTGATATTGAAATGGGGAGTCTGGGCATCCGGAATTTTTCTGTGTTCCGGTTTACCTGTTCCCATACCTTATCGAGCCGGAAGCACCAGCCCACAGCGATACACTCCATCACACCAATGACGATCAGATTGATCTGGTTCGTCCAGTTATCTACAATATCTAACCATGCGAGTCCGGCTCTCGTTGCATACAAAAGGGAAATCACCCCGCTGATGACACAGAGACATCTCGTCACCTTTTTCGGTTCCAGCTGGAACTTATCTGCGACAGAGGCAGAGACACCTTCTATAATCGAAAAAGCAGAATCAATGGCAAGTGTCATTAACATCAGGTAAAAAATAACTCCAAAAAGAGCATTAAACCACCCGGCACTCGTCAGATTAACAATCGCCTGCGGATAGATCACAAAGGCAGTCGCAATTCCGGAATCAGAAATCGAATCCAGCATACCCACGCCGCCCATCGTAGAAAACATAACGATACCGGACAAAATGCTCACCGCAGCATCCGACACCGCAATGATAAGACAGTCCTTTGCCACATTGGCAGACTCATCCAGATAGGAACCATAGGCAAACATAATCGCCATCATGATCGACAAACTGAAAAAGACCTGACCAATGGCATCGATCCACAGCCCCGGATCCTGAAAGGCACTCAGATCCGGGATAAACAACTTCTGCAGCCCCTCCATAGCGCCGGGCATCGTACAGCCCTTGACTGCCATAACCAAAAGAAGGATGACCGGCATAAATACCGTATATTTTACGACTTTTCCCACACTGCTGGCACCGTTGCGGATGCAATAATAAATTGCTGCCCACGCAACGAGTACACAAATCAGAACCGGGATCGGAATGCTGTAACCAGTCACATCCCATGTCGTTTGTGTTACATTGGCAAACAGCTGACTTGCTGCCTCAGCGTTTCCTGTCATACCGGCAAAGCGAACTGCACATACCGCCATCAGGATCACCCATGCAAAGACAACCGCATAATACGTCGAAATAACAAATGCATTGGAGGTAGCAGCCCAACCGATAAATTCTGTTTTCTTATTAATACCGCGCATGCACTGACCGGCTCCCCGGTGAAACTTTCTTGCAATGGACACTTCCATCATCAACAGGGGAATCCCCACAACAAACATGGCAATCAAATAGATCAGCAGAATGTTCCGCCTCCATGCTTGGCTGCCAGTCCCGGAAAACGCCATGCATTTCCAAGACCTACCGCAGAACCGATAGCCGCTAAAATAAAAGTTGCCTGTGATGACCATGTTGATCTTTTTTCGTTTTTCATAATTTCCTCCATCCGCACACGCCCTTTGTGCATGAAGAAGTTTGGGCGTGTGCACACAAAAATTGCCGTTTTTATTCTTCCACAATATTGCTGATCCAGACTCCTTTCTGGATCAATACATATCCCACAGCGAGTTTGATCATATCTGCCGCCTGCACGATGGCATAAATACCTAAAATAGACAAGCCGGTAAAACGGCATAGTGCAAATGCGATAGGCAGAGGCACCGTCCAGGAATATACGCTGTCAAAGAGAAAGGTGATCAGTGTCTTTCCCCCGGAACGCACTGTAAAATACAAGGCATTCAAAATTCCCTGTACCGGGAAGAACAGGGCAGTAATCACAATGAACCATTGCCCATACGTCCTCACCTGATCCGTAGTATCATACAAATTCGGAAAAACGCCCGAAATGGAAACAAGAATAACCGTCAGTCC
>CAZYYI010000159.1:0-1765 GCA_964651835.1 uncultured Lachnospiraceae bacterium
GGAGATCACTTTATTCTGCCCTGCGGATATGGCAGGGTGGAACTGCAGGGAAAGACGGAGATCATTGCGGCAAGCATCTGACAGGTCTTGTCCGGCGGAGCCGATTAGAAAGAAACGATGCATGAATAGTGATGAGAGGGAGACGGAGTATGAAAATCTTAGTGATTAACGGCAGCCCGAAAGGGATAAACAGCATTACGTTTCAGACAGTCCGGTTTTTACAGAAACAGTTTTCGGAGGATGAATTCAGAATATTGCATGTGGGTGCACAGATCAGGCAGTTTGAGCGGGACATGACATCTGCGGAGACTGAAATTAAGTGGGCGGATGCAGTCCTGTTTTGTTATCCGGTCTACACGTTTATCGCACCTTCGCAGCTTCACAGATTCTTTGAACTGCTGAAAGAAAAGAAAGTCAATCTGAAGGGAAAGTATGCCCTGCAGATCACAACCTCCAAACATTTTTATGATATCACGGCGCACCGCTATGTGACAGACAACTGTCAGGATTTGGGTATGCACGTATTAAGCGGTTTCTCGGCGGATATGGAAGATCTTTTGAAGAAACAGGGACGCGAGGATATCATGCAATACTGGCAGTATGTCCATTACAGGATAGAGAGGGATCGGACTTCGGAAACGGAAACAGATAAAAAGCGTTCTGTCCGTGACAAAGACGCCCGTTACCGCGTCGTGATCGTGACGGACTGTGGGAAAGAGAACGAAGCGCTGCGCCGTATGATCATTGATTTCAGGAAGGAATTTCCGTATGTCAGCCATGTTGTAAATCTTCGGGAATTTGATTTTCGCGGCGGGTGTCTTGGCTGTTTCCATTGCGCGGCGGACGGCGCCTGCGTTTACAATGACGGGTTTGACAGTATGCTGCGGAACAAGATTCAGAGGTCGGACAGTATCGTCTATGCCTTTTCCGTGAAGGATCATTCCATGGGAGCCCTGTTTAAGATGTATGACGACAGGCAGTTCTGCAACGGGCATCGCACGGTGACAATGGGAAAACCGACCGCCTATCTCGTGGACGGTGCATTGAGCGGGGAAGAAAATCTGAGAATGATTCTGGAAGCGAGGAGTCAGGTGGGAGGAAACTATCTGGCCGGTGTGGCGACAAACGAGCATGAAGAAGCAAAAGCGATTCGCGACTGCGCGTCGCAGCTTGCCTATGCGCTGGAGAACGGCTTGCGCGTCAACACAAATTTCTATGGAGTCGGCGGTATGAAGATCTTCCGCGATCTGATCTTTGAGATGCAGGGTATGATGAAGGCGGATCATCAATTTTATAAGGAACATCATTTTTATGATTTCCCGCAGAAGAAGGTGGGAAAGATTCTTATGATGCATGCTGTCGGTGCGATGATGCGAAATCCGAGCCTTAAGAGTCAGATACAGCCAAAGATGACGGAAGGCATGCTGATGCCCTATGAGAAGATCATCAACAAAGAGATGTAAATGACTTGGTTTCTATAGGAATCGTTTATACGAATATGAGTTATGGAGATATCTTATGCAGATATCTCCTTTTGTATGAATACATTTTTGTCGATTTTAGCCTGATACCGAAGGAAGATTTCCTAAGTTATTGCTTTCAGTATCATCCGGCAGTGACTTCAGATATTCCGTATCTTTTCTATGGGCTATGCCGACGCCTTTGATTTCCCCGTCTCTGGCAAGGGCTACGCCTTCTTCTTTGGAAACGGTGGAACCGTCGGATAACTGATAGCCGTTGATGCGTCCGCTGCTTTTGACAAGAC
>CAZYYI010000160.1:0-1749 GCA_964651835.1 uncultured Lachnospiraceae bacterium
TCTCTTTAAGCCACGAAAACATAGTCGTTCCTCCCGACTTTTTATTCTTCCATTTCTATTATAAAATTCTTATACAAATTGCCTCTTTCTTCATAGTTTTCAAACATACCCCAGCTTGCACAGGCCGGCGAAAGAAGCACTGCTTCCCCGGGACTTGCCTTTAATGCCCCAAGCATAACTGCAGCTTCTATATCATCCGCAAAGGAAACGTCCTCAATCCCGAAACGTTTCGCCGTCTTTGCAATTACTTCTGAAGTCTCACCCATAAGTACCAAAGCCTTCACCTTTCCATCGAAAGCTTTAAACCATTCATCGTATACTGCGCCTTTGTTATAACCGCCGCCAATCAATACCGTCTTTGTGGTCATGGCCTGAATGCCCTTAATGGCTGCATCTACATTGGTTGCCTTGGAATCGTTGTAATAAAGCACGCCTCTCCTGCTGGCCACGAACTCAATCCGGTGCTCTACCGCATGGAAATTCCGAAGCGTATGTGCCATACTTTCCTTTGGGACGCCCATAGAAAGCCCAATAGCAAGTGCTGCCATAGCATTCTCCACATTATGATCCCCCAGAATCAAAAGCTCCTTCCGGTTAAAAAGAACTTCAGATTCTCCATTTGTCCTAAGAACAATTTCGTCGCCATCCAGGCAGATTCCATTTTCCAGCATAGCAAGGCGGCTGAAAAAGAAAGGCTTCGCCGGAATCTCCTCTGCCATTTTTCTGGTAAGCTCGTCGTCATAATTTAAAACACAGATTTCATCCTTCGTCTGGTTTTTCGTAATACTCTGTTTTATTTTTATGTAGTTCTCAAAGGTATGATGACGATTTAAATGATCCGGCGTAATATTTAGAATAGCCGTCACCACAGGGTGAAACGTTTCGGTCGTCTCTAGCTGGAAACTGCTTATCTCCGCAACTACCACCGAATCGTCCTTCAAATCCGGAGCCTCCAGCGTATAAGGATTCCCAATATTTCCCACTACCACAACGTTTTCGAAATAATCCTTCATCATATCGCCTACCAGCGTCGTCGTAGTCGTCTTTCCATTGGTTCCCGTAATTCCGATCACGCGGCCCCTGCCCATCCGGTAAGCCAATTCTATCTCGCCCCAGATGGGAACCTCCGCTTTCTTTAGTTCTTCCACAAAAGGTAAATCTACAGGTATTCCCGGGCTTAAAATCGCCAGGAAAAACCCCTTCGGGAATTTTTCCGGCAAATCGTCACCCAGGCAAATATTCAGCTTTCCTACTCCATTATTTTTTTGCATGGAGGCCACTTTTTCCCGAATTTCGCTTTCCTCTAAATCTTTATCTTTGTCATACAAGAGCACTGTGGCTTCCTTGTCTAAAAATAGCGCCGCAGCCGCCAGACCGCTCTTTCCACAGCCCGCTACGAAAACTTCTTCTTGCTCACGTTTCATTTTTTTCCTCCCTCTGCCCACATGGGTCGGCATTGTATTGTATTTTATAGTCCCATAAGCGCCACCAGGCATAGAAGCGCTGTTACTATGGAAAAAACAGCCACTACGCTGGTTTCGGACCATCCGCTTTTTTCAAAGTGATGATGGATCGGTGCCATTTTAAAAACTCTCTTACCTGTTAATTTAAAACTTGTTACCTGTATCATAACAGATAATGTTTCGCAGATAAAAACAAGAGCAATCGGAATAAGCCACAATTCAAATTTTCCCATAATGGCAATTGTTGCAAGCAATCCGCCGAGAGCAAGACTGCCTGTATCGCCCA
>CAZYYI010000161.1:0-1739 GCA_964651835.1 uncultured Lachnospiraceae bacterium
TCCATCGGCAAATCTCAGGGCCGCTATTATCTGTCCAGACGAGATACCTCCCGCCCCCCAGATCAGGCGGGTTCTTTACGCTGATCCACCCATCACCCTGCGGCTCGTTGGGCTGGGCCTCCGGGTGGGTTTTCAGCTCTTTTCTGGCTTTAGCCAAAAGCCATTTTTCAATACATCTGTCACAGGTTGCTTCGTCCACATAGATCTTCCGGCACTTGTCTGGGCGATCATACCGGCACAGCCCAGCAGCCTGCATTACCTTGGCGGCGATTTTAACCGCACGGCTCTCCGCGGTCTCAATCTTCGCCATTATTCATCCTCCGGGAGCAACGTCCACTTCACAAACCGCTGTGCCAGCCCAGTCAGTTCCTTGCCGGGCTTACCCGGAGCGCGGAATCGGCTACCGTCCCATACTGCAGGGGTGTACTTTGGGCCATCGTTGGTTGGGCAGTAGACAATGATCGGTTTTCCTACCGGCGGTGTCTCCCCACGGCCTCGCCATTCCCGGATCTCCTTTTTGATCTCTCGGATTTTCCGAGGGTCATCCGTTCGGCAGAGCAGGTAGTCCAAAGATACACCAAGGACATCTGCAACCTCGCAAAGACGTCGCACATCATAGAGGCGGAACCCATCACCGCCGGAATAGGGCAACCCAACGTTGATGGTCACCTTTTCACCTTGCTCATAGGAATCGACGTGCTTCAGGCGCGTGAATCCGTATATGTCCGCCTTTTCCATATACTGCTCCCAGCTGAGGCCAGCGGCCACTCTGGCCTCACCGAAGCGTTTCCAAAGGGCAATCCGGGGCTCCACATCGGGTCTCTGATTCTCTGCCTGAATTGCAGCGGCTCGCTCTCTTTCGGCCTTTTTCTGCGCCTTGGCCTTTTTGATTTGCTCCGAAAGTCGTGGACAGGCATCCTTGCAGCTACCAAGGTACTCACAACCGGCACAGCACCCGCCCTTGCGTTTGCAGGAATCATCCCAGTGCCCTCTATTCGATGCCATGTGGGCGAGCCTTGTTTTTGTGTGGTCGCATTCACCATCTGCCGTTCCATATTTGCACTTCAGGGCTTCCTCCTGCTCCAAATGCCCCAGTCGCTCCTTAACGGTGTACTCGTTCCAGTCTTCGGGTTTACTCGAATAGTGGTGCTGTTTGCTATACTCCACCAGCTGCTCTTGCCGGTGTGCGGGAGACTGGGCACAGGCATAGGCAACAGACTCTTTCATTTTGCCTGCCTCCCACACTTTCTTGAGCTTCGGAATCAGATTCTCCCGAATTACCTTCAACCGGGCCAGCTTGGAGGCCGACACCTTGCAGGCTTCGGCCACATGGTCCCGCATTTTTCCGGGAAACTCTACGCCAGCCTCCTTCAGCTGGTAGAGGAGCATCTCCACACGCTCGGCCTGTTTTGCAAGATCTGCAGAGGACATCCTCCGGGTGTCGCTGTTTGCGAAGATCAACCGCAACTCCTGCAGCATAGCTTCCACTTCATCGGAAGTTCCACTATGGGTCTCTACAATGCTTGGTACCTGACGGTACTTTTCCTTTCCTTCTCTCACCAACAGGTCAAGGGCGGCGTGGCGTCGGTGGCCAGAGACAATAGCGTAGTCTTCACCCTCGGGGCGGAGGCGAACGGGTTGCTGAAGTCCAGCAAACTCGATATTAGCGGCCAAATCCTCAATGCCGGACAGTTCATAGAAATTCCGCTTATCCGGGCGGATTCGGTCAATGTCGATGT
>CAZYYI010000162.1:0-1717 GCA_964651835.1 uncultured Lachnospiraceae bacterium
GCGTGGCCTGGGCCGCCAAGGCGAAGGTGGTCACCGGCTACACCACCGACATCTTTGCCCCCGACGACATCATCACCCGGGAGCAGCTGGCTGTGATGATGGCCCGTTACGCTAAGCTCATCGGCATGAACACCAAGGCCGATGGCAGACGGTTGGAGAGCTTTGTGGACGGCGAGAATGTCGGCGCTTGGGCCGTAGAAGGCGTGGCATGGTGCGTGGAGAACGGCATTTTGAAGGGCAAAGGCCTGAACAACCTTGACCCCACCGCCAACGTCTCCCGCGCGGAGGTCGCCGTGATGTTGGACCGCTTCATCGCCCTCATCCAGAAGTAAAAAACAGAGGGGACGGTTTCAAGTGAAACCGTCCCCTCTTGCTTTTCCCCCAGCGGTGTGCTATGATAGTCGCACATAGGCAGAGTAGGACGGCGTTAAAACCCCCGGGAATCGGCACGATTCCCGGGGGTTTCTCCTTTTCCGCGAACTTTCCCACCACCTTGTCATTTCAGACTGTAATAATTCACATTGCTAAAGTGTCCCATAAACGGGACCGAACCACCCCGCCTAGATGGCCCAGAATGGGGGGTATAGACAGGGGGACGGTGAGGGTATAGAGGGGTACAGGCGGTGCACTGGCGAAGGGCTGTCGAAGGGCTATGGCACGGTAACGCGGGGGTGCGGGGGGCCACCCCCGCGGTCTTGCCCTTGACCTTGACCTTGCCCGGGGGGCGCGCAGATGGTCCCGAGGCGGCCCGGCCCTATCGGGCCGCCCAGCGAGCCCCCCGGGCGGAGGAGCCGGGGCCGAAGGACCCGCAGACCGAGCCCGATCCGGCGCCCCGAACGCGCGCGAGCGCAAGGAGGGGCATTGCCGGGACGCGGCGAGGGCAAGGGCGGCGCAGGGGGAGGCTCGGGAGGGACGGCGGACCAACCCCCGGAACACAAAAAAAGCAAGGGTGCTTACGGTCCCTTGCTTTTTTTGGGGGCCGGGGGTACCATTTCCGCCATGGGAGCGGAGGAGGGGGAAGCGCCGCCCGGCGACGGGCGAGCCCCGCCGGAGGGCCCCGGCCCTTTGGGGCCCGGAGTGCGGATAGAGGGCCGGGGCGGCCCGGCCCGGGCACAGCATGATACCCACGCCCCGCTCGCCGCAGAAGCCGCCAAGCCCAGACCACCCGCCCGGGCTGGGCGGCCCCGGACCAAGGCGAGCATACCGCTTATGTCCGGCGGCCTCGCCGGACATCGAAGGCGCGCGGGTCCCCAGCGCGCCGAGCGCCCTGCACGCACGCTCCAAGTAAGCGTCCCACGGAGCCCCGCGCGGGTGGTACGTCCGCGCGGGGCGGGTCTGCGAGGCAAAAGGGGGGTGTTATCCCCCCCTTCCGAAACGGGTGCGTATCCATTCGAGGTCGCTCTGCCGCTCCAACCATTGTAGAAACTCCCGGTCTGTCATGCGGTCCATGGGAACGAGGCCTTCCGGGGTCCAGACCCTGAAGGTCTCGGCGTAGTGATCGGAGAGATACTCCACCATCAACTGCTCCATGTACTCCGGGGTGTAGCCCTGTGCCTTCAGGTAATCGTAGCCTAGGTAGCTGGGGCGCTCGCCGTGGGCGAGCTGATGGCACATGGGGCATAGGGTGATGAGGTTGCTTTCCTCATCGCTGCCGCCCTTCCCGCGAGGCACCACATGGTGGATTTGGAGGCCATCAGCGCGCCCGCAGAGAGCGCAA
>CAZYYI010000163.1:0-1717 GCA_964651835.1 uncultured Lachnospiraceae bacterium
TTCTCGCGCACATATCCCAGCACACCATATTTATAAGTGTCGGTGCCCTTGGTGCATTTTTATTCAAAATCTGCATTGTTAGACCTTGCCTTTGCATTTTCAAGTAAATCTTTATTTGATTTTATAGAGAAATAAGTTCCATCTTCACAAAAGGCTTTTTTAGTATCAGGTTGAATTAATTGTTTAATAGTGCCAATTGGGGCTTGTCGTGTGAAACCGAAATAAACGCTGTTATCATCACCAAAGTAATAATTGATTTCAGTAACATTAATTTGCACATCATAAATAAGTTCACAAGTATTTGGATTAAACAATGTCCAACATGGTCTATTAGCACCAGCTAGTTTTTTATCCGGAAGTCTTACTGCAGCCCAGCCACCACGAACAGAATGTGCATCTAAAAATTTAACATCAAAAAATAAATTTTTATAAGTATCCGAACTCATGAGGTATTCTAAATAACCTGATCCTTTAACTCCCAATAAATCGCTAAGATTTGGTGTTTTTTGAGTTTTTGGATTAAAGAAATTGATTTCTGTGTCATCCTCAAAAAGATACCAGCCACCATTGAAGCCAGAAATACGTTTATATTGTTTATCTAAAAGTTCTCCAGTATTGGCGTTAAAAAATCTCCATCCGTCTACCATTTGCACTCTTGCAAAGCCTTCATGAACACCAAATACTTTAACAACTCTTTCATCTTTATTTAATTCTTCAAGTGTCATAAATTCCTCCCATTCTTTTATTGCATATATTATATCATACTTATAGATTTTGTCAATACTTAATAAAACCTTATTGATAGTTTATATAGTACTTTAGTTAATTTTTTTTATTTGTTTTTTTTTGCTTTAAATTTTAACTAATCAATTTGTTTATATAATAATTTCTTGCTAAAAGTAAATTATTAATATATAATAAAAGTCGAGGAAAAGTATGAAAGAACCAATCGTTGCAATTGTAGGCAGACCAAATGTTGGCAAATCTACACTTTTTAATAGAATAATTGGCAAGAGAATATCTATCGTTAATGATGAACCAGGTGTCACCAGAGATAGAATTTTTGCGCGTGCAAATTGGCTGGATAAATCTTTCACACTTATTGATACTGGTGGTATTGATTTTGAAAAAGAGGATGAGATTGGCAAAGGCATTGTAAAGCAAGCAAAACTTGCAATTGATATGGCAGATATCACACTTTTTGTTGTGGATGGAACAACTGCACTTACAGCACAAGATAGAGATGTTGTTTCGGTTCTTAGAAAATCTCGCAAAAAAATTATACTTGTTGTTAACAAGGTTGATAATTATAATGAAAATTTAAAGTATGAATATTATGAACTTGGGCTTGGTGAGCCATTTTTAGTATCATCAATTCACGGCAAAGGCGTTGGCGATTTGCTTGATGAAGTGATTGGTAGCCTTGATTTTTCTGAAAAACAAGAAGAAAGTGATATTACTAAAATTGCAATAGTTGGCAAGCCAAATGCTGGCAAGTCTAGCATTGTTAATAGAATTATTGGTGAAGAAAGGGTGCTTGTTTCAAGCATTGCTGGCACTACTCGTGATGCTGTTGATATTCCGTTTAAATATATGGGCAAAAAGTATGCCTTGATTGACACTGCCGGTATGCGTAAAAAAAGCAAAATTGAAGATGAAACGGTTGAAAGATATTCAATAATAAGAAGTCTTGATGCCATTAAAAATGCAGATGTTG
>CAZYYI010000164.1:0-1671 GCA_964651835.1 uncultured Lachnospiraceae bacterium
AAATGTCTGTTGTTCTAATTAACTCCAAAAACGGCAAAATGAGTGTGAAGACAGAAGAGGAAAATAAGCGGTTTGATTACGAGGACTATGAGAAAACCGGTGCCCGTGTAATTGCCATCGGCGGAATGGTTCTTTCCAGAGGTCTGACTTTGGAAGGTTTGATGATTAGTTATTATAGCAGAAATGCTGCAGCATACGACACATTATTGCAGATGTGCCGTTGGTTTGGATACCGGCCAGGCTATGAGGATTTGTGTCGGGTGTATTTAACGCAGGAGAGCGTTGACCGCTTTGATGCTGTCCTAACTGCAGTTGAAGACTTGCGGCAGCAGTTTAACGAAATGGAGCGGCAGGACAAAAAGCCGAGAGATTTTGGCTTGATGGTTAGGGAATCCCCCGATACTTTGCATACTACACTGCTTGTTACCGCAAGAAACAAAATGAGGGGATCAGAAGAAATAGTATACCATCTCAACTATGGAGGCGTTTATGCGGATACCTCAAAACTTGTGCGTGACGGTGCGGTAAACCGCCATAACCGGAAGGCTCTTGATCTTCTCTCTGCCGAGCTTGACTTCAAGTGGGAGAACGGCAGGTACATGGCAAGTGGAGTCTCTAAATTTGATGTGGCAAAGTTCGTAAGAAGCTTAAAAATTGCCCATGTAAATCGGAAATTTGATACAGAAGGGCTTTCTACATACATTGAGGACAGTGAGGTTTTCCCGGAATGGGATATTGTAATTGCCACCGGTGAATCTACAGAGCTTTCGTTCGCTGTGAATGGCGTTTCCCTACATCCTGCGGTGCGTAGTTTTCATGTCAGGGACGAAAAAGACCAGTACATCCGTATTGGCGGATCGAATAACCGTGTTATGGAACCCAGTATTCTAAATGCCGGATTATGGCTTTCAGAGAGTGAGCAAGAACATATTCTTAGGGAGAAGAATGCTCAGTCGAAAAGTGGCAAGACATATACATCACTGGGGGCTACGGATTATTTGCGGTATAGAACAAACCCGATTCTTGTAATCTATCCAATTGATTTGAGATGTGACCAAACTGCGGCAGAACAGAAAAAACTGCCGGAACAGGCGTTGCAAAAAAATCTTGATTTGAAAAAGCAGATTAAGCAGGATGTTGGAAATGACCAAGATCCCCTTCTTGCATTTGCCATAGGATTTCCGCAAAAAGAATCTCGTATTAGGTTGAGCTATAGGGCGAATGCTGTCAAGCTTGACGAGATTAATGCTAACCTGGAAATTGATGACGACGGCGAAGGAGAAGAGGACGATGACGATTAAATTTGATGAATATTTTAGTTCATTGACTCAACAGTTCTCTGGAAACCAAAAGAAGGTTCCCGTTAATGCACCTGTTAGCGTATTTTACGGGTTGAGCGGTGAAGGGTTCCTTCGCCTTTCGGTTTTGTCTTCATGCAATGGCCCCAAAATGGAGTCTACTAAGCAACTGAGGGTCACTCAGGGTGAGGAAAGCAAAGGTGCTTGGTGGACATGTTTTGATTTGTTGAGTAGGGAGGCTGAACCGGTCTTTTATTCTTTTTGCTCAAACCTCTTGGAGGCCATTGAAGGTGCAGCCAATGAATCTGACGCGCTGAACAAGCTGAAGATAAGATATATTATTTGGAAATCCCTTTTTAAAAAGGAACCAATG
>CAZYYI010000165.1:0-1662 GCA_964651835.1 uncultured Lachnospiraceae bacterium
TTACAGACAGCGGTGGTATTCAAGAAGAGGCTCCTGGTCTTGGAAAACCAGTGCTCGTAATGCGTGACACAACCGAACGCCCGGAAGCACTATCAGCAGGAACCGTGAAACTTGTAGGAACTAACTACGGTAAGATAGTGGAAGAAGTATCAATGCTTCTGGATGATGAAAAACACTATGATGCAATGTCTAAAGCCGTTAATCCTTATGGTGATGGCCAGGCTTGCAATCGTATCGTGGAAAATTTCATTTAATAAAATAGACTCTTGAAAGTTAGCTATGGAGTATTGAAATGGTTTATTATTATTTAGTTGCCTCAGTATTATATCTTTTAGGCATTTTCGAGCAGTTATCTAATGTTAAAAAGGCTTCAAAAATCGTTACTATAGCAAGTGCTACGGTTCTGATAGTTTTTGCGGGATTTAAAATTGAAGGGGGGACGGACTACAATGCCTATAAATATATCTTTAATAATTTTGAAGGGTTTTCCCTCTTTAGTTTTATTGAGCCTGGCTTTCAAATATTAATTATTCCTTTTTTTAAACTCTCTCTTTCATTTATAATATTTTATTTCTTCATATCATTAATTAATATTTCAATTAAGAGTTCTGTTTTTCTAAGAATGCTTCCATGCGTAGGAGCGGCATTCTTAATATATTTTTCGGGATGTTTTTTCGAGCGAGATAACGATGGCATTCGTCAGGGGTTATCCATGTCATTTTGTTTTTTAGCTTTATATAAATTAACTATAAAGCAAAATTTTCGTTTCTTTTTCTGGACTATTATTGCTACCACCATACATTATTCATCTATAGTATTTTTTTTAACCTACTTTTTCGATAAAATTCATTGGAAAGACAAAACAATTATTATACTTGTATTAGCTTCCTATTTTTTATTTCTAATAAATTTACATCCAACCACCTTGCTAATCAGAATCATCCCAATGGTGGATATGGTATCAACAAAACTTGATATATACTCCACTTCTGAGTTTAGTGAAAGTTTTGGTATTAATATAGGAATAATTTTTAGGACAATATTACTTTTTCTATTTATTTTTAATAAGAAAAAAATTAATATCCAACCAAATTTATACTTTATACTAAGAAATGGATTTGCGCTCTCCATCATCCTCTTCTTGGTATTTAGTGATTTTGGTATAATTGCTCATAGAATGCCATATGTTTTCAGGGAATTCCAAATTTTTATTATTGCATTTTTCATTGCCTCTTTAGCAAATAAGGAAAGTAGGGTAATTGGTTTGACTTTTGTATTTATATACACATGTGTTATAATTTCAAGATTTTTTGTCAATAACTCGGTATACAATAATTATCAAAACTTATTATTTTAATGATAGCTCTTCTTAGATCTACAGACGGAAATCCAGATTCAAGATATCAAAAATATATTTGGTACCTTGAGACAAAACAAATACCGTTCTATTCTATATGCTGGGATAGGAATCTCAAAATGGAAGATTCTGAATCTTTTATCTATTTTCATAAGGAAGCCAAATATGGAGAAGGTGTAAAGAATATATTCAAACTCGGAGCATATAACTTTTTTTTATTAAAGAACTTATTAAAACATAGAAAAAAAATTAAAATTGTGCATGCAGCAGATCTTGATACTATCATTCCTGCTATCATAATGCAT
>CAZYYI010000166.1:0-1660 GCA_964651835.1 uncultured Lachnospiraceae bacterium
CTCTACCACTGAGTTATTCCCGCATATTTGGTGGGGGCTATAGGACTCGAACCTATGACCGTCTGCTTGTAAGGCAGATGCTCTCCCAGCTGCGCTAAACCCCCAAATGCTTTCGCGAACAATAGTAATATATCAAATTACGAAAATAATTGCAAGTGTTTTTTATAAAAAATTTAAAAATTATAAAAATTTTGTATTTACAATATTATTGATATTATGCTTGTTAATTCAAAACAATTTTAGAAAGAACGCTAGCACTATAAAGGTCATTTCCCTTTTCTAAAATTTTAGCATATAAGCTTACATTTGGTTTAATTTGCTCTAAGAGTTCTTTTGCAAGTGAATAATCCTTTGAATTAAATGAAAATCCAATATTTTTACCGTGCTGATTTGTACCCATAATACTGCCACCGCCACGAGTTTGAAGGTCAAATTCAGCAATTTTAAAGCCGTCTGTATTATCTCTGAAAAATTTTAAGCGTTCGTAAGATTTTTCATTAAGATTAGTTGCCATACAAAAACAGAAAGACTGTTGTCCTTGTCTTCCTACTCTTCCTCTGAGCTGGTGAAGAGTTGCCAGTCCAAATCTTTCTGGTGTTGCAATTACAATAATATCAGCATCTGGTATGTCAACACCAACTTCAACAACAGTGGTTGAAACAAGCATTTTAATTTTACCAGTTTTAAAGTTATCGATAATAGTATTTTGAGTTGATTTGGCAAGTTTTCCGTGTAATAACCCTACACTATCACCAAATTTAGCTGATAAAAATTTGTACATTGAATTTGCTGAAAATACTTGGTCACTTTCATCATCAAGTTCTTCATCTATTTTTGCGCAGACAACATAAACTTTTGAACCTGTATTTATTTTATTATCAATAAAATTCCACATATCATCAAACTTAGAAGAATTTACTAAGTTTGTAGTTATATTAAGAGTTTTAGGACGAGATGAAATTGTAGTAATATCCAAATCGCCATAAATAACAAGGCTAAGTGAGCGTGGTATAGGAGTTGCACTCATAACCAAAACATCAGGTGTGAAACCTTTATTTTTCAGCTTTTTACGCTGTTCAACGCCAAATCTATGTTGTTCATCAATAGTTATGAAACTTAAACTATTAAACTCAACTTCGTCTGAAAGTAATGAGTGTGTGCCAATTATGATTTTTGACTCTCCACTCTTGATTTTTTGTAAAATTTCATACTTTTCAAGTTTTGTAGTGCTGCCAGTAAGTAATACTATTTCAAAATTGTTATTTTTAAATAACTGTTTAGCCTTTTCGTAGTGTTGAACTGCTAATATTTCAGTCGGAGCGATTATTGCAGCTTGATAATTATTTTTTGCGGCTAAAAATGCTGCTGCAAATGCAACGGCAGTTTTTCCAGAACCAACATCACCTTGTAGCAATCTATTCATAGCAAATTTTGATGACATATCCTTTTCTATTTCAAAAAGCGCTTTTGTTTGGTCTAGTGTAAGTGAAAATGGAAGCATATTTTTATATTCATCTAAAATAGCTATAGAATTGTTATATTTTTGTAACTTTATTTGACGTTCGCTACTCTTATTATATTCACCTGTTGCAATGTGTGGTATATCGTCTTCTAAACTTATTCTTGACTTGGCTTTTTCGGTAATTTCAAAGTTGGTCGG
>CAZYYI010000167.1:0-1660 GCA_964651835.1 uncultured Lachnospiraceae bacterium
GAAATTTTTCTTCGGAGTTGCGTTCATGGCCGTGGCTGCATGCGCATTCGGTCTGAGATTGTCTAATCAGACCTCCGACACCGCACTCACACCTCTCCAGATGCAGAACCTCGAGGCTCTAACCAGCACCGAAACAGGCTCGGAAACTAAAAAAGACTGTTATAATTCCATTACCTCCAAAGATGGATGCAAAGTGTGCTATTGTCCCATTTGTGATTATGTAGATGGCACTGACACTTGGTATTCACCAAAAGACGTATGTCCTAAACCATAAAATAAATGAAAATAAGGAGTATAATTCTTTTTAGCCTTTGTATAGGCTTTCTGAATTCCTGTATGCAGAGGAGGATCTCTCTCCTCTGCATATTGGCGTTCCTGTAATGGTGGACCAATTTGAGTTAAGCGATGCTCCTAAGCAAATTGCTTGCTTTCCAAACGAAGAGATCGGAATCAACTCCATTAAGGTGCTTGATTCTCTCCTAATAATTGGCCACAAGACATATTGGAGTATTTATGACAAAACCAGTAAGCAACATATCGGTAATTTTCTTTCAGTTGGTGACGGTCCTGACCAGTTCATATACTTACGCCCATGTTCAAACGCATACTTTGGCCTGATAACCGATAGCATTTGTGCATTGATTCCAGACATTGCCAATCACAGAATCCTTAAATTAAATTTACAGAAATGTAAAGACGGGAATAAAGATTATCTCACTCCCTATATACATAATGATGAAATTGATAATTCTTCTTGGGATGTAATTGTTAGTGGTCCCGACTCTTACCTTGTCTCTCAACCTCACGCTGATATGCGTGGGTTCAATAGGATCATTTTTAGATCCGGAGAAAAAGGTACCTTTGAATGTGCATCAGCTTTGGATACTGTGAAAGTTAAAGACGACGGCCACATTAACTTACTTTCGAGAGTTACACGCTATGATCCGACTGCCGACAAATTTGTGGAGGCCATGGGATATCTTAACCAGATCAACATTATTTCCGGTGATGGCACTAACGGTAAAACGATATGTGTGGGAGACAAGCTTGATGATCTGTCAGAAAAAGAGGACAGTTACAAGGGTCCAAACAGGAAAGAGAATTATGTCACTGTTTCGGCATGGCCTTATGGATTCGGAGCCGTCTATTCCGGGGCAACTGATCTTCAAAGGATGATGGGCAAAGAGATCCAATCGGAATTCCAATTTTTCGATTGGGACGGCCAACCCAAGTACAGGTTTCGTATCCCGGGCTACATACTTGCTTTTGATCTGGATTTCGATGAAAAGATTCTTTATGTAGTCGATGAGCAGGAAGATGTACTGAAAACTTATGATGCCTCACCTATAGTAGATTGCCTTATGCAACCCAACTAAATTATATATACCAAGTAAAACACCTCTTGTCTCTTTCCATCTCCAAATTATATAATATCTTATGAATCCTCTTCTACCTAAGGACATTGATAAAAATATTTATCCCTGTTTATTATTTGCACTGCTATTTCTGCTGTCTTTGGTGGCTGTGGCTGGATGCCGGCGAAGTGGGGAGAGCGGTCTGGAGCAGGCGTTGGAGATGGCCGGAGATAACCGTCGGAACCTTGAAAATGTGCTGAGGCATTTCGAGTCTGACTCTATCGGTTTGGCTGCCGCAAAGTTCC
>CAZYYI010000168.1:0-1639 GCA_964651835.1 uncultured Lachnospiraceae bacterium
TGTCAAATTATCAGTAGTGATAACTGCGTGGTCGATTTTTTGAACAACTCTTGCAGGTGCTTCTTCTTTAGCACGTTTAACGTGCTTTTTATACATAACTTGATCGTTTTGTTCACTCTCTTCAATACCATTTTCACTAGCATAACCACGAAGAAGAAGTGCTTTTTTGTTTAAAGTCTTCTTTTCATCGCTTCTCTCAAAATTATTCTTTTTCTTTTGAGGAGCTCTATTATTTGTTTTTGCAAGAGTGCTTGCACTAAAGCTTTCGGTAGGTCTTGGCATTCTTGGAACATTGCTTGCTCCATTTTGTCCGAATGGTCTTGAAGCACCACCCATGCCTTGTCTAGCACCCATTCCACCACGATTATTTGCGCCGCCATTATAGAAGTTTTGTCTATTATCACCAGTATTATTTTCAAATCTTCTAGTGCCAGTTGGTGTGAAATGATTAAATTTGTTGTTTCCGCCAAAGCTACCATTTTGGTTTCCGCCATTTTGATTGCGGTTTGCAAAGCCGCCTTGTTTTTGACCAAAACTATTATTTCTTTCAAATCTTTGATTATTATTGTTATTATTTCTTGGAGAAAAACCAGTATCTTTAGAACCGGCATTATTAAAATTATTTTGCTTTTGACTTGCTTGCCCTTGAGCCACTGCTGGTTTTTTAACCTCTTCAGTCTTTTGAGCAACTGGACTTACTACAGGTTTTTCTTGGTTTGTAGCACTTTCAGTCACTGAAGCAGTTTTACGAATTTCAGCAAGTTTTGCTGACAAAGCAGTTAATTTTTGTTTTGAATTTTTCAAATTAATTGCAAGGTTAGAAATACTATTAGACCTAATAATATTTTGAACTTCACGAATGTTTGAAAAGTCTGCATTTTTGTTATTTTCTGTTTTAATCAAGGTTTCCTCCAAAATTTCTATAAATTAATTATAGCATCTGCTAAATTTTTATTTGTAACTCCAAGTGCTTTTATATTTTTTTCACCAAACAGTTCATTTATAATAGCACTTGAAATAACTATAATTTTTATCTCTTTGTTATTTGCAAAATCATTTAACTTTTTAAGCGTATTCTCAGACAATTCATCAGTAACTAATATTACTTTTACACTTTTACTTTTAATTATGTCATCTACGCCCAAAATAAATTCTCTAGACTTTACCGCAAAGCCAAGATAAGTTTTAATTTTGTCTTCTTTTAAACTCATCTTCTAACCTCTGATAAATACTATCATCAACTTGCATTTTGAATGCCCTTGAAATAGCTTTAGTTTTTTTAGCTTTACTAATACAATCAAGTTCTGAGCATATATAAGCCCCTCTTCCTTCAAATTTAACATCTGATTCAACAGATATTTCACCCTTGCTATTTTTAACAAGTTTGATAAAGTTTGACTTATCTGCTTTTTTTCTACAAACTATGCAACTTCTAAGCGGTAATGATTTTTGCATAATATCTCCAATTAATCAAGGTTGATATCTTCAGTTCCACCAAAGATACCACCAATATCATCAACATCAGTATGGTTTGTTTCAATTTCAGCATCAATGCTTGCTTTTGACTCACTTTTAACATCAATTTTCCAACCAGTAAGTCTTGCAGCAAGTCTAACATTTTGACCACTCTTGCCAATTG
>CAZYYI010000169.1:0-1613 GCA_964651835.1 uncultured Lachnospiraceae bacterium
GCAATCAAGCTTATGAAAGAAGCAAAAGAGCCTTATAAGGTTGAACTTATTGAAAGTTTTGATGATGACGCACCAATCACAACTTACACTCAAGGTGACTACACTGAAGTTTGTAGAGGTCCACATCTTAAATCTACTGGAATGGTAAAGGCATTCAAGCTTACCAAAATTTCTGGTGCATACCTAAAAGGTGATAGCAAAAATAAAATGCTTACCCGTATTTACGGCGTTGTATTTGACAAAAAGAGTGAACTTGATGAATACTTCAAAAATCTTGAAGAAGCTATGAAGCGTGACCATCGCAAACTTGGCAGAGAACTTGAATTATTCTTCTTTGATGAAACAGCACCAGGTATGGCGTACTGGCTACCAAAAGGCTTTACAATGATGAATACTTTGATTGATTATTGGAGAGGCTTGCATAAAAAACAAGGTTATACAGAATTTTCTGCACCTCAAGTAAACTCTAGTGCACTTTGGAAAACTTCAGGTCACTGGGATCACTATAAAGAAGATATGTTTGTTTTGACTGATAGCGATGGCAATGAGCAAGCATTAAAGCCAATGAGTTGTCCAAACTCAATCAAAATTTATCAAAGCAAAGTAAGAAGTTATAAAGACCTTCCAATCAGACTTAACGATATTGATGTTATCCATAGAAATGAAAAATCAGGTCAACTTAACGGCTTGTTCAGAGTGCGTATGTTCCGCCAAGATGACTCACATAACTATGTTCGCGGGGACCAAATCGGCAGTGAAATTAAACAAATTTTGGATATTGCAAAAAATATCTATGATGTATTTGGTCTTCCTTATGAACTCACACTTTCAACCAGACCAAATGACTTTATGGGTGAGATTGAAACTTGGAATCAAGCAGAGGCAGAACTTAAAGAAGTTCTTAATAGCATTTGCGGTGAAGGTAAGTATCGTATCAATGAAGGTGACGGCGCTTTCTATGGTCCAAAGATTGATATTAAAATGAAAGACTGTCTTGGCAGAGAATGGCAAACTGGAACTATACAGGTTGACTTCCAACTTCCAGAGCGTTTTGATTTGTGGTATATCGATAGCGACGGAAGCAAAAAGCGTCCTATAATGATTCATCGTGCAATCCTCGGTTCGTTTGAAAGATTTATCGGTATCATCACTGAGCATTTTGCTGGTGCGTTCCCGGCTTGGCTTAGCCCAGTTCAAGCAAAAGTTATTTCAATTTCTGAAAAAACTGCAGATTACGCAAATAGCGTTGCAGAAAAACTTGATAATCTTGGCATTCGCGTTGAAACTGATAATAGTGATGAGCGTATTGGTTACAAAATTCGTATGGCTCAGATGGAAAAAGTGCCTTATATGATTATTCTTGGTGAAAACGAAATGAACTCAAATAAAGTTTCACTCAGAAAGAGAAATGGCGAAGAAGTTAAAGATTTAACCTTTGACGCAGCGTATAGCATTATTAAAGAAGATATAGATACAAAAAAGATATAATAAAAAAATAATCAAACTTTTAAAAATCTGTTGACAATGTGCTTAGATTATGTTATTATCTTTTTGTTTATTAAAGAGAAAGACCACTTTCCACCAAACGAATGAAAGATTTTGTTTGTGTCACA
>CAZYYI010000170.1:0-1606 GCA_964651835.1 uncultured Lachnospiraceae bacterium
CGACCATTAAAGTCGGCCGCCGCATCTCCAAAGAACTCAAAATCGACCCCGCCATTGTCCTCGGTGTCTAACCCCCTCTCTTGGCTCGTCGACCTCTCTCCGCCAATTTATATCTTAAACCACCACAACAAATACCCGCAACCACCCACGGGCGACTATAAAATAGATATTGATTATGAAAAAACTTGTTTTAGCAGCGGTTGCTACAATCTTCTATGCTTGCGCTTTTGCTCAGCAAAATACGGAGAGAGTAACCGAATTAGTTATTGTCGATGATAACGCCACCTCCGACATACATGAACTCGTACAGTTAGACCAAGCGCCCGAATTTCCCGGTGGAATAGACGGTTTGATGCAGTTCCTCTCTCAAAACATTGTCTATCCCAACGAATGTGCTATGCAGGAAATTCAAGGTCGTGTCTTAGTAAGATTCACTGTATTCAAAAATGGTAAGGTCGGTAATATTGAAGTCGTAAACCCGGTTCATCCTCTACTTGACGCAGAGTCTATCCGTGTGGTAAGTCTTTTACCTGATTGGAAACCGGGTAAACTCGGCGATGAGAATGTGGATGTTTGGTACACACTTCCCATCTCTTTTAAGTTACCAGATAACTCGGCACCTGCTCTTTCGGAACGTGATCAATCTGACTTCAACCAATTTCTTGAACTTGGACAGCAGGCAGAAAGAGATGGTAATGTCGGACACGCTTTTCAGTACTACAAAGAATGCTTCAATATCAATCCCAATGACTTTTCCCTTCTTGACCGAATAGACAAGTTGATGGCAGCTGATTATGAGTATCAGACTCCTTTCTACCAATGGGCAGCAGGTCGACTTTTGCACGAGGCTGAAAAGGGCTACGATAATTCGTCTAAACTCTTGGCAAAAGCCGTTGAATTATGGGAAAAGCTTCTTGAAAAGAACCCGAATGACCTTGAAACTCTGGGCCACATGGAGTATCTTTATTTCATAAGCGATAATCTTGCTAATACTTCAGCTACCGCTCAACGCATCTATCCCCTTATTCCTGAAACCGAAGTTTACACCTTTGCAAGCGCAATGGGAATGGATGCCAACGCTCGCAACCGCTCCAATGATTTTGCCGGTGTCATTTCTCTTGTCGCTCCTAAAGTTGATTATCTGCTGACTCAAAGCGCCGATAATCCTCAGATGCAATGGGGCGTTTTTTTTGATTTAGCCGAAGCATACATTCAACTCGGCAAAGTAAATGAAGCTAAATCACTCCTTAAAAAATTGCAGACTACTTACTCTGATAAGTTCGACGAGCTTATCAAAATATATGAAGAATATAATCCCGAAATGGGCAGGGCATTTCAAGACTTGCTAAAATAACAACGATGAACATCGGGTTGGCAACCCTAATTATGCCCATGTCGCGCGAACAAAAAGGGCACGTCCTCCAGAGGATGCACCCTTTTTCATTACTCAAGGAGGGAAGTTATTTGAATGACGGGGCGCCTTTATAGAAGGTGAGGTATTCCAGGGGGGCCGGATTGCCGCCGCCCGTCACCATGCGGATGCCGGTTGACGTGAACTTCCAGTTGGTGTTGAGCGACTGATGATCCCAGGTCACGTAGATTGTCT
>CAZYYI010000171.1:0-1600 GCA_964651835.1 uncultured Lachnospiraceae bacterium
AAATAGTATAATAAAAGAGTTATACACATATTAACACTTATTATTATTTATATTATGAAATAAATTATATATAAATAGGCTTCAATCGCAAACCAAAAACATTACTCTCATAAACAAAAAGAAAGGAAGTAATTTGCAAATGAAATTAGTATGCAGCAAATCGAATTTATTAAATGGTGTTCAGATCGTGTCCAAAGCAGTTCCTAACAAAACAACTATGTCTATTTTAGAATGTATTCTTATAGATTCTACAGATAATCAAATTAAATTGACTGCGAATGATATGGAACTTGGCATAGAAACGATTATAGAAGGAGAAATTGTAGAAAAAGGTCAGATTGCTCTTGATGCGAAAATACTTCTTGATATTGTTAGAAAACTTCCTGACAACGATGTTACCATCGAAACAGATTCTTCTTTTAAAACAAATATAACCTGTGAAAAGGCAAAATTTACAATTATAGGAAAATCAGGTGAAGATTTCTCTTATTTACCTTCCATCGAAAGAATTGATTCCATTGTGGTTTCACAATTTACCTTGAAGGAAGTTGTAAGGCAGACTATTTTTTCTATTGCAGATAATGATAACAACAAACTGATGACAGGTGAGTTGTTTGAAATAAATGGAAATGAACTTAAAGTAGTATCCTTAGACGGCCATAGAATTTCTATCCGTAAGATAGTATTAAAAGACAGCTATCCTTCAAGAAAAGTTGTAGTTCCAGGCAAAACCTTAAATGAAGTAAGTAAGATTGTTTCGGGAGATACGGATAAAGATGTAAGTATTTTCTTTACCGGAAAACATATTATTTTCGAGTTTGATAATACAACTGTTGTTTCTAGGCTTATTGAAGGTGAATATTTCAGAATCGACCAGATGCTTTCCAGCGATTATGAAACAAAGGTAACGATTAATAAAAGAGAGCTGCTTGAATGTATCGACAGGGCAACTCTCCTTGTAAAGGAAGGAGATAAAAAGCCCATCATTATCACAATTAATGATGAAATGATGGAACTTAAGATTAATTCCACTGTAGGAAGTATGAATGAAGAAATAGATATTTCCAAGCAAGGTAAAGATATCATGATAGGATTTAATCCTAAATTTATGATAGATGCCCTGCGTGTCATTGATGATGAACAGATTGATATATATCTTGTTAATCCAAAGGCTCCCTGTTTTATCAGAGATGTTGCAGAAAAATATATTTATCTGATTCTTCCTGTCAATTTTACTACTGTATCATAGTTTTTAGATATATTATATTATTTTAAATCGTTTAAAAGAGGAAAAAATGGAAATAATTTATTTAAAGGATGATTTTATTAAATTAGGGCAGGCACTTAAGCTTGCCGGTTTAGCAGAATCAGGTGTTGATGCTAAATTTGTAATTCAGGATGGTCAGGTAAAAGTAAATGGCCAGTTACAAACGCAAAGAGGCAAAAAGCTTTATGATGGATATATTATTGAATATAATGGAAATCAGATAAAAATAACAGTTAATTAATTAATTGAAAGTCAGAAAGGCTGTTGGGTTGAAAATTTATAATGGTCATTAAATCTCTTGAATTGGCTGATTTTAGAAATTATGAAACATTA
>CAZYYI010000172.1:0-1594 GCA_964651835.1 uncultured Lachnospiraceae bacterium
AAATGATTTTTAGTATTCTGGATTCCATCCATTTCGCCAGATCTTCTACCGATATGGCGTAACCGGCATAAAAGAATGGGTAAAAAACTACAACCCGGAGCCAGCAAAATACGTTAATATCTCCATTTGTATATCCTGCCAGCATAGAAACTAAAATGGATACCGTGAATACATAAACCGGTCGGAAGCGTTTCATGTAAAATGTAATCACGTACATGAAAAACAATGCCAAAATAAACCACGCCACGCCAGACTCACGGAATAAGTTATTCGGAACATACCCATCTTTTTGAATGATTCGAAGAACGACCCAGCCCAAAAACTTAGTAAAAAGATAAAGCAGCAAATACGGTGTCACTTTCTCAATCCGTTTTTCATTCACCGTCTTCTTTGCGAATAAACCGGATATCAGAAAAAATGCAGGCATATGAAAGGAATATACCGAGAAGAACAGGGAATTCACGAGATCCGAACTTCCCAGGTAATTTTCATAGAAATGGCAAATAACCACCAGGGTTATCAACACCAGCTTCGCATTGTCCCATTTTGCAATCCGGTTCATTTATTTCACCCCCACACCAGAAGAAACACGTTTTATAAACTCTTCCAAAGTAGCTTGTCCATTGATTTTTGTTCGCGGAATATGATAGATACTGTCATCCCTTGTCGCCATTCTTCCCGGTCCAAAGTCAAAGGCCAGTTTATATTTGAACTTCTTCGCACAATAAACAACATCATCATGAAAACCCCCAAATGGATACGCAACATATTGATAGGTATTCTTATTTTCAATCCCATTGAGTCGATTTGTCTCAAAATCCTGATAGATCTGTGCCAGTGACAACTCATAAACAGCCAGTTGCTTGCGCGCATAATGCATATTATACGTATGGCTCTGGAAGGATATATTCGGATATTCTTTTTTCATCTCATTAATTTTATCCCATCCGAGATAATAACTGGTTTCCACATCTTTATATTCTTCCGTCGTTTCTCCGGTACGGGAACCTACGATAAACATAGTTGCCTTGAAATTATATTTTTTCAGAATCGGATATACGATATGATAAAATTCGTAATCTCCGTCATCAAATGTCAAAACAATGGACCGGGCCGGGAGCTTTCTTTTTCCCTGATGCCAGGCGTAAAATTCATCTAACGTCAGTGTGTTATAATGATTCTCATACAAATATTTCATTTGATTTTCAAAATCACTAACAGCTGCTACCCATTCATTATTCGAAAATTTACTTTTTTTCAGAGAATCCGATACGACCCGGTGAAAACAAGTCACAGGGATTCTTTCTGCATACTTTGCATTGTCCACAACACGCACTGGTACACGAACCGATAACCCATTGTGTGAATACGCCGTGATATAGGTTTTCCCGACTTTATGCCCTGTTATCGTTCCATCGGAAGAAACGGTTGCAATTTCTTCTTTGCTGCTCTTATAGGTATTCACCTGAGAAATGACATTGGCTGGTTCCAGTATACAATCGATCTTTAACTGTTCATCTTCCATGACTACATACTCACTTTTCCCAAACCGAATGGATTTAGCATTGGTATAATTGCCACCCATGACACAACC
>CAZYYI010000173.1:0-1589 GCA_964651835.1 uncultured Lachnospiraceae bacterium
CATAACATTGCCCCACTCACAAAGCGGATCCAGGGCATCCAATTCCATCAATTGATCTATACAGGATAAGATTAAAGTCTCTTCTTTTACTACCCCTGTATCTTCTATGTAATTTATCGCCTGGCTTCGCATTGACAGTCCTTTTCCTGCCGCTGCGGTTTCAAATGAAATAATTTCCACATCTTTGGTTTGAATGCAGCCCCATGGAGCATTCTTTTTCTTATAAATATGATCTGTATTTCTTTCTATATAAAACCGTAAACGCTCCTCCACGTTTTCTTCTGACGGATTTTCACCTAAATAGGACGCATCGATATAAAGAAGTCCATATTTATCAAAAAGTTCCGTATGATACTCTGAAAGAACCGCATTCATTCCGGTATCCGCCGCACACTCAAACCTGACTTTTTCTCCGTTCCTTATCGCACAAAAAGTCAGGAACAAAATAAATCCGGTTAATGCAGACAAAGATAAGGCAAGAAATACGGTCAGGTACCCCTTCATCAAGCCAGAATTGCAGAACTGTCTGCTGCAATTTTTTCAAAAATAATTTGTGTCAGTTCCTGTATTTGTGTTTTAAAAATCAAAACCAATCCAATTAAAACCACAATAATTAAGATCATTTCCACAGTTCCCATTCCTCTGTTATTTTTTTTCCATTCAAATAATTTTTTTATTTCTTTTTTCATCGAAAACTCCTTTCCTACTTTTAACTTTTAGTTTTTTCATCTTGTTACTTTATATGTTTCCAAATCCCATATACGCCGGTAAAAGTACCAGCATCATGACCACCGCCAGCATCATAATCATCGGAAGCAGCAATTTCGTTCCCGCCTCCTCCCCTATTTTTCGTGCATAATTTCTTCTGTCTTCCTGTGCCGTGTAAGCCTCTTGTGCCAAAAGCTGTATAAGCTGACTATTTCCCTGCTTTAAATGAACTCCCAACAAAAAGCTGAGACGGCGGTATCTCATTTCTCCGCATCTTTGCCCCCATTGTTGGTATACCTGTTCTTCTTCCATACCATTTTCCAGTTGATAGCAAAGTGTCTTTATCTCTTGGTATAAATACTTTTTTCCTTGCGTTTTTTTCTGTTTCTCATAATTGTCCGCTATTTTGGTAAACGCATTTCTTATGGTAAGACCGGCCATCAAATATAGCCGCAGCATACTGACAAATCCTGCATATTCAGCCATTAGTTGTCCGTTTCTCTTTTGAATGCTTTTTTTCAGATCCCTGTCCATACCTCTTCCGGCAATAACGGCTCCCAGCAAAAACAACAGAAAAATCAAAAAAATATATTCTTTTTTCTGCTCTTTCCAATTGATTAACTTTCCATCTAATTTTTGAGGCAGAATAAGCTGTTTCTTACTGTCGCCTTCCATTTCTTCCCTGACCAGTTCACTTTCCAATTCCCTGAAAAAGATTTCTTCCTCAGTTAAAGTTTCCGGCAACAGAAAAACGCTTAATTCAAAAACATCATTAACCTCCTGCTGCTTGTCCTTAATGAAGGCCCTCAGTGTAACCCATTCTCCTCCTTTCAAAATCCCCTGCCTTTTTACTGCTCCGTTCGATTCTATCCGATCCGGAT
>CAZYYI010000174.1:0-1587 GCA_964651835.1 uncultured Lachnospiraceae bacterium
CATTTGTTTTTCTGTTGGGGCTGATCGGTGTGCTGAATGTCATAAGCACTGTCAGCTTCCAGATCAAATTAAGGGCGAGAGAGTTTGCGGTTTTACAGAGTGTCGGGATGCCATCTGAATCGATACGGAAGATGCTTACGATAGAAAGCATCCTCTGCGCGGGGAAAGCATTGATCGTCGGCCTTCCGATCGGTATGTGCATCGTCTTTATTATGGCGCGCTGTGTAAAAAAGCTGTTTCCGATTCCGTTTCATTGGCCGTGGGCGGCCATTCTGATAACGATTGTAATATCCTTTCTTGTCATGGGGGGAACGGTGCGGGTTTCGGCAAGCGCGCTGAAAAAGCAGAATATCATAGAAACGATCAGAAACTGACTTTAAAATCTTTCCATAGATTTTCCGCGCGGCGAGTGGAAAAAGAAAAGGACGGAGCCAACCGGGTTCCGTCCTTTGTTATATAATGGTTTATTCAGAAATAGTGAATCTGCATATTACAAGATCGCATCCACCATGGAGCCCATGGTCGGCGCACCCACACCGCTGCCGGCATTGTCGTAGGTCTTCTTATTCAGGGTTTCGCCCTGCGTAGCATAGCGGTAGATGCTGTTGACCTTATCAGTCATTTTCTCAGCAACGGAGTAAGCGCCGCTGTAGAGTTTTTTGACGCCGCTCATGTCAGCGTCCATAAATTTCTTCTCGTCAAGGGTCAGGGTCTTGTCGGAATTGATCGTGACGCCCAGCTTGGAGAAGGCGGAGCTGTTGTTGCTGACAATGCTCTTTAAGTAATTTGCCTGATTGACCACGTTGGAGTTTTTGCTCTTCGCCGTGTTCTTGATGAGGTCGTTGTAGTTCTTGATAAAGGAATTGAATGCCTTGTAGACTTCCTCCTTGTTGCCGTTGGAAATATCCATGGCGCCCAGATTCTCGATGGACTTGTAGAGTGTATTTGCCGCTGCCGCAGAACTTGCGTCCGTCACCGTCTTATTCTCGTCTTCCTTTTTGGTAGCGGAAGTGGTCGCACTCGAGGTGTAGGAACTTGTGCCGGCATACTTTGCCTTGGAGGAGGTGACTGACTCGCCGTCTCCTGCCGCCCGGTAGATCTGGCTGGCTTTGTTCATGGCCTTATCGGCGAAGGAACCGATGCCGCCGAACAGGGTCTTCACCGTTGCGCCCTTTCCGTGTTCGGTATCCTCGAGAGCGGTCTTCATGGTATCCTGATCAAAGGAAAGGGTCTTGTCAGAATTCATGGTGATGCCAACCTTGGAGAAGAGCTTGTAGTTTGCGTAATAGTTGTTATAAAGGGACTCCGCCTGCTTCTGCACGTTGGAGTTTTTGCTCTTATCCGCGCTCTTCATCAGGCTGTTATAGTCCTTTACAAAAGCGGACACGGCATCCGTGATCTTAGCGATATTCTCCTCGCTGCGGTCATCGTAATTTAGGCCTTCGAGGGTCGATGCAGACTTATAAAGTGATTTCGCTGCCGATGCGGAAGCGGCGTCCTTTACTTTTCCGGCTTTGTTCTGATCGGTTTTGCCGCTCTCCTCAGCCTCCTGCTTTTCCAGTTTGCTGTAGTATTTTTTCAGCATCT
>CAZYYI010000175.1:0-1551 GCA_964651835.1 uncultured Lachnospiraceae bacterium
ATTGTCGACATAAGCGAGAAGGGCAACTATAAAAGAAGCCAACAGCACAAGCTGTTCCATGGTTATGTACATACTACCACCTCCCCTCGGTATACAAAGGGAGATACAAAAAGAAATATGCTCCCTTCTGAGAAGAGGGAAGCGACCGCCACCGTTTGGCAGCTCCTACGGGATTATTGTAGCACAGGCGAGGGAATATTGTCAAGAATTATCGGGAAACAAATTGGGCGAGGGTGTTGATCCTCGCTTTTTTTAATCCGTTCCCGCTGCCGTTTAAATGCGCCACCTCTTAAAAAAATCGGGAAAAATCGATATAACGCATTGAACTTGACGGGATAATATGATAAAATAAATTGAATAAGTATGTAATCCGGTGCCGCAAGGCCTTATAAAATCTGACAGCCATATCGGCGGAATGGAGAATGCCATGAAATGCGAAAAATGCGGATCGTTTATACCCGAGGGAGCGACCTGGTGCCCCTCCTGCGGCTGCGCCGTGGAGAAAGAGACTGACAAGGGCGCGGCGGCTATTGCCGATGCGGTGCGTGAGACTTTAGACGAAAAGGAAGCGGTCAAGGCTGCTGCCGATGCTCCGGCGGAGGAGAGGGCTGCTGATACCGCTGCGGCCGAAGCTGCGGCGAAGAAAAATCCCCCTGTGGCGGCGATAGCTGCGGGTGCTGTGGCTGTGGTGGCGGTAGTTGCCGCTGTGGCGATTCTCGCTCCGAAGCTGACGGGAGACACCGGTATCGTTCCCGATGAGACTGTGCCGGAGACTATTCTAATGAACGGCGGGGGAAGCGCCGAGACTGATCTGCTTACTGTGGAGGAGACTGACAGCGACGGAGAAGCGGTAAAGGGTACTATTATCTACTACAGCGGAGCGACCTACAAGGGCGATCTGGCGGACGGAAAACGATCCGGTCACGGCAAGATCGTCTATCCCGACGGAAAGAGCTTTGACGGACTGTGGAAGGACGATTCCTTCGAGTACGGCACATACACCTATGCCGACGGCTCCTACTATACAGGTGCGTTCTCAGACGGAGTCCGCTCCGGTGACGGAGAACTGTACGCGGGGGACGGGATGCTCGTTTACAAGGGCGCTTTCGCCGCCGATGTGTACGCCGGAGCGGGAACGCTCTACACTGCCGACGGCGAGTACACGGGCGATTTTGACGCGGGCGCTCCGAAGAAATGCACCGTCACGTACAAGGACGGAAACGTGTACAACGGTTCACTTAGTGATATGAAGCCCCACGGCGAGGGCGAGATGAAGTACGCCTCCGGCGAGAGATACTACGGCGAGTGGAAGAACGGCGAGTGGTACGCGGGCGCTTACACCTACGCCGACGGCTCCGTTTACACGGGCGATTTTCTGAAGGGTCAGAAGTGCGGAGCGGGCAAGCTGGAGTTTCCGGAGGGCAGCGTTTACAACTATTACGAGGGCACCTTCCAGGATGATACATATCTTGACGGAACGCTGGCCTTCGCTGACGGCACCCTTCATCAAGGCGAATTTGAGAACGGCGAGATAGTCCGCGGCGCTATTGT